>JALGUG010000437.1 GCA_029820995.1 Candidatus Zipacnadia bacterium
CCGCACTTGCTGCGGCGTCATGTCGTGCAGCCCGGCGAACTCCACGCCCCGGTAGCCAATGTCGGCTACCTTCCTGATCGTCCCGGCGAAGTCTTCCTGGCAAAGCTCCCGCACGGTGTACAACTGCAGCGCAATCGGCTTCATTTCGACCTCCTGGGTTCTTGGACGCTGTGTGGGCCGGCTCTCTATTCCGGCCAGTCGCGCCGGTTCTGCGGCGCGCGGCTACTCGATCTCCACCGAGGTGCCTCGCTCGGCCGAGGCATAGATGGCGTCAGTAATCTGCTGCACCACCAGGGCCCTCTCCAGGCTGGTCGCAGGCTCCCGGTGCTCACGGATCGCAGTGGCGAAATCGTCGGCCAGGCGGACGCCGACCTGGGCGCTGTCCTCCGCGCCTTCCCAGAGCGTTGTCGAGGTCGTGCCGTGTTCCGTCGAAGTCTCGTCGAGGATGATCGCCTTGGGATTGCCCGCGAGCATTCTGAGCTTGAGCGACCCCTTGGTCCCGACGATCTGCCAGGCTTCGTCTGCCTGGGCCGGCATGTACTCGCCGCGCTCCACGCTGATGATCGTCCCACCCTCGCAGCGAATGAGCGCGGTATAGTACGTCTCGGCATTCGAGCCGGGCGCGATGTGAGACTGGAACTGCGGCGGGATGGTCCAGATTTGGCCGAACACGGTCCGGGGCTTGAGCTGCCAGCCCGTGATCCCGAGCAGGTAGTCGAGGTCGTAACAACCCCAATTGCACAGGATGCCGCCCGCGTTGAGCTCCTTCTTCAAGCGCCACTCCGGCCGGGGCGTCTCCGGCTTCTCGCCGCAGGGGATGATGTGCCGACAGCGGACGACGCGCAGCTCGCCCAGGGCGCCGGAGGCGACGCACTCAGTTGCCGCCTGGGCTCCCTCCAGGAAGCGGAAGCGCGGCGAGCAGCAGGCGGCCGTCAAGTCGCCGCGGGCCGCGATCATCTGCTTCACCTCCGCCGCGTTCATCGCGACAGGCTTTTCGGTGAGCACATGTTTCCCGTGGGCGAAGGCGCGCAGGGCCAACTCCGTGCGGCCGCGGGCCGGGAAAGCCAGCACGACGGCCTCGACGTCGGGGTCCTGGACGAGGTCCGCGCCCTCCAGGTACGTCTTCGGCACATTGAACTGCTCGGCCGCCTTCCGCGCGCGCTCCTCGATCAGGTCGGCAACGGCCACGACCTCCAGCAACGGCGATTGCGTTGCCGCTTTCAGATGCGTGGGCCCGATGACCCCACAGCCGACTACTCCCAGTTTGACCGGCGTCATTGCAGACTCCCTTTCCTCAGCGCCCGGCTTCTCCCGGCGGTCAGAAGATGCCCTCCGCGAAATCGCGCGTCTCGGCCAGTTTCCAATGCCGGCCGCCGTCCTTGGAGACAAGGACAGCGCGATGGTGGTAGCGGTCGGGGAAATCGCTCTGGTAGGACTGGTCGCTCGTCCAGTAGCTGTACGACAGGAATAGCCGCCCGCGGCGATCAATGGTCAGCTTGTGGTAGTAGATTGAGTAGCCGGGCACCGGTGGGATGACCACCGGACGCGCCGGCCCCCAGGGGCGGTCCCGGGGCTTGCTCTGGACCGACAGCGCCGCATAGATCCGGCCGGGATGGTACTCGTCCACGTTGCGGCGCCACTGCCGGAAGGCGATGTGGAGCGTGTCCCGGGGATCGCAGACCAGCGAGATATAGGTCTGCCGGCCGTCGCCGTCCGCATCCGTGCTATCGTCCACATAACCGGCGCTGAGCACCTCGACCGGCTCGGTCCAGCCTCCGTACGCGTCGTTCGGTTTGAGCGACCGTAGATACTGGAACGCCCGGCCATGAGCGCCGGCGACGACGTGGATGTAGCCCTGGCTGTCCTGGCAAACGGCGGGCACGTTGTGCACATCGTTGACCGGCGGCGCATAGGCAAGGAACACCGGCTTGCCGAGCTTGCCACTGGCGTGATCGTACGTCGCAATGTACGTGGGGACTCCGGGATCCTTGTCGTCGGTAACCTCGCCCCAGACGATGTGCGTCTTGCCGTTGCGCGTGGCAGTGGAGGCCGGTCCGCCGGAATGCTGGCAGGAGCCCAGGCACTTATCGGACACCTTCACCGGCTCGCCGAGCGTTAACTTGCCCTTTTGCTTCTGCGGCAGGTAGAGCAGCAGGTCGTGGAAGGCGCAGAAGCGCGCCGGGTGATCGGCCGTCTTCACGTACGCCAGCACCGGCGGCGGGATGTCCAGGGCGTTGTGCCCGGTGAACTGCTCGAGGTCGAACGCTCCGCCGGGAAGCTCGTGCACGTCATAGGTCCGCCCGTCATCCGGCGTGTGCAGCAGGACGCTCACGGAGGTCTTGTCCGCCTTTGCGATTCTCAGCAAGGTGTAGGCGTCGTTTTGGCCGTCGAAGGCGATCTTGGCGCCGAGAAAGCCGCCGGAGCCGTATCCGCTGCGGCATCCGGGATTGGCGCCGAGAAAGCCGCCGGAGCCGTATCCGCTGCGGCATCCGGGATAGATCTGTTGCAACGCGGGGAGAAAGGGTCGCACCAGCCAGCGGCCGCCGTCCAGTAGCGTGATCGCGGTCGAGTAGTAGACGCTTTCCTTGCGCTCGCGGATAAAGGGTCGGTTGCGCAGGTCGAAATAGACCTCATTGGTGACATAGTCGGGTGCGTATCCGAACTGCGCGTTTTCGTGCCGGTAGCGCTGGAGCACTATCGGCAGCTTCAGATTGCGTGAAACGGGCGACGGCCCCACGCGAACTTCGAGCCCGGCGCTTTGGGCCACTTGGGGATCGTTCGTCGCGACGGCAGT
>JALGUG010000128.1 GCA_029820995.1 Candidatus Zipacnadia bacterium
TAGGAGAGCCAGAGCGTGTGGTCCGCGGCGCGGCGGTCGCCGGGCGCTCCGAGGTTCACAGCCAAGTGCTTGACGGGCGTGGTCTTGCCGGGGTCGGAGAACATGCCCCAGGCTTTCATCGTCTTGCGCGGCTGGAACACGGTGGTGCACTGGATCGAGAACAGACAGACACAACCGGAGCTGGCCTCGGGCACGACCACAAGGCCGTTGGCCGGTATCATGTTGATCCAGCAGCCGGGGCGCTGGGCCGCGAAGTGATTGGTGCCGGCGTCGGCGATCAGGTCGTAGTACGCGAAGGACCATGAGCGGAAAAACAGGGTGCTTGGGCAGCCGGAGATGGTCCCGCAGTGGTGGCCGGGCCGCTCGAACTGCCACTTCGACTTCTGCCCGGTGACGGGGTCAGTGCGCATCTTCTGTTCGCCGGTGCGCAGGTCGAAGGCCCAGGGCTCGGCAATGAGCGTATCACCGATCACCAGCGGCCGAATGCGATAGCCGATGGCCTTGGACCACAATAGCGAGCCGTCCTTCTGTGAGAGCACGGTTGCCCGCCGGTCGGCGTACTCGCCGCCGAGGAACTGGGGCCAGTAGTGGCCGTTGGAGTGTGCTCCGCAAAACACGAGCACGCCCTTGGTAGCAATCAACGACAGCACGTGCCCGCCGCAGTCGGTCAGGTCTATCGGCTTCTCCCACAGCTTCTTGCCCGTCGCCGCATCGAGTGCGACAGCCATGCGCACGTCCGCGCTGGCCAGCTCCTTCTCGGCAGCCGCGGCATCCAGCCCCTTCTTCGCCTGCAGCTCCTTGATCCGCTCCTTCAAGGCTTGCTGCCGCTGCTCGCTCGTGACGGAGCCGTCGGCAAAGAACATCCGTCCCCCGTCAATTGCGATCGTGTTGTTCCGGATGCTCGTTCCCCGATAGATCCAGCGGCGCTCGCCGCTTTGAATGTCCACGGCGAACACGGCGTCGCTGAACTGCGATCTGGTGGCGGTGCTGCCGTACAGCAGTCCGTCCACCACCGCCACGTAGGCCCACTTCCGCTGTCCGCCGTCCGGTGCCGGCGGCGCGTCGTACGTCGCCTTGGTCTCGCCGGTCTCCGCGTCGAGCCGGAGACACTGGGAGCCGATGGCGGCAAACAGGCTGTCTTCCGTGGCCGCCAGATTGCTGCACTCGCGCACCATGCCGACGCGATAGGCGCCCTTGATCTCACGCTCCCAATACATGAAGCCGTTGTAGGCGTCGAAACACATGATTCGGTTGATGCCTTGTAGGTAGACCCGGCCGTTGATTGAGAGAGGGGCGGCGTTGCCGGCGTGTCGGCTGGGCACCTTATCGGGCCCCGGATCGCCGTACCACAGAACGCCAAAGGGCGCCTTAACCAGTTGGTCTTGGGAGGAGGCCGTGTTGCCGGGATCACCGTACTGGTGCGTCCAGCTTCCGGCGCCCTTGAGCGGCCCGCGCACATATTTGCCCCAGGTGCCCTGGTCGTCGGTTATCTCGGAGCCCTCGAGGTCGGCTGAAGCGAACCACTTGCGTAGAGCATCCGCGCCAAGCGGCTTCGGACTGCGCGGCTGCGCCGGCTGGCCAAGGCAGATGACGCCGCCGCAAGGCTTGAGCACGCGGAGGGCTTGTTGTGCCGGAGTAGACAGGCGACCCTGAATGAGCGCTTCCTCCGACACCACGAGGTTCGCGAAGTAGTCCGAATAGGGAAGGGTGTCGAGCGCGCCTTGTTCAACGCAGACTCGCGACCCGTAAATGCCCGCCGCGTCCAGTGCCGCTTGTGCCGCCCGCACCTTCTCGGCGTCAGGGTCAAGGCCGTAGATCATCAGGTTGGTGCGTTGGGCCAGCTCGTAGGCCAGGCGCCCCTCGCCACAGCCCAGCACCAGGCAGTAGCCGCGCTTGACTCCGGTTTGTTTGACGATCGCGTCGGCGGCGGCTTCGTAGAGCGGCGTCAGCTTGTCTCGAGGGTACGGCTCCGCAGGAGTCTTCGCGCCTGGAGCGGCCGGCGCAGCCCCGTGACCGAAGCAGTAGATGGCCCCGGTGTTCGTGCTGGCCCAAAGGTTCCCTTCCGCCACAGCCAGGTCCTTGGCCGTCCCCTCGACTTGCCCGGCCCAAACTTGCTTGCCGCTGTTTCGGTCCAGTGCAATGACTTCGTTCTTGCCGCCGGCAATCACTAAGCCGCTGGTCACGATCATCGACTCGAGACCCTTGTGCTCATACCGCCACTTGGTGCAGCCGGCAATGGCCTCTTCGACTTTCTTTTGCTCCTCCTCCAGAGCCGCGATCTTCTTGTCCACGGCACTGAGCTCTTTCTCCAGGTCTTTGGGCTTTGCTCGTTTCAGCGCGCTCCGCTGCCTCGCCAGGCCCTGGTGCTTCCGCGCCAGATCTTTCCGCTTCCTGCTAAGTTCCGGATAGGCGATTCGGTCCAGCGGTTCAATTCCGGTGTCGTCGAGCATATAGGAAGTATCACGTGTGACCACGAGGCGGCGGCCCGGGAACCACGCAAAGCCGAGCCTGCCCGTGTCTTGCTCGATGCCGACGACCTGCCGCTCCGTGCCTGAATACAGATGGTCGTCGGCGAGCAACGCATATGTGCCCCCCAAGACACCATAGGCTCGCCAGCTTCCGCCGCGCTGGTAGAGAAAGCGTCCGGTACTGCGGTCGAAGCAAGCGGGCATGTTCCGGCCCGTGGGCACGTACAGGTGTTTGGCGGAGGCGAGCAAGTAGCCCTGCGGCGAGAACGCGTTGCGGCCTGCCGACCCATCGCTGATTGTATCGTTCTTCCAGATCACGGATCCGTCATCGGCATTAAGTGCGTAGACGTAGACGCGCTCGCCCGGGAAGATGCCGGCGCAGAAGTACGCCACGTTGTCGGCGACCAGGACGCCGGTTCGGATCGGCCACAGAGAGATCATCTTCCCGTGTCCGAGCACTCTCTTGCCCGTGGGTGCACCGCGGAACTTCCAGACGACACTGCCGTCGGAGGCTCTCAGGCAATACACATATCCGTCGTCGGAGCCGACGTACAGGCGACCGTTGTACACCGCCGGCGCCAGCCGAACCGGACCGCCTGTGAAGAACGTCCAGCGCACCCGGCCCGTCTTCGCGTCGAGGCAATACACTTTGTTGTCGGCCGAGGAGCCAAAATAGACCGCTCCATCCACGATGACGACGTGGAAGGTGTCGTCGAACTTCATGCGGGGCAGCTCCAAAACCCCTTCGACCGGCACATGGTGTGGGTCGCCCCACGCCGGATCAGGTGGCGCAGCGGGCGTGTAGACCCAGTGCTCCTGGAGCGGGAGCTCGAGCGTCTCGGAACTTATTCCGCTGCGGGCATTGTCATGAAGATAGGTCGGCCACTCAGCGGCCACAACCGGCACAGTCGCAAGGCCCAGCAAGAGCAGCGCTGCGAGGCCGACAAGGGCGACCTTTCCTACGCGGTGTGCACAACCAAGAGACGGACGAATGAGAGCCAACTTCATGGCGTCAACCTCTCCTCTCTGGGCTTGGTAAGCAGCGCGCCTATGTTGACCTGTCGGCGCTATCGTCCACGAACACTAACCGGCACCGTGCCCGGTGCGCGTGCAAACCGCGGCCCATATTGCTGAGTGGATTCTCCGCGCGAGGCAGCTACTCCTCCCTCAAGGTGACGACCGGATCCTGAGTCACTGCGACCATGGTGGGCAGAAGGCCGGCCAGCGCGGTCACCAGCGGCGCGATGATCAGCGACCACAGCAAGAGCCCGTACGCCGGGCGGATGGTCTGTCCTGTGAGCTTGAAAATGCTCGGCCCCACTCGCAGCGCGAGGACCGTTCCCAGCGCAAAGCCCAAGGCGGCGCCCACCAGGCCGATTATGGCGGCCCGGCCCAGGAACAGCGCGGCAATGCGACCGGATCCGCAGCCCAGGG
The DNA here is from genome assembly GCA_029820995.1 of Candidatus Zipacnadia bacterium. GTDB lineage: Bacteria > Armatimonadota > Zipacnadia > JALGUG01 > JALGUG01 > JALGUG01. The sequence goes on from JALGUG010000128.1 coordinate 3,903, forward strand.
CGCGTAGGATGCCGATCTCTTGCCTTCGCTCGCGCACGTTGAGCAGCGCCAACACACCGACCCATGCGGCACAGACGACTAGTACGGTGGGTAGAATGAAGGCCACATGCTGCTCCACTGTGTGCCGCATCTTGGCACGAGCGGTCGCGATGGAGCGCAGCTCGACGACCTTCGTGTCAGGGAGTGCTCGAGCCAGCTCTTCCCGTAGCTCCGGCAGCGTCGCGCCGTAGCACAGGCAGCCCAAGGCCTGGATCGTGTTGATCCGGCCCGGCAGACCCAACATCTGCTGAACATCGCGGAGGTGGGCGTAGATCCGAATGTCGTCTTTGCTGCCCGACTCGAGTAGACAGCGCTCGACAGTGAGTTTCTGGCCCAGCACATCCAGTTCGTCCCCCGGCTTGATCCCCAGGCTGCGGGCCAGCTCGTAGCCGACGTAACACTTGCCCCGCGGGATCTTGAATCCCATCGGCGATTTCTTGCGTTTCCCGATGGCGCCGAGCTCGGGAAGCAGACCGGTCAGCAGAGCATGGCGGCCTCGCCACCGCACCTTCTTCTGCAGCGTGGCCACATAGTGGTCGGCATCCAGGTCTCTCGTGGTGGCCAGGCGCCGGACGTACTCCTCGGGCATATCCGCTGAGACGAAGTCGGTGGCCCAGTACTCCTCCATATCCGTGCCCTGTGGCACGATCAGCAGGTTGAAGCCCATGTTGCGCATCACGCGCTTGGTCTCTCGTTCGGAAGCACGGCCCGTCGTCAGCAGTGCCACAAAGAGCGCCACGGCCGCTGCCACCGCCAGCAAGCCCAGAGCAAAGCCCAGCTTGCGGTGACGAATCTCCGCAATCAGCAAATGAAACAGGGACATACTAGGCTCCTCGATGCCGGTGCCAGACGAGCAGGGCCCCGCCCACCAACCCAAATACGGCCAAGATCAGCCCGAACACCAGAAGCATGCGCCCGCTGCGCTGCTCCAGAGAGGACGCGCCGGCGTCTCCCAGGCCGATGCCGCCGGTGGGCTGCGTCGGAGCAGCGGGCATTTCCGCGTTCTCATTCGAGGCACCCTTGGCGGCGGGCTCCGCCGGTGCCCCGGACTCCTCAGCCGTCGGCTTCTCGGTCTCGTCCGTATCCACCGTAGAGGCAGAGGCCTTCCTGCGGACAGGTTCAGGCGCCGGCGCGGCTCGCTCTGCCAGGTTGGGATCTTCTTCTGGAGGTGCCACGGCTCCGCCTTCGGCGGGCTTGCTCACGACCGGGGGTTCGGCGCTCACAGCCTCCGAGGGCTCAGGAACACCCAAATCGGTCTCTGCGGACTCGCCCTCAAGCGAAGCCTCTTCGTCGGTCGGTTCCGGCTCTAGCGCGAACTCCATATAGCCCCTAATCCGCGGAGCCCGCGCACCGGTCTGAGCGGTCTCTCTGAGGCGACCCGTTTCGCCCACAGTGGTCCACACACCGGCCAGCGTGCTCGCGACAGCGGGGCTGTTGGGGTCGAAACCCATCTCATCCAGCACCTCTGTTTGCCGGTCCACCCCCCACACCAGTGGCGCGGCAGGGCCCAGCAGCCAGGTCGGATCGGTCGTGCACGTGCAGTTGCGCCCCAGCAGCCGGAGCAGATTGAGCAATTGCGCTTCTGTCAGATCATCACCTTCGAGCACCGGCCCCAGCCTCCGCTCCATGCCAAATAACACCGCGGCCCGAGTACGATTACCTTTGTCCAGCTCCAGGCTCCACAGCAAGACCTGCTCCGCGACATCCTGCCCCGATACGGTTGTGACATAGGGGCCCAGCTTCACGATGCCCCCCATCTCGGTTCTGGTGCCTACGATTGCGTTGGCGGCCGCCGCTACTACTTCTTGGGCCAGCTCGTTCTCGCCCTGATCGGTGCCCTTCACCAGCAGTATGACCCCCCAGTGCTTGACGATGTAGTCCGCGATCTCCTCCCGACACGGCGAGCTGACGACCCGTCGCACCAGACGATCAACAGCCGGTTCCGAGACGCCGTTCGAGTCGAACGCCGGCAAGATCATCGTCCGATCCCTCGGTGATACCAAGATCGCCGTCGGCACAGCGGGAGAGCCGAGCTTCCGGTAATAGCTCATGCCCTCGTGCCCGGTCTGACGCTCAGTGTTGACCACCTCCGCCTCAATATTGGCCTCCGCCAGCCACTTGGTGGAGGCCGCCGTCAGCCAGCGCGGCAACTGGTCCGCGCGAGGCGTTCGATCCGCCACGAACACGTAGAGCTCGTACGGTGTAGCCTCCCGAACAATGAAACCGGCATCCCGAACGCCATAGGGACAGCCCCGAGCAACCGGCACGAGACCGCCCAAACTGATGACGGCCAGTCCGACGAGCACTCTCTGCAGCCAGACAGATTGCCGTCCGCGTGTCATCGCTTTGCTCCTGTGTCCGAGCGCATTGCCGGACCCCTGTCGCGTTGCCTCAGCGCGCCAGAGCGCGTCACCTCGCATAGGGCATTGTCTATCACATGCACTCCCACGTCAAGTCAGCGAGCCCGCACTCACGCACGCTGAGAGCGCCAGTCACCCTGACTGCCCCGCCGGCACTGTGGCTGCCCGTTGTTCCAGCGTTTCCACCACGCCGCTGCCCACGGCATCGCCCCACACGTTGACCGTCGTGCGAAACCGATCGAGCAGCCAGTCAATAGTCAACAACAGAGCAATGCCTTCCACGGGGAGATGCACCGCGTTGAGCACAATCAGCATCGTCACCAGACCGGCCTCCGGTATTCCCGCCGCACCGATCGAAGCCAACGTCGCCGTAAGGAACACGATGATCATGTGCGTCAGGCTGAGCTGGATGCCGAAGGCCTGGGCGATGAAGATCGCCGCGACAGCCTCGTACAGCGCGGTGCCGTCCATGTTGATGGTGGCGCCCAGCGGAAGGACGAAGCTGGCGGTGCGATTCGATATCCCGTTCCGCTCCTCGACGGCTTGCATTGTGAGCGGCAGTGTGGCGGAACTGGAGGCCGTCGAGAAGGCGTTCAGTAGCGGCGCGGCAACATTGCGCGCATAGGCCCAGGGAGCGCGTCGGCCGATGAGCCACAAGATCAGGGGCAAGATCACAATGCCGTGCAAGGCCAGCCCGGTGACCACGGTGGCGAAGTACTTCCCCAGGGCCAGCAACTCCGGCCCAAATCCTGCGAAGCCTCCGGCCTCGCCGATTCGTGCGGCGATCAGCCCCAGGATCCCAAAGGGGGCGATCTTCATAATCAACCGTACGATGGCCATGATGGCGTCGTTCAGGGCACGAAAGAACTCAATGGCCGGCTTCCCGCGCTCCCCGAGGGTGGTCAGGACCGCTCCTAACAAGAGGGAAAACACGATCAAAGGCAGGACGCGGTTCTGCGCCATCGCCGCGAACAGATTCCGTGGCACGAGACCTGTGATGACCTCGGTCAGCACTTCGCCTGCGGTCATCTTCCTTGCTCCGACAGGGGCAGCGACGGCCAATTCGACCGCGACCCCTTTGCCGACGGATTCGGGCTTGACTTCCACCCCTTCCGCGTTCGTCCACGTGCGCACCGTGATCAGCGGACCTTGGAGCCTCTCGATGGTTCCCACCACGCCTTGGTCCACGAGCCTGATGGCATAACGTTCATCGTACGAGGAGCGCCGCAGGCTCTGACCCAAGGCGACGGTTTTGCCGCTCACGCGATAGGCACAGGCGCAATCCTCTCCTCGCGGCACTCCCACGCCCGGGCGAATGACATTGACCAGTAGAATGCCGATCACGACCGATAGACCGGTGGTGATCAAGTAGTAAACGATGGTGTGTCGCCCAATGCTACCCAACTTCCGAATGTCGCCCAGTCCGGTGATGCCGGTGATCAGGGAGGCGATTACCAGCGGCACGACAATCATCATCAGGGCGTTGATGAACAGCGTTCCCAGGAGCTTCAGTCGGACGCCGACGTCGGGCGCCAAGCCGCCCAGCAGTGCTCCCACAACAATGGCGGCGACGATCCCCAGGGCCAGCCGGTTAGTAGCTTTGCGCGCAGAGGGACTGTCCGGCGCAGTGGACATCGTCAGAGCACCTCGCATGAAAGGGTGCGGCGCTGCGTCGGCAGTGCAGCCCGAGGGTGCAAATGCCTCCCCACTCACGCAGACGAACGGTAGTAGCGGACGATGCTGCGACCTCAGGTTCACGATGTGTTCCGGTGTGACCTTCCGTTTCGGTGAGGTCGTCATCAAGCCCGCGCGCGCTCTTTGGCTTGGGCAGCATTTGGGGTGCGGCGCAATGTGTGATCGAGTTGTGCCTCTTGACGGGTGCCTTTTTGTGTCCGGTGAAGGTGCATCCGTATGAGGCGTGGAACTACAGTCACAAAGAGGCGCTGACGGCAAGTAGCGGGGCATGATTCGGAGCGGGGCCCGGCGGGCCGATGGCGTGCGTGATTCAACGGCGCGCTGACACTGCCGCGCAGAGCACGTAGTGGCGCGTACACCCGACTCCGATTATCTCTACCAAAGGATGTGTTCCAATGGCCGAAGGTCAGAAAGCTCATGTGACGGTCCAACAAGCAGGTGAGATGCTGGGTCTGAGCAAGAATGCCCTTTACGCGAAGAGGTGGGATAAGTTCGCCACACGAGTGGGGGGCAAGAGGATGTTCCCGACTGCGCGGCTGGAAGAGATGCGAGCCATGCTGACCACCCGTGCCGGCAAGAAGCTCAAGAAGGTCGCTCGTGCCAAACGCAAGGCCCCCAAGAAGCCGGCTCGCAAGCGGGGTGCTGGACCTGGAGCGGCGGCTGATGTGGGAGCGCAGATCGCCTCGTTGGTGGAAGCAGAGGTGCAAAAGCGGCTGGCGGCGGAGCGAGCCGAGATCGTCGCTGCGCTCAAGAAGCTGATTGCGACGGTGGAAGGGTGAGGCGCTCGACGCAAGCAAGCTCCTGGGCCGATTGGTTTGTTCTCGGGGACGGGTAAACCGTCCCCGAAATCCTTGGGGCGGAGGCTTCCCACCCCGGAGAGGCGAGGATCATGAAGATCGCTTATGGCACCTATGCCATGCCCACGGTTTCCCTGGAGGATGCCTTCCCCGCGCTCGCCGACATCGGCTACGACGGCGTCGAGATCTGCATTAGCCCCAAGCACGTCGGCGCCATGCCGGACCAAATGGATGCGGCGCGGCGCAAAGGACTGAGACGGCTGCTGTCGGATCAGGGCCTGGGCGTGCCGGCCTTGTTCCTGGCCGGGCACATCTTTACTGAAAGCGCGGAGGAACACGGCAGAACGCTGGAGCATGTGCGCCGGTGCGCCCAACTGGCGCGGGACCTGGGAATGCGCGAGCCGCCGGTTCTGGCACTGGGCATCGGGGGCCGCACACAGCAGTGGGAGACGATCCGCGACGACCTGGTTCGTCTCTTGGGCGACTACGCCGCGCTGGCTGAGAAGGAGGACTTCGTCCTGGCGGGGGAGGCACACTGCGGCGCGGCCGTGGACCGCGTGGAACGCGCGGTGTGGCTTCTGGATACGGTCAACGATCCGCGCGTACGCTTACATTTCGACATTGTCCACTTCTACCTGTCAGGCGAAGAGATCGAGGACGCGGTGAGAACGCTCGTCCCCTATACGGCGCATACTCACATTACCGACGCCCGCAAGCATCCCGACGGGTCCTTTGATCTGCTGCTGCTCGGCCAGGGCGACTTGGATAGTGTGACGTACGTCCGAGCGATGCACGAGGCGGGGTGGGATGACTTCATCACACTCGAAGTAAGCACCCGAGTGTGGTCGCAGCCCGACTACGATCCCCTGGCGGCAGCGCGGTTTTGTTATCAGTCGCTGACCGAGGCGTTCGCGAAGGCCGGTGTTCCGCGCGGGTGACAGCTCAAGCTCTTACGGACCTGGGAGGACGCCATGAGAAGATCGCATGGTGACAATTGGATCAACGTGGCGGAGGTGGGAGATCTTCAGGCTGCTCTGGACCTGCTGCCCGAGACCGGAGGCACGGTCTACTTGCCCGGTGGGAGGTACGAGATCGGGCATCCGGTAGAGAAGGCGCTTCAGGAGAACCAACATTTGTTCATTGTCGGCGACGGCCGCGGCACCGTGGTGGTCAACACCAACACAGCCGGGGAAGATCTGCTGCGCATCACGGGCGTCGTCGGATCCTGGTGGCCGGACCTCAAGATCACAATTCGCGATCTGACGTTGGTAGGTAACTATGACAGCGGCGACGCGCTGGTCATTGAGTACCCCAATGACACCATGATTGACGGCTGCTTCTTTTCCGGTCATGGCGGCCAGGCTGTCGCGCTCAAGACGCAAGGCACCAATGTCACAATACGCGATTGTTGGATGCGCGACTGCAAACGCGGCGTACGGGCGGAGAACATCCATCACCTCACGCTTCACGGCAACCAGACCCGCAGCCGGAAGGACGGGCAAGTGCAGGACGAGCACGTATTCCTGACCTGGAATTGCCGTGAGATTCGGATTGTGAACAACCATTTCGCCTACGGACACAACGAGGCTATCATTCTGGAGGGCACGGCCCAACACGTGATCGCCAACAATACCATCGAGGGCTTCCAGGTGGCCCTTGAGGCCCGAGGGATCGGCGCTGAGCAACCTCGCGATCGCTGCCGGGACATCACAATCAGCGCCAACTACATCAACTCGCCCATCGGTGTAAGGCTGCGAGGCGAGTGCCAGGGATTCGTCATTACAGGGAATGACTTCATCAACAACACAGTGGCGGCCGTTCAGGTTGCGAACGGCAACGGTGGCGGGCAGCACAACATCACAGGTAACGTGATCCGCAAGAGTGTGTACAGCAAGGTATCGTTCGTCAACGAACCCGCGCCCGATCAGGGCGGCATTTGGCTGGAGGAGGCAGAGGGCTGCGTGGTCACCGGCAACTTGCTGGAACAGATAAGGCCCGGTCCGGGCATCTCGGCCGGTCCGAGAGGCGGCCGGCATCTCATCACCGGCAATCGGATCGGGCAACTGGAGGGCGAGGCACTGAAGGTGGAAGCCCCGGACTGCGTCGTAGATAAGAATCTGGTGAGCTAGCGTGACCGGCCGTACGCCGGACTGCTCCGGGTATCCAAATGACTTCCGCTCTTCGTGTGGGGGTATGCGCGGGCTATTGTGCAAGTGAAGGCCGGCAAGGTTCGCCCAGGTTCTCGACCTCTCGGGCCGCGTGCTGGAACGGCTCCAGCACTAACCGCCATACAAACTCGCCGAAAAGGCCGTACGGGAGCGAACCCAGCCCTTGGACATCGGTGACGACGCCCACGTCGAAGGAGTGGGGACAGGCGATTGCGTCCGGTTCGCTGTCAGCGAGGCAGTACCAGTGGACAAAGTTGTCATCGAGGAGGACGTAAGCCTGGTGGCGCTGCGACCAAACGCACCGCGACATACGCACTACGTCTCCGGAACGCCAGTCCGACGACCAGGTGAGAACCTGAATGCGGGGATTTGGGTCTTCCATGACGTTACCCCGGCGTTAGGCCCCGCGCCAGGGACCGAGAGCCATTCTCGCTCATTTCGGTCAGTTAGTCTATCACCCAAGTGGCTAGAAATCGGCTAGCCAACTGGACAATTCTGCACCACCCGACTGGACAGGTATCTCACCGCAGATCATGGCCCGGCGGGCGCCCGATTGAGCGATAAGGCGGAGAGCGGCGTAGGCAGGAAGCCGGCGTGCGGCACGGAAATGGGCCAAGACCTGACCTGCGAAAGCTTTGGAGGGATGGATCCCATGCGCGTCATCCTGGTCTTTTTCGACACAATGCGACACGATCACGCGAGCTGCTACGGGTATCCGAAGACGACCACGCCCAATATTGACCGCCTGGCCGGCGACGGCGCCCTGTTTCTGAACTCGTACCCGACCGACGTACCCACCCAGCCCTGCTACACCTCGACGCTGACGGGCAAGCGGGGGATCACCACGGGCGTCGTGACCCACGGACAGCCGGAGACGACCATCGGCTCGCGGACGTTCCCGGAGGCGCTCGCCGAGAACGGTATCATGACGGCCGCGGTCTCGAGCCTGTATCGCTTTCGACGCTGGTTCGCCCAGGGCTTCACACACTACATGCAGCCCGACATCAAGACCTGGCTGCAGCACGTGACAGCCGACCAGGTCAACGCGCTGGCAATCCCCTGGCTCAAGGCCTACGGTGACCAGGACTTCTTCTTGTTTCTGCACTACTGGGATCCGCATACGCCCTACAACGAAGACCTCGCAGAGTACGTAGACCGCTTCTACGAGGGCAGCGATCCGTACGATCCGAGCAATCGCAGTCTCGACGAGGTTCGCAAAGCAGAGCTGATATACTTCTTTATCTCGGGCGGCGCGGTTCCCAAGCTCAAACGGGGCTTGACCGATATCAACTACCCGATCGCTCAGTACGATGCCGAGATCTTCTACGCGGACGACCGCTTCGGCGAGGTGCTTGCGACCCTGGAGGCGATGAAGATCCTGGACGATACGATGATCATCTTCACCTCGGATCACGGCGAGGCGATGGGCGAGCACCAGGTACTGTGCGACCATATGGACGCCTACGAGCAGACCAGCCACGTGCCGCTGGTCATCTACTGTCCCGCACGCGTGAAGCCGCGGAAGATCGAGGCCCTGGTGCAACACATTGATTTCGCGCCGACGATTCTGGAGGCCTTCGGGGTCGCGCTGCCCGAGGAGCTGGAAGGGCGCAGCCTCTGGCCCTTGCTGGAGGGCAAGGAGGACGAGCAGTACGAGGCGGTGTTCACCAACCAAGGACTGTGGTCGGCCCAGCGAGCCATGCGGCATCCTGGAGCCCCGCCCGGCCACTGAGTTGTTCGACCGTACGGCGGATCCCGCGGAGGCCCACGACGTTGCGGCTCAGCATCCCGACGTCGTGGCGGAGCTGGAGGCAGAGTATCACGCCTGGGTGGAGCGGCAGCTCGGGAGCCGACCGGACCCGTTGAGGATCGCCGCGGCCGAAAGCGCGGCCGCCAACCGCGTCAAGCGCCGCTTTCGCGAGCACCGGGAGAAGCTGGCGGCGCGCGAGGTTACTCCGGCGGACCGCGCCGCCATTGACGACAAACCGACAGGATAGTGCGCCGGCGCGGATCTTGCAGCGCAATCCGTAGCGTAGGTGCTGTTCGATGAGGCTGACATTGTCTTTCGTGTTCGTAGCCGTGCTCATGCTTGTCGCTTGCCTCGGCCTGCCGACGGTGGCTCAGCCGAGCCAGGATCCTGGAAGCGAGAAGGAGACGAAGACAATGGCG
>JALGUG010000004.1 GCA_029820995.1 Candidatus Zipacnadia bacterium
AGACGCCAGTATGAGCTGTCGTCCAGGACCACCATCTCGTCCACGAGCGGGAGACGCTCGACCAGTGGAGCGACCTCGGGGAAACACAGAAAGCTCAGCCGCGTGTGCGGCCATTTCTCCTTGAGCGCGCGCAGCAGCAACGTGGCGTGAGTGATGCTTCCCAGGCCGATGAGCTTGATCACCAACGTTCGCCGCGGCGGCGCCGTCAGGGAGTGGTCACGCCGAAGGATCGCCCCCAGCAGTCGCGCGAAGAGGTTGAGAATGACACACACGGGCCAGCCGATCGTGGTGTCAAGGCGGCGCTTTTGGGTCAGTGTAGCCAACGTCGCGCGGACCTCTTCTCCGTAGGAAGCTCGGGCCGGCCAGGGAAACTGCGCTAAGTGCCCGGCCCGCCGGACCAATATTCACGGGCTGGTCCGTGAACTCCTTCGGTCGGTCCGCTTTGCGGGTTCGAGCTTAAGCAGTGATTCCTGCTCCCACGTAGAAACTACCACTGACGGGAGCCAAGGGCAATCATCTCGTCCGGTTGGAGTGTTGAGTATGACCTCTGCACAGGACTATCGCATTAGCGGGGATCTGTCGGTCAAGGCGCACACCTTTCAGACGATCATCATCGGCAGTGGGGCGGCCGGCCTCAACTGCGCCGAACACCTGTGGGAACTGGGCATCCGCGACATCGCCGTCATCACCGACCGCCTGGGCGCCGGCACCTCCAACAACTCCGGGTCCGACAAACAGACCTACTACAAGATCGGGATCTTCGGCGACGTCCCGGACAGTCCGATGGAGTTCGCCCGCAGCCTGACGGCCGGCGGCATGTGCCACGGTGACCTGGCCTACGTCGAGGCACTGGGCTCCGCTCCGGAGTTCTTCCACCTGGTGCGCAACGGTGTGCCCTTCCCGTTCAATCGGTACGGCGCCTACGTCGGCTACAAGACGGACCACGACCCCCGCCAGCGGGCGACCTCCGCCGGACCGAAGACCTCCATGCTCATGTACCAGGGGTCTCTGGCGAACGTGCGGCGCAACGAGACGCCGATTTTCGACGGCCACGAGGTCATCGGGCTCTTGGTCGCCGGCGAGCGCGAGGACCGGCGCGTCATCGGCGCAGTGGCACTGGACCGCGAGGCCCTGAGCGCGGAGAATTTCGGCCTGGTGGTGTTCCGGGCCGAGAACGTCGTCCTGGCCACCGGCGGGCCGGGCGAGATGTACCGTGACAGCGTCTATCCGCCGGGCCAGATCGGGACCCACGGCCTGGCACTAAAGGTCGGAGCCATCGCCAATAACCTCACCGAGAGCCAGTTCGGCCTCGCCTCGGTCGGCTTCCGCTGGAATCTCTCCGGGACGTACCAACAGGTGATCCCCTCGTATTTCAGCACCGACGCGAACGGCGAGGACAAGCGGTATTTCCTTAATGAGTACTTTCACGACATGCGTCGAGAGGCGACCAACATCTTTCTGAAGGGTTATCAATGGCCCTTCCACGCCGAGCGGCTGCAGGACTTTGGCTCCTCGATCGTGGACTTGGCGGTGTTTAACGAGACCAGTCAAGGGCGGCGAGTGTTTATGGACTTCCGCCACAATCCCGTCGCCGACCACGGGCTGGAACCGTTCTCACTCACTAACCTCGACGACGAGGCTCGGCGCTATCTGGAGAGGTCCGGAGCCCTGCAGAGCACACCGTACGAGCGCCTGCAACACATGAACCCGGAGAGCATTGAGCTGTACGAGGAGCACGGAGTGGACCTGCGCCAGCCGCTGGAGGTGGCGGTCTGCGCGCAGCACTGCAACGGCGGCATGCGGGGAGACATCTGGTGGGAATCCAACATCCGCCATCTGTTCACCATCGGGGAGTTGAACGGCTCGCACGGGGTGCGGCCCGGCGGCAGCGCGCTCAACTCCGGCCAGGTCGGCGGCGTGCGGGCGGCTCAGCGCATTGCGCACGTGTACAACGGCAGCCCGCTGGGGCCCGAGGACTTCTGGAAGCTGGCCAGGCCCCAGATCCGAGCGCTCGTCGCAGACCTGCGACGTCACTTGAACTCGACCTCCGAGCTGGGCCTGCGGCAAGCTCGGCTGCAGATTCAGGAGCGCATGAGCGAGTATGGAGCGTTCATGCGCAGCGCGGACGGCGTCGCCGCGGCGCTGGACGCAGCCAGGGCACAATATGCACGAATGAAGCGCGACGGGCTGAAGCTGACCAGGCGCGAGGACCTCCCACTGGCCGTTCAGAACGAGAACCTCTGCCTGACGCAGATTGCCTTCCTGGCAGCGATGAAGGCCCTGATCGCCCGCGGCGGCGGCAGCCGAGGAGCGTACGTGGTTCTCGACGAGCAAGGCGACCGCGTTGTCAGCACCAAGCGGGGGACCGAGCTGCCACACCGCAGCGAGAACTTGGCGATGCGCGCGGAGGTCCTCGAAGTCAAGTGGGCCGGCAACGGCGACTTCGAGGTCTATCCGGTCGAAGTCCGTGCGCTGCCGGACGACCAGAGCTGGTACGAAACAACGTGGCGCGAGTGGCGACAGGGCAAGATCTTCACCGACTGAGGCGCCCGGGTTGCCGCTGCGTTTGTGATGGGGTATGATGATCAAGACGTGCCAGAGTGCACGCTGTGAGGTGGTGAGGGCCGATGGATGCTGAGGCCAAGACGCTGCTGCGAGCGGAGGAATTCCTGGACCTCGCAGACGGCGCGAAGTTCCAGGAGCTTGTCGCGGGCGAGGTGATTGACTTGGCGCCGGCAGGTAAGGAGAGCGCACGGATCACCATGCGGTTGGGGCAGCGGCTGGCCGGTTTTGTCGAGGCCCACGGCCTGGGCGAGGTGCTCGCCTCGCAGGGAGGATACCTCATCTCGCGGGACCCCGATACCGTGCGCGCGCCGGATGTGTCCTTCATCTCCAACGAGGCGCTACAGCGCGAGCACGACCCGCAGGGGTTCTTCCCCGGAGCGCCCGATCGAGCTGTCGAGGTCGTCTCGCCCAGTGACCGCATGGCGTACGTTGAGCAGAAGGTCCGGGAGTACCTGGCAGCCGGCTGCAAGCTCGTATGGGTTGTTCTGCCGCAGACGAAGACGATCCACGTCCATCGGACCCCGAAGCAGATCGAGGTGCTCAGTGTCGGCGAGACACTCACCGGCGAGCCGGTGATCCCGAGCTTCTCAGTGCCGGTCGAGGAGATCTTCGCCTGAGAGCCGCTGAGGACTCATTCCCAGAATCGAACAGGGCCGCCCGATGGCGGCCGTCGCACCTCCAGCGACTGAGACTTACTGCCGGTCCCACAGTCACCCGGCAGCACGGACAAAACTAATGCGCCGCGGTCACCGGGTGAGCCACAGGTGCCGGCTGAGGGGGTAAGAACGCTGGAGACGGCCGAGGTGTCCGGGCCTCCGCCGTCTCCAGGTGTCAAAGGGAGGGTTACTGCTAGCAATATACCCTATTTTGCCAGTCAAAAAACGTACGCCAGCGTACAACTGTAGAATACCGCTCGGCTCCGGGTTGCCGGTGACACGAGCGGCTCAGGCGACTCGAGCGGCTATTCCTTCTCCACGCTCCACCAGCAGTCGCCGCTGGCCGGACACGGAACCGCGGTCGGTCGAAGGAACTTTACGTGGCTATCGTAGAAGCAATAGTTGGCGCCATCGTTGTGTCGGTCGCGCGCGCCGTCGTCGCGGGTCCAACCGTGCGCGTTGCCGCCACCGTTGGAGAGGGTGACGCCGCCGTCGTAATCGGTGAAGGTGATCACGCTGGAGGCATCCCAGACTGCTGCGTCAGCGACGCCGCCGGGGGGAGTCGGAGCGCCTGCAGCCCAGTGTACCGCGTTCATAGCGTAGCCGGCGTTTTCACCTGAGTCCGGGCCGTTCCCGTCGAACATGCTGGTCGTGCGATAGCTGGGGCACTGGAAGATCTGCACATTGCGAATGTAGGGCATCAGCATCATGCGCCAACTGTAATCACCGTTGTCGAAACTTCCACTGCCGTCAACGTCTCGCCAGGCGGAAACAAACGTCTCGTCGTAGTCCTGGCTGTACATGCTGGCAGCCAAGCCGATCTGCTTGAGATTGGACTGGCACGAAGCCTGTCGAGCCTTTTCGCGTGCGCGGGAGAAAACGGGGAAGAGAATACTGGCGAGGATCGCGATGATTGCTATGACTACCAGTAACTCAATCAGCGTAAAACCACGGGATGTTCTGGCCATCCTGTTCAGGCCTCCTTCGTTCGCTTGTCAGATCCTTTTCAATATACCCACCATCGGGGGGCGAGTCAACATCAAAAGCGCTCGCAGGTCCTTTTTGTTCCGAAAACTTTGGAACGACTAGGCACCGGCGCCGGCCAGCAGTCTGACGGGCCCCAGCAGGCCGGAGGGCAGCGCCTCGCGCATCATCGGCTCGGCACGCTCAACGTAGGCGTTGCGCCAGCCGCGCTCCGCGGCCTGCGCGAGCATGTCGGGCCGCAGCACCTGACCGGACAGCGTATTCGTGACCGCCACGCGCAGCCGATTCGGCCCTGCCCGCAGCGATCGCTGCAGCGCAAAGCAATAGGGCGGCCACAGGCGGCTGCCGAGTTGCTCGCCGTTGACCGAGGCACAGGCCACGTGACGCACCAAGCCGAGATCGAGCCAAACGGCGGCCCGGGCCTGGCGCGCGGAGACCGAGACGGTGGTCTCGTAGGCCATCGTGCCGGCAAAGGCTTCGTAGCCCACCTCCTCCCATGCTTGGAGCCGGGCCAGCCGGCACGGGGACGGGAGGTCTTGCGAGCGCCGGACCGGCATGTGGCGCTCATCGAGCACAAAGCTCTCCACGGGAGTGAGTGTCCAGTCTCCAGTGACGGCAGCCACAACCTCGGACGGAGGGCCTTCCAGGCGCTCAATGGGCCCCGAGGACGACCCCAGTGTCCACACCACGGCGGCACCGGGCGCCAGTTCGGGCGGGGGCGACTTGACCAAGTCAAACCGCCGACCCGATTCCGGATCCCAGGCGATTAGCGCGGTGGCCCGGTGCTCGGCCAGCAGGTGATCGCGGAGTGCTTCGAGCCGCAGCGGCCGGTCGGCTTCACTGACCAACAGCCAGGCTCGTCCACCCGGAAGCTCGAACTCCGCCACGCGGAGGGCCTGATCCGCGCGCGCAGGCAGGTCCGGTGAGCGCAGTGCGCCGCACTCCCGCGCAGTGGGCACGCACCACTGAACCGATTCCGGCAGCTCGCGAGGTTGAGGGGCCAGGTCGCACGCCGCGTAATAGGGTCGCGCCGAGGGGGCGGCCAGCAAGGTACCGGCGGGGTCGGTGCGCGCGTGGCGGGCATCCACGTAGGCGAAGGGAACGTGAGCGCGGACTAGTGCGGCGGCGATCTCGTGGGTTTCGTCAATGATTTGAGCGCGCCGGCGCGCGTCACCCTCGGCCCAGAGGGCCTCAATCGGGTAGAGCAACCCGGCTCGAGGCGAGGCGGCTCGCTGCCGGCAGAACAGCGACAGGCGGCCGACGTACGCCGAGAAGTCCGGCCAATGATCCCAGAGAGGATTGCCCTCGCCCAGATGGGACATCGTGCCGTACAGGCGGCCACCGTCCAGCGTGTAGTAGTACGCCATGGGTGCCAGCATGGTGATGCCGCGGACGAACTGGAACTGAGTGACCCAGCGCATCTGCTCGAAGGTGAGACCGAAGCTGTAAACGGCGAAGGACTCGCTGACTGTCAGGTTCTCCCAGCGGCCGCCGGTGTCGGGCCGGGGCATGGAGGGGTCCACCAGGTGCCGGGCGGACGCGGCGAGCTGCGGGAATTCCTCGTTGTGCCGCCCGGGAAAAACCTGGCGCCAGATCACGTCCACGCCGGGCGCGTGCAGCGATCCCGCCGTCTTGAAGAAGTGACCGAAGCCCGCGGTGGCGTGCGTCTCCAGATGGTCCTCACCGCCGACGTGCCCGGTGTGCAGAAGATTATGGGCCGCACACCAGTCGTTAAGCTGCCGCCAATAGGCTTCGTGGAACAGGTCAGTCCAGAGGTCGCAGAAGGCGATGCGGGCGCGCCACACTTCCTGCGGCGAGAATACCTGCTGCGGGTCGAAGCCGAGAGCGTCAGCCGAGAAGAGCAGCGGCAGCAGAGGGGCCAGTTCGCGACCGGTGCGGCGGGCGAACTCGTCGGGCAGCCGAGGCGTCCACGGCAGGCAATCGGAGCCCACATGGGCACCGACGCTCGGTTCATCGGTGAACATCCCGGGAATGGTCGTGCCGAAGAACTCCCCGACGCAGCGGGCGTACTGCTCGTGGGTCAGTTGGATGAAGCGCGCCACCGCCTCCGGGTTTAGCAGATCGGGATGCGGTCCGCCCGGCCGCTCATAGAAGTATAGCTGTCGGCCTCCGGCCGCGGTCTGGTGGAGCGGACGAGACGTGGGATCCGGCTCGTGCTCGACCGTGAGGACGAGCCGTCGGAGGTCCCGGCGTCCGGCGATGACCTGTCCCTGAGCGCTGCCGCTGGGCCAGCCGCCCTCGTCGTAGAGCCAGAGGTACAGACCCTCGCGCTGCGCGGTCTCAGTGGCATGGCGGACCAGGGCGAAGTACTCGGGCGACAAGTAGGGCGGCGACATCCCGCGGATGAAGTCGTGCAGCCGGAACCGCTCCCCCATAGGGTGTACGAAGAACCCGCCGAGGCCGTGTGCACGAAAGCTGCGGATCTGCCGCGAAATCTCATCGCGGTTCAGGTCACCGTTCCAGATCCAGAAAACCATGGGGCGGAACTCAGCGGGGGGATTCTCGAACCATGTGGCGAGCTGCGTCAAGCCGAGGGCAGAAGGGCGGGTCACGGCTGCGCGACATCCTTCTCGGCAGTCGAGGTCTCTTTAGCCTTGAGCCCGGAGGCCATCTTCCGCAGAAGATCGTCCGCATCGGGGCTCGTCAGGAAGTCGCGGAGCTGGGCCTGAGTGTACTTCTTGGCGGGTGCGGACCCGCCGGCGGTCTCCAGGCCCAGGCCCTGCAACACCTGCCCGGCAAACCGCCGCCTCTGTTGTGGCCACTGAGCCTCCGGCACCATACGTACCTGGTCGGTGAGGTTGATGAGGAACTGGCGATACGCGGCAAATCGGGGCGAGGCGACCCCGACCAGCGGACGGAGGAAGTCGTCAACGCGCCTTAGCCTCTCAGTGACGAAACGGTAGGCGTCAAGATAGCGGATCTGGTCCAGGAATTGCGCAGCGTGGACCAGCAGCGCAGCCTGCCGCATTTTGGCCTGGCGCTCCGCGGCCCGTTCCTGAGCCCCCTGACGAGGATTGTGCCAGTCAATCTGGGCGAGCTGCCGCGGCGTCAAGAGCTTCCGGACCTCGCTCATGATGTCGGCCAACTCGTCGGCTTGCTTCTGCTCGAAGTTTGCGCGTTCTTGAACCGCTTGCTCGTACGGTTGCCACTGCTCGGAGGCGGCCTGTTCGCCCTCGAGCAGTGCGGTCCGGAGTTTCTGCAGAACCTCGGCGTTAGTAGGCTCGGGCGGAGCAAGGGCGGCAGCCTTGTGCAGTCGTTCGGCCAGAGGCGCCATTTGGGTGAGCTGATCGGCGGTGAAGGCCAGGCGGTTGAGCATCTGCAGCCCCTCGGCACGACGCAGGGCCGCATCCCAGGTGTCGGCCGCGGCCGGCAACGCCAGAGCCGGCAAGAGTAGCAACCAGTGGCACCTGATCATTCTTGCTCCTCCTGCGCCGACGTCAGGAGCTGCGAGAGCAGTTCCACCGTTCGGGGGCTCTTCAGAAACCTCAAGAACTCCTCACGGCTGATCTTTGTCGTGGTCGTCGGTTGAGTGGCCGGCAGGTCGAGCAGTTTGGACACCTGCTCGGGCATAGTCGGCAAGGTCGTTTCGAACTCCTGCTGGGACATCCGGCGCACCTGCTCGAACAGGTACAGCACGCGCTCCTTCACCGCCGGCAAGTGACGGAACCGAGGCCCCTTCACGACAACGGCGACCTGTGCCGCCAGGGGTGCAGCCTGGGCCCGATACTCCTCCGGGAGGAGTTCTCGGACTTCGCTGAGCTTGTTCACGACATACTCGGCCGCGCTCGCTGCGCCTTCCAGCTTCTGCCGCCGCTTCTGTGCGGCCAGGTACTGCTGCTCGGTCTCGATCAGCCGAACCTGATCGCGCGTGAAGTATCCCAGCAGCCGGGCTTCGCGCCGCGTCAGCTTCGCCTCGGCCTCCTGCTCGGCGGCACGCACTTTCGCCAGCGAGGCATTGATTCGCTCCAGGCAGGCGCGCGGCGGCTCCTCGCCCGACAGGTAGGCTTCTTCTACCGCCCGAAAATCGTCGCGCCGGTCGGCCAGGGCCTGTTGCCGCGCGGCCTCCAGCGCCGCCTGATCCGCCTGCACATCCTGGAGCAAGGGGATGACCTTTTTGATCTGCCGCGGCGTCAACTTCAGGCGGCCGGCCACCGACAGCAGCGCGAGGTCCTCCAGCACATCGCCCGCCGGCGGTGCCGTTGGCTCGCCCTGAGCACGAACTGGCGCGGAGAGCACTGCCAGGTTCGCGCTCAGGCACAAGAGAAGCCACGTTGTCTGTCGGCCGCGCGTGCTAACCACCCGTCTATCGCCCATGACACTCAACCCAACTTGACCATTCGCTCCTGACCGACGAACACCTTGTCCCGCTTCACATTCTCGCACACTGTTGTCGGCCGTGGTCGCCGTCGCTCTGGCTGGTCGGCTTGCTCCGCGTTGAGGGCTGTGATATAATTCGGAGGGTGGTGGGCCGGACAAGCAGGCCACAAGGGCCGAGCGGGAGTAAGTTTGTGTATAGATTGACCGTTGAAAGCGAATTCTCTGCCGCTCATCACCTGCGAGACTATCCGGGCAAGTGCTCGCAACTCCACGGTCACAACTACCGCGTCGAGGTGACAGTCGAGGGCGAACAGCTCGACAAGAGCGGCATGTTGGCGGATTTCGGGGCGCTCAAGCAGGCATGCGCGGAGGTCGTTGACCGGCTCGATCACCGCTACTTGAACGAAGTGCCGCCCTTTGAGACGACAAATGCCACTTGTGAGAATATCTGTCGCCACCTATATGATGAGCTGGCGGCCCGCCTCCAGTTGGAGGGCGTGCGCGTGGCCGAGGTGCGCGTTTGGGAATCACCGGGCTCCTCAGCGGCGTATCGTCCCTGAGTGAGAGGAGTTGACGGAACGAACGTTTGGGCATCAACAGGGCGAAGTGGCGTGGCTTTCCGAGGTCTTCTCCTCAGCGCAGGGAGAGGGCCTGTACGTAGGCTGCCGCCAAGTGTTCGTCCGATTTGCGGGCTGCAACCTGAGATGCGCGTATTGCGACACCCCGGCCAGCCGAAAGCCTGAGCCGCGGTGGCGGGCACAAGAAACGATCCGCTCGCAGGATTTCCGGTTATATGAGAACCCGGCTTCAGCGGCGATCGTTGAGGAGGCGATTGCGCGGCTGGACGATCCGCCCGGCTGGCATCATGCGGTAGCGATCACGGGTGGCGAGCCGCTGCTGCAGGCGGACTTTCTCGAACATCTGCTGGACTGGACGAAGCAACGAGGCCTGAGGGGGCTGCTGGAGACAAACGGCACGCGGCCAGCCGAGCTGGCGCGCCTGGCGCCGCGTCTGGATATCGTATCGCTGGACGCGAAGTTGGATTCTGCCACCGGCGAGCAAGGAGATTGGGAGGCCTTTGTCGAATGTGCTCGTGCGGCTCGCGGAACGGACTTGTACGTTAAGGTCGTCGTAACGGCCGAGGCGTCGGATCAAGACGTGGCGCAGGTGTGCGAGGCCCTGGACCGAGCCGGTGTTAATGTGCCGGTGGTGCTGCAGCCGGTGTCCCCGGTGCGGCAGGGGATTAGGGCGCCGTCGGGACCGAGGCTCCTGGCGCTGCAAGCGATCGGACTGCAGCGGGGGCGAGATGTGCGGATCATTCCCCAATGCCACAGGCTGTTGGACCTGTTGTAGCGCCGCTTCAGCCTTTGGTTGTGCGGCCCGGCAGGAGTTAGACCGTTGTTTGGTGAATTAGCAGGACGCAGGTAAGCGACAAACGAGGTGAGCAGAATGAAGCGGAAGGTCGGCGTGGCCCTCGTGCTACTAGTGGTGTGTGTTGTGGCCTACGCAGCTTTGGCCGTGGCGCAGGAGACCGAGAAGCCGCCTCTGATGGGCACGGTGTATTTTCAGGACGGAAGGTCCATCACAGGCAAGATCCACACGGCGGAGTTCGGCGTCGCAGAGTTTGACGGTATCGGGGAAAGCATTACCGATCGCGGTTCGATCAAGCTGGAGGTAGAGGGCAAGGAACGCCTGTTCCCGGCCGACGACATCAGCTCCATCGAGGCGCAGTGGAAGAATCTGGGCGACGAGAAGAAGAAGGACTGGCAGATCACCTCCATGACGATTACGACGAAGGACGGCCAGAAGGTGACCGGCAAGCCGACTTGGCTCCTTCATGCCAGCTACGTCAAGATTGAGAAGGAGAGCGGCGAGACCGAGCGGGTCGGGGCCTTTCCGCTGGGGCGCACCTTTGACCCCAAGAATCTGCTGGTAAAGGTGGTCCTGGGCAAGGAAGCCGCACCGCCGACGGCTCCGGGTACCCGCGCGACGCCGCCCACCACTGCACCGACAACAGCACCAACCACTACCCCGGCAACGGCGCCGGGTGCGACGGCGGCCACACCGCCCACCACAACCCCGGCAACGGCACCGACCCCGCCGATCCGTCCGCCCACAACGACGCCGGTGCGTCCGCCGGTGACCGTGGCGGCGGGGACGCCGGTGACGGTGGCGATTACGCTGCAGTGTCCCAAGTGCGGGCAGTTTATCACCGTGGACATTCCCGCACAGGCGCGCTAGCACCGGCTGCCTCCGACGGCCATAGATGCCCCTGCGCTGCTGCAAGGGCCGATCCTTGAGGCAGAGCGACGACGGGCTGCGGCCCGTCGTCTTCACGATTAGACGGGAGCGGACAAGATGGCGTCACCCGAGGAGCAACTGGAGGCGCTGTGCCGAGGCGCGGAGCACGTGGTCTCCAAGGAGGAGTTGCTGCAGCGCCTCGAGTCGGGACGGCCCCTGAGGATCAAGTACGGAGCCGATCCGAGCGCGCCGGACCTGCACCTGGGCCACAGCGTTCCGATGCGCAAGCTGCGGCTGTTTCAGGAGTTCGGCCACGAGGTGACGTTTATCGTCGGCGACTTCACGGGTCGGATTGGGGACCCGAGCGGCAAGACGAAGACGCGCCCGATGCTCTCGGAAGAGGAAGTCCAACGCAATGCGGCGACCTACGCCGAGCAGGCCTCGAAGATCCTGGACATGAGCCAGGCGAAGCTGGTGTACAATTCCAGCTTCTTTGAGCATTTGGGGGCGGGCGGCTTTCTGGAACTGGCGAGCACCTATACGGTGGCAGCGATGCTCAAGCGCGACGATTTCGCCCAGCGCCTGGCCCAAGAGGAGCCGATCTCGATCCGGGAGCTGCTGTATCCGCTGGTGCAGGCGTGGGACTCGGTCTCGATGAAGGCCGATGTGGAGATCGGCGGCTCGGACCAACTATTCAACTTCCTGGTGGCGCGGGACGTCATGCGCGCCTATGGTCTGGAGCCGCAGGTAGTGCTGTGTTACCCGCTGCTGGTCGGCACCGACGGCACGGAGAAGATGAGCAAGTCGCTGGGCAATTATGTGGGGATCACGGAGTCGCCGGGGAGTATGTTCGGCAAGCTGATGAGCATCGCGGACGAAATGATGCTCGAGTATTGGCGGCTGCTGCTGGACGCCGGGCCACAGGAGGTGGCGGCGCTGAAGGCGGACCTGGATTCGGGGGCGCGCCACCCGCGTGAGGTGAAAGATGAGCTGGCTCGGCGGATTGTCGCGCAATATCATTCCGAGGCGGAGGCCCGCGCCGCCTCGGAGGAGTTCCGACGTGTGTACGGGGCGGGCGAGCTGCCCGCGGACCTGCCCACCTGTGTAATCCCGCGGTGCGAACTTGCGGGCGGCAAGATCTGGATGCCGAAGCTGCTGAAACTGTGCGACCTGGTCCAAGGGACCAGCGAAGGCAAGCGGCTGGTGCAACAGGGCGGCGTGAGCGTGGACGGCGAGAAGTGGACGGACCCCGAGGGCCAGGTCGAGGTGCGCGCCGGCATGGTGCTGCGTGTCGGACGGCGGCGGTTCGCGCGTGTGGAGGTGTCCGATTAGATCGAACGCCGGCCTGTCGGGTCGCACGCGGTGTTGATCCGCGACCCGCGAGGGAGAGTGCGATGCGCAACAGTGATGAACCGAGGTTAGCCGACCTTTCCTGCCGTGAGTACGTGGAGAAGTTGGCTTCCAAGGAGCCCGCGCCCGGCGGAGGAAGCGCGGCCGCACTGGTCGGGGCGCTGGCGACGGCGTTGGGCAGCATGGTGGCCAACTTCACTGTGGGGCGCGAGGATTTCGCGAAGTCGGAGAAGGAAGTGCAGAGCCATCTGGAACGCCTGGAGGAGATCAGGGAGGAACTGCTTGAGCTGGTTAACGAGGACGCCGTCGCCTACCGGCGGGTGGCCAAGGCGTTCAAACTGCCCCGGAACACGGCGCACCAGAAGCAGCGGCGTGCGGAGCGTCTGGAGAAGGCCTTGCGGGGGGCCACCGCGGTGCCGATGGCCGTCGCCGAGCACGCACGCGAGGTCTTGCGCATTGGCGGGCGGCTGGCGCACATCGGCAATCCCCGCCTGATCACCGATGCGGCCATGGCGGCTTGCCTGGGGGAGATCGCACTTCTGTGCGCCCGGTTGAACGTGGAGATCAACCTGGTTTCGATCCAGGATGTGGACTTCGTGCAAGCCCAGAGAGCCCAGCTCAGGCGTTTGCTCCGCGGCGCGGAGGCGGCCCGCCGCAAGGTTTATGACTTGGCGCTGCAGAAGCTCTAGCCGGTTGTGGTGCGGGCCAAGGCGGCCGGCGCCAGTCGCACCTGTGACCCCGAGGACCGCAACCAGCTTCATGACCTAAAGGACTAACGGCAATCGGCCCTACAGGGATTATGGGAGCACCGCTAGCCCAGGTGTATTGCCTCGTGCAGCTTGGCGCGCAGGCGGACGATGGCTTGCGTGTGTATCTGGCAGACTCGCGATTCGGTAACCCCCAGGACTTCGCCGATTTCACGCAGTGTCAGCTCTTCGTGATAGTACAGCGCAATAACCTGCCGATCACGTTCGGGCAGTTGGTCAATGGACTCGGCGAGCAGTCGGCGTAGCTCCTTCTCCTGAGCGACGGAGGCGGGGTTGGCCTGCGTCTCGGGTGAGGCCAGCACGCCGTTGGCGGCCGGGACCTCCTCGGCCGTCAGCAACTCCTCCAGCGACAGCAGTGAGGCGGCGCTGACCGAGGACAGCAGCTCGTAGTAGTCGTCGAGATTCATCCCCATGGCCTCGGCGATCTCGGCATCGTCGGGCGGGCGACCCAGCCGCCCTTCAAGCTCCGAGATGACGCGCTCCAGACGACGGTACTTCTCCCGTACGCTGCGCGGCGCCCAGTCCTCGCCCCGGAGCGACTCCATGATCGAACCGCGGATCACCTGCGTGGCGTAGGTCTCGAACTTCACGCCGCGTTCGGCGTCGAAGCGGTCCACAGCATTGATCAAGCCCACCAGTCCGCAACTAATCAGGTCCTCCCGGTCTACGGTGCCCGGCAGGCTGACCATGATGCGCCCCACAACGTAGTGCACGAGAGGCACATTCTCGATGATCATTCTCTCGCGCTCGGCAGGACTGAAGCCGGAATTGCTGGGGTTCGGGTAGCTCATCAGCTCTCCATTCGCTCAGAAGTTTCCGCGGGAGCCGGCGGGCCGTCAATCCGGCGGACCTCCACGACTTGTGCGTCCGGTAGCAGGTCTCGGCTGCTCAGTACCAGGGCCGTCGGCTCCCGGCCGGCGAGGAGCCGGCGAACGATCGTGCGGACCTCGGGATCAGTCAGCACGACGGGGTGGCGGTCCGGACGGGCTTGCTCGCGCAGGGCGGCGGCGAGGTCTTGAGCAACGGTCTGCGCCCCGGCTAGGTCCAGCGCGGGTACCGTGGGGCTGGTTTCGTCGGCGTGATCGCGCAGCAGTTCCTCCAGGCGTGGCGTAAGTGTGATGGCGTAGATGCGGCCGTCCGGGCTTTGGGCCCGTTCGGTAATGGCGGAGGCGAATCGAGGTCGGACGAGCTCGGCCAGCGCATCGGTGTCCTGGGTGTACCGCCACTCGTCCGCCAGTCCCTCCAGGAGCAAGGCGGGGTTGCGCAGGGGCACCTGCTCGGCCAGGAGCCGCTGGGCGACGGCCCGGACGGTGCCCAGGTCTATGCCGGCCTGTTCGATCTCGCGCACCAGGGCGGGCTGGGAGCTACGCAGACGCTCCAGCATCTCGCTGATCTCCTGCCGTCCGAGGAAGCGGTCGGCAGCGGTAGCGTAGCAATGCTCCAGGTGCGCGAGGAGTACGTCGAAGGGCGCCAGCACCCGGCGACCCTCTGCGGCCAGTTGACGGCCCTGCTCGCTGCTCACCCAGACGGAGCCACGCAGAAAGCTGGGGCCGGGCGCTCCGTCGGGCAGCTCCGCGCCGGCCTCGCGCGGGACAGCCAGCACTTTGGACGGCATCAGGCGTCCATCGGCCAGACGCTCGCCGCGGAAGGTCAGCGCGTAGGCCGAGACGCGGAGCGCCT
Source organism: Candidatus Zipacnadia bacterium (assembly GCA_029820995.1). Classification (GTDB taxonomy): domain Bacteria; phylum Armatimonadota; class Zipacnadia; order JALGUG01; family JALGUG01; genus JALGUG01. The sequence goes on from JALGUG010000004.1 coordinate 14,582, forward strand.
CGTCGTCGCGCACTCGCAGCGGCGGCAGCGAGAGACCCAGGCCCGCGCTGAGGCGCTCGCGCAGACGCCGGGAGCGTTCCAGCAGGCCACCATCCTCGGTCAATAAAGGCAGCAGGCTGTAGCCCAGCGACAGTTCGAGGTGATCCACGGGTTGCGTCGGCGGCGCAGCAGTGCCCTGGGCCGCGCGTGTGAGCCCGGCCTGCCCCTGACGCCACAGCATCAATGCCAGGGCGCCTACCACTGCTGCGGTCACGATCAACGGCGCTTTCGGGGCTCCCGGCACCACGGCCAAGAGCGCTGCGGCGAGAGCCGCAAAGGCGAGGGCGCGAGGTTGGACGACGATCTGCCCGAGCAGGTCGCCTGCGTAGTCGCTTTCGGTGGTCGTGCGCGAGAGCGCGAGGGCCGCGGCGGCCGAGGTAATCAACGCCGGCAGCAAGGTGGCAAAGCCCATGCCGAGCGAGAGCTCGGCCGTGCGTCCCCAGGAGAGCTGCGGGCCCATCAGCCCCGCGCCGAAGAAGGTGGCGACCACGATGATGACCGTGGCGATTCCATCGCCCCGCACGAAGCGGGCAGCGCCGTCCATGGCGCCGTAGAAATCAATCTCCTGTTCGAGGCGCTCGCGTTCCTGAGCCGCGGCACGGCTCTCCAGGGCGCCGAGAGCCGATTGTCGGCCGGGCAAGGCGTCGAGCGTGAACCGCGCGGCGACCTCCGCCATGCGTTGAGCGCCGCCGCTAACGACCACGATCTGGGCCAGGGCGAAGATCGCCAACACCAAGGCGCCGACGAGGGCGTTGGCATGCCCTAAGAGGCGCCCAAAGCCGTTGACCATCGCACCCGCGTACCCGACCGACACGATCAACCGGCTGGCGGCGAGGCACAGGGCCAGACGCGCCAGGACGGACAGCAACAGGGCCGAGGGCAGCGCAGTGAAGGCCGGCACCCGTGCTGTGTAGGCCACGGCCAGCATGAGCGCCACGGAACCGACCAGGCTCAGGGCGAGCAGGATATCCAGGAGCGGCGAGGGCAGGGGCACCGCCAGCAGGAGCACCAGAAGCACCAGGCCCAAACCGAGTGCCAGGGCGCTATGACGCAACGGCGCCACCGCAGTTCCGCCCGTCCGAGTGTCGGGACTCAAGGCTGAGCTCCTTTGTGGGCGCTCCGGACGCGCGCCGTCCCCTCCTGCTCGCGCAGCTCGCGCCGCAGTTCTTCCCAGGTCATCCACAGGCCGCGCTCATGTAGCCAGCGTTGACACAGCAAGTCGAGTGCGGCAATGAGGGTCGCTCCGATCAGAACACCGAGACAGGCCTGCCCAAGGAGCCTGCCGAAGCCGGTCAGGATCCCGGTCGCGGACCGCGGACCTGCCAGTGCCGCAAGCAACGGGCTCGCGCTCCGCCAGCAGACCAGGGCGGCCACTGCCAGCAGGCCCAGGCCGCGAACACCCACGCCCCAGGGCCCGCCGTCGCTCCAGCCGGCCCACAGTTGCGACCATTGCAAGACGGACCGTCGCGCCCGGCCTACCCACGCGCCCGTCTGAACCAGGTGAGCGAGGACAGAGCCCGCCGCGCCGGCCAGAGCCACCAGCAATACCAGCCCGGCGACGCCCCACCAGGCGCCGGTCAAGTAATCGGCGGCTGCGGCGGGGTCCCCCGGCGGCCGTGCAACCAGCGTTGCGGCGCGCTGCAAGCCTCGTCCGAGCTCTGCCACCAACACGGGCCCCACGAGAGCCAGGGCCAGCAGGCCGGTGGCCAGCCCCGCCACCCGCGAGGCCGCACCCGAGATGGGCAGCAGGCCCTCGCGGCGGGCGCGGGCGCGCCGGTGAGCGGTCGGAGGGTATCTGGTGGTAAGATCAAACATGAGCGCGGCCTGTCGTTCTCATCAGGTGTTGCTCCGCATTATTGACCTCCGCCCGCCAGGAGCGCGGCGAAGGCGTTCAGCAGGCCGGGCAGGTGGTGCAGATGATGCCGCATGATCGGCCAGACCAGAGGCAGCGTCAGCGCCAGTCCCAGAATGCCGGCTGCGGGCCGAACCGTTCGTACCATCGGATCCAACGGCAACCGAGGCTCCACCCGCGCGACCAACGCCGTTACGATGTCGAAGAGAAACAGCAGAGCGACCAGCGGCGCGGCCGCCTGGAGCGCAAACAGAAAGCACTCGGTCAGGGCGCGCACCAGCGGCAGACCGGCCCAGCTCAAGCCCTCGCCGCCGCCCGGCGGCAGGACCATCAACCCACGGTGCCAGGCCTCGAACAGTAGATGATGACCGTTGGCCAGCAGGAAGGCAGCCATAGCCATCAGGTAAAGCAATTGAGCTACCGGCGTGGCCGGCTCGCCGGCAGGATTGCCGAACACGTCCCCCCAGGAGAACCGCAGTTGCGCGTCCATCAGATGCCCTGCAATTTCCGCGCCGCGGAACACGAGCTGCACGGCGAAACCGAGCACTAGGCCGAAGGCGGCCTCGTGGATGAACGCCGCCAGGTACGAGACCGCCCCGGACGGCGCCGCGTGCGCGGTCGGCAGGCCGACAGCCAGCGGCACGGTGAGGGCCGCGGCCAGGCCCAACCGCGCCGGCCAAGGAACCGCCCGATGCGCGAAGGGCGGCGCGACCATCAAGGCGGCGGCTGTGCGAGCAAACACCAGGCCCACGATCGGCAACAGGTCAATCATGACGCCATGCTCAGTGGGGCGAATCTACCCCCCCAGCGAGGCCATTTGCGGCCAGAGCTGCTGCAAGAACTGCGAGGCGACCGCGAGCATCCAGGGCCCAAAAAGATAGAGCGCGAGCCCTCCGCCCAGCAGCTTGGGCACGAACCCGATAGCCGGATCCTGCAACTGGGTCGTGGCCTGAAAGATGCCGGTGAGCAGAGCCGCGAGCAAGATTGCGGCCAGTGCAGGCAACGTCAAGTAGAAGCAGAGCAGCAGGGCCTGGAGGGCCAATCCGACTAACGCTTCCGGCGACATAGACACGCCTCCCAATGATGCTGTCGGGCCGCGAACTCTGCTAGTAGAAGCTGCGCACCAGCGATCCGACCAAGAGATACCAGCCGTCCACCATGACGAACAGCAGCAGTTTGAAGGGCAGCGAGACCAGCGGCGGCGGCAGAGCGATCAGGCCCAGCGAGACCAGCGTGCTGGCGACGACCACGTCCACCACCAGGAAGGGCAAGTAGATAATGAAGCCCAGCAAGAAGGCCATACGCAGCTCGCTGAGTGTGTAGCTCGGAATGAGGATCGCGGTGGGGATGTCGCCGCGGACCTTCACGCCCTTCAGGCCGGACAGGCGCGCGAGCAGCGCCAGGTCCTTCAGGCGCGTGTGCTCAAACATGTACTCGCGCAGCGGCACCTCCGCCCGGTGCAGGCTTTCGCTCAGAGTCAGCTCGCCGGCGGCGAAGGGCGCTAGGGCTTCCTGTTGGATCCGCACAAGGGTCGGGCGCATTACCACGACGGTGAGAAACAGCGCGAAGCCAATGAGCACCGGGTTGGGCGGAATCTGCTGGGAGCCGAAGGCGCTGCGCAGGAAGTAGAGGCTGATGACGAGGCGGGCGAAGGGCGTGATGACCGCCAGGATCAGCGGCGCCAGCGTGACCGCGGCAAACAGCAGCAGCAACCGCGCGTACGTGCCTTCGGTCAGCGTCCGCTCGAGTTCGTCCACGACCGGCGACGTGCCCGGTGCCGGCTGGGCGCAGGCCGGCAGGGCCAGCAGGATCAGCCCGGTCAGGGCCAGGAATGTGGCAGGCGTGCTAGGTCGCCGCTGCATCGTCGGAATCCGTTGTCGCTCCCTCATGCCGGAGGCGGTTGGCGTGCTCCTCAGGACACTCACTCACACAGGTGACCGCTGAAGCAGTCATGGCGATCAGGAATACGCGTCCTGCGAACTTGACCGCGTGAATTGAACGATCCGAGCCCAGCGAGCGGCTGTCGAGCACCTCGATCAAGCCTTGTTGAGAGGGCGTTCGCAGGGAGGGATGAAATCTGCGCAGTGCGAAGTAGGCTAGCCAGATCAGACCCACAACCAGCAGCAGGCTGCCGAGCGCACGCAGCAAGTAGCCCGCCGGGCTGCGCTCCGGTGCTCCCGCCTCGGAATCGCCCGCGGGCAAGCTCAACGGCCGGGTTTCCGTGACACCAGCGGCGCTGTCGGGTGCGGCAGCGGGTTGGCCGGACACAGCAACGGCAAGGCCGGCCAGTATCACGACGGCCAGGGCGGCCACGCGGGCGGCGCTTGCGTTCATTGCTTGTCGTGCTCCAGGATTTCGGTCACGCGCACACCCAGCTCGCCGTTCACCAGGACGACTTCTCCGCGAGCAACCACCCGGCTCCCAATGATCAAGTCCACGGGATCGTTGGGGCTGTGATCCAGTGCGACGACCGACCCCTGGCGCAGCTCGAGCAGCTCCTCGATGGGCAGCTCGGCTTCGCCCAGCCGCACCTCCACCGGCAGGGTGACGTCGCCCAGCAGCGATACGGCGCGCTCCGCCGCAGCCGGCGTAGTGTTGCTCTCTGATGTTCCAGCCGAATCCGATGCGACGGCCTCGACCGGCTCGTGATCTTCGGGCACGGTTCACCTCCGAGACTGCTGCTCCGAGAACTCACGCCTGATCCGAACGGCCAGGCGGGCATGTTCGACGCCGGCCTGTCCCAGGAACTTCGCCCTGCCGCCGACGTGTAAGTAGACCTGCGCCTCGCTGTCCTGATCGAGAGTGATCACGTCGCCCGGCCGGAGGCGCAACAGGTCGCGGAAAGGTACGCGGACCTGGCCGAAGCAGGCAGTCAGGGCAATCCGACATCCCGTGAGCGCCGCCAGCGATAGGGTCTTCCCCGCGCCACGAGCGGGAGTCAGGGCGGCGCGTCGGACGTGCGTCGCTCGCGTTGCGAGAATGGCGAGCGGCTCCGAACCCCCGACCTGCGTAATGACCAGACGCAGCCACGCCATATCATCCTGCTCCCAGGGCCAGGGCGGCCCTCCGGCCAAGGCGGCTTGCTCGGGCGCGGTGAGCAGCAAGCGAGCGGCTCGACACGCACCCACAGCCGCTCGGCTGAGGGCCACGAGGATGGCGCTTTCTACCGGCGAAAGCGGGCGGTCCTGGGCGCTCCGGGGAACGCAGAGGGCGTCACTCACCAGCCGGCCGGCGGCGGCCGGCGACCACACAAGGTATGCTTCGTGCTCCGTATCGGCTCCGAACCCGACCGTCGGTGGGTTTGCTGCCGCCGGACCCGCGGGCTCGGCGGCTCCCGATCTCACCGCCAGTTCCAGAGGGCCGACTCGCAATCCAGCCAGCTCGGCCCACGCGCTGACGATACGTTCCGCGGCGCGGCGCAGGACGGAATCGAGGCGAGCCAGTTCGGAGGCACTGAGCTCGTCCCAGCGAGGGAAGGTGACCGGCGTTGTCTGCGTCTCGGGCGGCAGAAGCATAGCAATCGAGGTCGCTCGCCGAATAGTACTCGGTCGGACGTCTGCGCCGACATCACCGGCCGGGCGAAGGCGGGTCGCAGTGCCAAGCCCGATGACGGTCTCTATGTGGGCCGCCGGCGGACCGGTCGAGTACGAGCGTGCTGATCAAGCTCCTTCTGAGAGCGCCGCCGCGCGGCGTCCTCATGCTGTTCGCGCCATCGGTCGCGCAGGCGCACGAAGGCCGCCTCATCCTCCCACGCACGTCGCAGTATGTCCGCTCGGGCATTGGCCTCCTGGGCGAGCTGTTCCGCTCGTTCCGAGGCCGCATTGCGGCGCGCCGCCAGCAGCCGGCGCCAGCGTTGCCGCCGGCTCCAACCGGCGCCGGAGTCAGGTTCGTCCGTCTCGAGCGCCGGTTGGTCATGCGCACGCGCAAGGTTGAGGAGGTGCCGCCGGGCTTTAATCTCCGCCAACTTCGCGGACCGAAGGTCCTTCTCACGCTGCTCGCGGGTACGCCTGCGAAGTTCGAGCAGGCGCTCAAATCGGAAGTGAAACTCCGAGTTCAAGTTGCAGCTCGCTCCTCCCCCGCGAGTGTGTTCCGGAGTTGCCTGACAGCATCATCCAGATCAGTAGCCTCGTCAGTGGACTGTCTGAGGAACGACTGCAAGAAAGGTCTTAGGCGGACTGCCTCATCCGCCGCGGCGTCAGCACCCGGCTCGTACGCTCCGACGTCCAGCAGATCTTTCACCTCGGCATACGCGGCCAACAACTTGCGACAGCGGGAGGCCATGCTAAGGTGTTGGGGCGACACAACGTCGTGCATGGCGCGCGAAACGCTGGCCGTGACGTCAATGGCGGGGAAATGCCCTTCCGCGGCGAGGCGGCGACTGAGGACGATGTGCCCATCGAGGACGGCACGCATAGCGTCGGCCACGGGGTCGGTCATGTCGTCCTCTTCGACGAGCACCGCGTAGAGCCCGGTGATGGTTCCTCGCTCGTTGCTTCCGGCGCGCTCGACGAGCTTGGGCAAGAGACTGTATACGGAGGGCGGGTAGCCCCTGGTGGTCGGCGGCTCACCGCCGGCGAGGCCGGCATCGCGCTGCGCGGTAGCCACGCGAGTGATTGAGTCCATGATAAGCAGCACATCGTGGCCCTGGTCGCGGAAGTACTCCGCGATGGTGGTTGCGGTGAAGGCAGCCTTGAGGCGAACAAGCGCGGGTTCGTCGGATGTCGCGGCAACGACGACCGAGTTTTCCAGGCCGCTGCCGAGATGCTTCATCACGAACTCCCCGACCTCACGGCCTCGCTCGCCCACGAGGCCGATGACGTTGACGTCGGCCCGCGAGTGGCGAGCGATCATGCCCAGCAGAGCGCTCTTGCCGACGCCACTGCCGGAGAAGATGCCGAGGCGCTGCCCCTTGGCACAAGTCAGGAGACCATCAAGGGCCCGTACTCCCAGGGGCAGTGGTTCGTTGAGAGGGCGTCGCTTGAGAGGCGCCGGCGCGGGGGCCTGAAGTGAGCGCCGCTCGGAGCATCGGATCGGTGGGCCGTCGTCCAGCGGCTCGCCAAAGGCGGTGACCACTCGCCCCAGCAGGGAAGGCCCCACGGGTACGCGGAGACTGCGGCCCTGGGCTATCACCAGGCTGCCGGGCTCAATCCCCGAGGTCGGCCCCAGTGGCAGCAAGAGCACGCGATCATCGCGAAAGCCCATGACCTCGGCCCGGATCAGACCCTCGCCCCCACGCCGCTGAATATGGCACAACTCGCCGATGCGCGCCGACGGGCCCGCCGATTCGGCTCTCAACCCTACGACCTCAACGACACGGCCACAGTGCCTGACGGGCCGTGTGCGGCGGATAGTTTCCAGCCAGTCGTTGAGGTTCAGTCTGCTGCCGATCTCGACCCCCTCGGAGCGTGACATGTTAGAGGCCCTCCTCGAGGGCTCTCTGCAGCGTGAGCAGACGTGCTTCCACGCGGGCATCCACCAGACCCAAGCTAGTCTCCAGGACACAGCCGCCGGGCTGCACGCCCGGATCGGGCACCAGCTCCCATGATCCACCGCGGTGCGATAAGAGCATGTCGCCGGCGCCGCGCACCACCTCCACATCGTCGGGGTTCAGATGCACGGTGACGGCCGGTGTCTGCGGCCCAACCTCCAAGGCCGTTTGCACGGCATTCACCACCACGTCGGGAGCCTGGGCGATCTCTCGGCCCACGACCTTCTCGGCGACGGCCGTGGCCAGCTCAATCACCTCCTGCTGTGCATGCCGTCGTAGCTCCTCGCGAGCCGTGACGACTTCGGCAGCGAGCTGATGCACGAGACTGCGCAGCCGGTGCAACTCCTCAGCCATCTGGTCGGCGGCTCGTTCCGTCGCCGGGGCAGTGGGTGCGGCTTCCTGCGGAGTGGCAGCCGCCTCCGGCGCCGCCGGGCCGGGGGTCTGCCGCCCCCAGACGGGCCGCACGTTGGACCCCAGCGTCCGCAGTTCGTCACGCTTGACAATTCGGGCCACCTTGACAACTCCTTCTAGGCCGACGGCCTCGCCGCGTCTCGAAGCGCCTGGGCCACAATTTCCATCACATGCGGATCGGGCACTTCATCTCCGCAGTCCGTGGAGGCCGGTTCTTCCGGCAGATGGGCGGAGACGGCGTCGCGCAGCCCTTGAGGCAGGGCTGCAATCAGTCGAGCGCGGACCGCCGGCGGCTCCTCGCGCAGCGCCGCGGCGAGTGCACGTGGAGGCAGATCCGCCAGCGTCGCCAACGGCGCAGCCGGCTCCCCCGCTCCGGGTGCTGATGGCTGCCGGCTGTCACGCATCAGCACAAAGGCACTGACGCCCAGCAAGACTGCGGCCAGCCCGAACAGCGCGGCCACGGCCCAGCGGGCGTCGGAGCTTTGCGGTGTCGAACGGGAGGGTTCGCGGCTCACTATCGGCGGAGGCGTCGCCTTGCCGTGCCGGTACAGCAGGCGCGCGTTCTGGTCACGTATGGTGACGCCCGAGGTGGCCAGGCCGGGGACGGCCGATACGGCGATATCGGCAACGCCTTCGATGTCCCGGGCCTCGGGAACGGAACCTGCGGCTAAGCGAAGGACGATCATCGCAGTGGGCGGCGAAGTCTCGGTTTCGAAGGGGCTTGGCTCGGGAGTATGCAGGAAGATGTCGGCAGAGTCAACCCAGGGGAGGCCGGCGAGGCAACGTGCTAGCCGGGCTTCGGCGGCACTGGGGGCCGCGACGGTCAAGGACAGAGGCGCGTTGAACAGCCGGCGCAGGGCACCGTCCCCGGCATCACGATCCCCGGTGCCCGAAGTGTCAGCGTGATCATCCGGTCCAACGGCACGCGCACCGCCTTGACCGCTTCCTGTTTCGGCGGAGGAACGTAGCCCAATCCACAAGCCCGCGGCGGCAATGGTGATGGCGCTCAAGGCCACCAGTACGACCGCTGCTCCACGCCGCCGATGCTGCAGCCGGGGCCAGGTGGCTCCCAGGCCCGCGTCCAGCAACCAACGCACCCGTCTCCCCCCAGGTGGTGTCCCCAATCACGGTCCGCCCGGGTAACGCAACACAGCACTACCCGGCGTCGTTGGTCATCGGACGCTGCGATCTATTCGGTTGTTTGCCGTGCAGTCCCCAGACTGCACGGTCCGTCAGCACCTCGCGGGTCATAGGCATATTGCCACATTCGGTCCGCTTTTTCCTGCCTCTGCCGCGTTTTTTCAACCACACATTTTAGGGCCCCAGCGGGTCCCGATGTCGCGGCCGGTATGCGAACCGTAATTCCGTGAGACAGTCAGTACGCCGATGGCGGTCCGGATTCTCGCGCAGGACGCTGATCAGCGCCTCGGCCAGAGCGGGGTCGAACTGCGTGCCACGGCAGCGATGCAGCTCCTCCAAGGCCTGAGCGAAGGACCGTGGCTGCCGATAGGTGCGGGGCGACGTCATGGCATCGAAGGCGTCACAGACGGCGATGATGCGGGCGAACAGGGGGATCTTGTGGCCGGAAAGACCGGCCGGGTAGCCGGCACCGTCGAAGCGCTCGTGGTGATGCCGAACGCCCGGGACGAGACGCCGGAGCTGCTTGACCTCGGCGACGATAGCGGCGCCGCGCTCTGGATGGCTGCGCACTGCTCCCCACTCGGCCTCGGTCAATGCGCCCGGTTTGAGGAGAATCGTCTCCGGGATGGCGATCTTGCCGATGTCATGCAGAAGGCTGGTCAAGGCCAGGTCATGGCGCTGACGCTCGGGGATCCCAAGGCGCCGGGCCACCATGTCCCCCAAGGCGGCGACCCGATCGGAATGACCGCGAGTGGACGGGTCCTTGGCATCAATCGCCGCCGCGAGACCGCGCACCGTGGCCACGAAGAGCTCGCCCACTTCATCCACCAACCGGGAGTTCCTCAGAGACAACCCGACCTGGCGGGCTACGGCATTCAGCAGCCTCAGATCACGCGGGCGAAAGTCCGGGCCGTGAGGAGCGCGGCTGCCCACAACGAAGCCCAGGAGAGTCCCGGAGGTGCGAACCGGCGCCGCCATCCACGGGAGGCCGAGCGCTTTGTGGAACCCCTGGAGGAACTCAAGCCATGCCGCGCCGGCCTGAGCGGCTTCGTTGGGATTGTTGATGATCAGACCGGTAGCCGCTAGGCGTCCTTGGCGTCGCGCGAAGGCGGCGGTCGCCGCCTCTGTCACCAGGTTCTCACGCTCCCTGGTGAATCCGACGCAGGCAGTGAGCGGCTTGGCGCCCGGAGCCGGAATCAGTATGAAACAGCTTCGCGACAGGCGCAGGGCTTCCGTGGCGCGTTCCAGGGCCCAGCGGAGTAGGGAGCCGCCGGGCGGGAGAGAGCTGGCAACTTGCCCGATCTCGCAAACGACGGCCAGCTCCTCATAGACCGCGGCCAGTTCCCCGGCCGCGGTGGTCAACTCACCCTCGACCTCGTACATGCTGCGCGCGAGCGCAGCGAGCGCCCGGGCTGCGGCGTGCGCTTGGGAGTGCGGAGGCGTCGACTCCGAGGAATCAACGGACACGGCGTATGCCAGCGCGATAATTGTCTCGCCGTCCGTGATCGGCTCGCGAGCTGGGACCGCACAGCCACTGTTCGAGGCCAGCAGTGGGGCCAGCGACCGAGCTCCGGGTCCGAAATCATGCTCCTGCGCCGGCTGTTGCGGACGCCAGAGCAGCGCACCATTGGGGGCACTGATCCAGACCGAGACCCCCGCGAGCAGGGCCAGCTCCGAGGCCGCCTGGTCAAAGGCGGCACGATTGAGCGCGCCGCGCAACCGAGCGACGCGGTCGGCTTCCCCGATCAGGTGCTCTGCCGCGGCCGACATGGGCCGGTGCCGCTCCTTTTACTGTCTCGTGCGCACCCCGTCAGCAGGGCACAGCCACAGCCGCTCGCCACCATCCGGCAATGACGCGCTTTGAGCCATGCTTGGAGCTCTGGGCCTGGAAGTGGTCTCCCAACCTCAACGACCGACGACAATTGCGTCTGAAGGCGGTCCGACGGGAGTTGCGAAACCACTTTCACTGGCTGTCTTCTAGAGATATCGGTCGGCCGCGGGCGCGTCCTTAGTTCGCACCATCGGCATGAGAAAGGCGCAGGGCCTGTTAGCTTCGGCCCTGCGCCGGTTCTCTACGATTGCAGCGTCGCGGCCTATTCGGGCTCCAACATCTTGCCGGCGATATCTTCGGCTGAGACGTTGTAGGTCCCCGTTTTTATGCGCCGTTTGAGCTCGGCCACACGGTCTTCGCGGATGGCCGGCAGTTGCTCGAGCGCTTGGCGGGCCACCTGGATCTCCTGGGCTCGCGAGCTTAGCACGGCTTCGTCGGCCCCATGGACTTCGGGCGGGGACTCCGCACCGGGCGCCTGCGGCCCAGTTACTTCCTTGGACTCGGCGGCCTCCAGGCCTTTCTGCGTCACCTGCTTGACATACTTCGGGTCAATACGCATCAGCATCCGTGCTCCTTTGCACTTGCTAGCCGGACCTACATTGTCTTATCGGCAGATGCCGGGCTGACCTTTAGCGTTTTTTTTCGCCAGCCGTTGAAGAGAATCCTCTTGTGCGTCCAGCCGTCCTGTGGCGCGAGGCCGGACGGTCAGCGGCGACGGGGCCGCGGCTGTCGCGGGCGAGCGCGTGTTCCCTTGGGCTTCATCTGCGGCAGCGGCTCTCCTCGCCGAAGCGCTTGCACGAACCTCCGCTGTGCGGTGAGTTGATCAGTCACTTGCTGGAGCAGCGCGGCGCAGTGTTGAGCACGCCTCTGACAGCCGAAGAGCTGTGTGCCCGTCTGCACCGCGGTTGCGTCGAGCAGCGCTACAACTCGGTCAGTGCTCTTGGTCATCTCTTGGCAGGTCGCTGAAGTCTGCTCGTAAGCGGGCCGCAACTGCGCCCAGTGCGGGTCGAAATGCCGGCGCCGGTGGAAGCGGTCGAGCTGGGTAACAATGGCCTTCTGAGCCCCTAGCAAAGCGCCGACGCGGCGGCGAAGCGCGGCGGCCTGCTGACTCCGCTGTGTCAGGGCTTTCTGTTGAGCCAGCAGCTTGGCTTGCAGTTGCTCCAGCAGGCGGTCCCATTCGTCCAGCTTGGCTGCTGTGGGACGCGGCTTGGGCAGTGTCTTGGCTCCGCGCCGGGGACGCCGGACCACTGTGCCGGAGACTTCGTCCTTGTGGGCTGAGAGGGCCCGCAAGAGCTCGTGGGCGGCCTTGACATCTTCGTTCAGCGCGTTGTCCAGCTTCTCGGCTTCGTCGAGAGCCTGCTTAATCTGGGCCCCGTTCTGCCGAGCGCTTTCAGCCAGCTTCTTAACGCGCTGTGCGGCGACTGTGTCGGTCCAATAGCACCAGCGCGGGAACTGGTCGGCCCGGAAGGGCAGGGGCGCAAGGCGGCGCTGTCCGCGGGCCAGTCGGGCACGCTGTCGAGCCTTGATGACCATCGGGCGCACCAGCTCGGGGCCTGTGAGCTCGACCTCGCCCTCCTCCACTCCGATCTCCGAGGTGCCGTCCTCCTCGACCTCAGTTGTAACCGTGGTTCCACGAATCCCGGCCACGACTGTCGGGGTTTGCACCTCGAATTTGCTTTGCCCGAGCATTGTCTTGAAGCGGGCCCAGAGCTTGCCCACGAACACGAACAGGCCCGGGCGCTTCTCGTCGTCGCTCAGGCGGATACGCGTGTTCTCCGCCAGCCGCAAGATGTGGCCGCTGTCGTACTGCACCTCGACCTTCCCGTCGGCGGAGGTGCGGATCTCGTCGCCGGGTCGCAGCCGAGCATCAACGTCGGCCGCCACGGGGGGGCCTCCACCGCGCACAATTTCGGCACGGCCGGTGACGACGGTAAGGGTGGCGATGGTTGTCGGCTCGGCTTGCGCACTCAACGCCGGCAACGCAAGCGGCAGCAGACCGAGCACGCAGGCTAAGGCCAGCAGGCGTTCTCGGTGAATGGTTCCTCTGGAAGCCGGCAAGGGAGCGGACATTTCTCTCAACAACCTTTCCATGCAACCCTCCGCTGGGCGAGCAGTTGCACCCACACGAGCGGACGCCGAGTTTTGAAGCGGCTTCTCAGGGGGTTGAAGCACCGACGGCAATCAACTGACGCCAAGCCCCGGTCAGTCGAGGGGCTCGCGAGGCGGCGCCACAGGTCGCAGGCGCCCTTTGATCTTCTGTAGCAGGGCCTGGCGCGCATATCTCGGGCCTTTGAGCACGAGCCGCAGATTCCCCTCCCGCCAGACATCGCCGTTTCTGACCCGGAGCGGCCGAGCATGGGGGGGGCAGGGGCTCTGAACCAGTGTCACCGGGTCCAGACCATTGTCCAGGTAAAGTACCACGATCACATTCTTTCCAATGTGCTTGACCGTCACACGGCCTTCCATGAGCCGATACCCGCCGGGCAGCTTCGGCGGGGGGGTCAAGATAGGGAAGCGCACCAAGCGCTGAGCCTCGCGCAGATCTACATGGCCCGGCCGGTGCACGCGCCGGACGGTGACCTCGGGCGGCACCTCGAACCGGAAGAGGCCTGGAGCGAAGTGGGGCGCATAGTTGATCTTGCTGAAATAGTAGGAGGTCTCGGGCTTGCCATCGGGGCCAAAGGTAACCCACTTGAGCGTGTGCGCCTTATCGTGGTCAATCCACATCTTGCGGACCAGGCGAGAGTTCTCCTTATCGCGGATCTCGATGATCTCGGCAGTGCGTCCGGCCACCTGCTCCTGACCGATGACCGCCACCTTGAAGGCCTGTCGGATGAGTTGCAGCCCGAGGTTACGGCTGGCCGAGCGTTGAAATTCGGGCGGCACAGGCATAGCCCACACGGTCCGGCGGCGCGGCGAGTACCTGAAAGTGTTGACCCCGTCGCAAAGGATAAGCTCACCTGCTCGTTCGGGAGGCGACAGCGTCTCCACCCGTTCCCGGCCCTGCAGACCCTTAGAGACCCGTTGTCGGACTACACGCTCGCCGCGTGGCGTGAAAACGTGGATCTTACGGACCCCTTCATACTGGATGCGACCCTCGGCCAAAAGCGATCTCGTCAACAGATCCAGGCCGCTCTCAGTCTCGGACCAAACGGAGGACGGGCCGCCGGCCAGCAAGGCCAAGAGCACCGCCCACCAGGCGGGTCGCCACCGTGCTCTCAACCTGTTCCGGAAGTTGCGCCAGATCATCAGATTCACGACCAGGGCACTGATCCGATTGGCTCGGTTTGCGCGTCGCGGGCGTGCGTGGTGCGAGCCGCGTGCCCTTGCGCGTTGTCCTGTCCTGTAGACGCCAAGAGCGGCGACCCGGTTCAGTCTGGGCCGCCGCTCCGAAGTAACTATTCGGAAACGCCGCAGACCACGAAACGCACACCGGCATCGGCGGCGAAGGGCGCACCGTCGGCATAGCTGTCGTGGCTGGTCTCGATGAACGTTGTCAGCTCGTCCAGCGGCGGCAACGGCGCTTGGACCACAGTCGGGCTGGGCGGCGACACTGGACCAGCCGAGTAGTGTCGGAGTGCCACAAAGCCTCCCGCCACAATTACCAGCAGCAGTACGGCCACAGCCACGGGCTGCCACACTCGCGGGGGGTGCAACAGGGACGCCCACAGCTCGCGCCACCCCGGACCTGCGGTCTGCGGGTCGGGGCACCGCTCCCGTTCAGCCAGCAAGCGCGCGTGCAGCCTCGCGTCGAAGGCCGGCGAGGTCCGCTCCTGGGGCAGGCTGCGCAGTAGCTCTCGGGTGCGCTGCAGCTCCCGCGCCAACCGGGCGCAGGAGGCGCACGTGTCAAGGTGCTCCTGGAGCAGCCTGCTTTCCTCCGGTGTGCATTTTCCGCTCAGGCGCTCGGAGATGAGTTGTGCAAAGCGACGACATCCCGTCATAACGTTCACGGCCCTTCATATTCTTGAGGCAAGTCTCAGCGATCACTCAAGCCTCATCGGTCACGTACGAACTGAGCTTGTCCCGCAATTGAACTCGCGCATTGAATAACCGACTCTTCACGGTCCCGACCGGGCAGTCCACAATCTCGGCGATTTGCTCGTAGGACAACCCTTGCAGGTCGAACAGCACCACCACGGTGCGCAGCTTCTCCGAGAGACTCGCGATTGCTCTTCGCACTTGTTGCTGCAGCTCCCCGGTCTCGGCCAGCACTTGAGGGGAGCGGGATGCATCGGCGATCTCTCGTTCAACCGCATCATCCTCCGTGGTCAGCGGCTCGTCGAGGCTAAAGGCGTGCTGCTCAGTGCGCCGACGTCGCCGGAGAGTGTCCACGCAGATGTTGGTCGCGATCCGGTAGAGCCAGGTCTGAAAGCTGGAGGCGCCGCGAAACCGGGCCACGGAGGTGAAGGCCCGGACAAACACCTCCTGGGTCAGATCCTCGGCTTCTCCGGCATCGCCGATGGTCCGGCAGATGTAGCTGTAGATCTTGTCCTTGTAGTGCCGGGCGAGCGCTTCGAAGGCCTCGACGTCACCGCGCCGAGAGCGCTCCACGAGGGCGGAAACATCGGGCATGCGGGCGCGCTCACTCCCAATTCTGCCGACGAGAGCAGTGTCGCAAAGTTCACTCATGGCTTGCTCGCATCACACCGCACCGCCTCACGCCTAGAAGTCGCTTCATAACCTCGACGACCAACGCTAATCGCGTGCAAACGCGCTCCTACGAAGGTCCTGAAACAGCTTCTAGTCGTCGCCCGCCTCCTCCAACCCCTCGAGGCGGTCGCCACGGTACTCAGCTTGCTCCGCTTCCGGCACCGGGGGCTCGTCGTAGGGCCCGATGTACAGGTACCGCTCCAGCAGCCGGTTGTAGGCCGACCACTTCTTCCCGGGCCCTCCCTCACGCTGCCGCAGCTCGATGAACTGCTGGGTCCGGGCATCGAGGTTGTCGGCGTAGTGCAAGGCACAGGCTTCCGGAGTGGCCGGAACAACCGGCGCCCCCCATTCGCGCTGACCGTGGTGGCTCAACAAGATGTGACGCAGCAGGTCGGCCAAAAGTTCAGGAAAGTCCGGCAAGGTTCTTAGGGCTGCCGTGACCATCCGGTCCATCAGAACCGTGTGACCAATGAGCCGCCCGCAATCAGTGTACTCGATGGTCGCGCCCCAGGTGAGCTCCTGCATCTTCCCAATGTCGTGTAGCAGCGCCCCGGTCAGAAGCAGGTCGCGGTCCACCTCGGCGTGACGGGCGCTGAGCTCTTCGCAGAGCGCAGCCACCGCCAGCGTATGCTCCATCAGGCCGCCGAGACAGGCGTGATGCACGGCCTTGGCCCCGGGCGCCTGGGCAAAGCGCTCCAGGAAGTCGGGTTGCTCGAAGAAGCACGCCAGCAGCGCGCGCAGATGAGGATTGGTCACGGACTGCAGCAACTGCTCCAGCTCGGCCAACATCTCCTGCCGGTCACGCGAGGAAGTCGGCAGAAAATCGGCGGGGTCGAGCTGACCTTCGGCGGCTCGTCGCAGCGCGCTGATAACGATCTGCGGCGTGCCCTGATATTCCTCGATTCGCCCCGCGACCTCCACCACATCGCCCACTTCACACAGCTCATACAACTGCTCGGCATTGTCCCACGCCCGGCCGATCAGTTCGCCCGTGCGGTCCGCCAGGACCAGAGTGAGGTATTTGCCCGGCTTGTTGCGGAAGTCGGCCAGCGTCTTGGAGCGAAGGGCGAAAGCAGTCTGGACGCGCTCGCCCGGCGTTAGATCAGCGATTAGCGTCTTGGCCATCAGTTGCCTCACATGCGGGTCATTATAGCACAGCCCGTATGGCCGGCCAAGGTCGCCACAAGAAGAAAGGCCGCGCACTTGGGCGCGGCCCCCTCATCGCGGAAGGTCGAGCGGACTAGATGTGGTTTCATAAGCTCAATGACCAACGACAATCGTGCCTGAAGGCGCTCGTACAAGGATTCTGAACCGGTTCTAGTAGAACCCGCCGCCAAGCTCCAGCGCCAGTCGGTTCTCCTCGGCCGACCACCGCAGGGCGATCTCCCGGTTCCCAATGGCGCGTCCGATGCTGACCTCCGCGTCACTGAAGGAGCCGAACCGATAGGTGAAGTAGCGGCCCAGGAGCTGGACGTGCCACTTGGGAGCAAAGCGATAATCCATCGAGCCGAGGGCGAACCAATTGTTCTCGGTGATATCGTAGCTGGCGTTGAGCATCGTGCGGAGCCGCCGGCTGCCGAAGGACACGTATGAGGCGTCGAGGCGCTGACGGATACCGCGGCTGTAGGGAGAGCGGCTGCCGCTGCGCTGGGTGATGGCGTAGTCGAGGCTGACCCGGCGGCCGCCCTTGAAACGGCGGTCCATGCCGAGGGCGAAGCGCCAGTAGTGCTCGATGTCCAGATCGGAATCCCAGGTAAACTGGTAGGACAGCAGGGGGCGGATGCTGGAGACCTTGTCGGGTCGCCAGGGCCGCAAACTCAGGTCGGCCGACAGAGTCTGCGAGAACGGGGCCAGGTCGTAGTAGGACCGGTGGCGGTACTGGAGGCGTGTGCCGGGTCGCAGGCTTAACCCCGTACGGCCGAGGCGCACGGGCCGGTTAAGGTAGTCTACTGAGGTGTCAAGGTTGAAGCCGGAGCCCGCGGTCTTGTCGCCGCCGAAGCGGTAGTAGAGGCGGCCACTGTTCAGCCTTTGGATGACGCTGGCGCTGGTGAACAGGTTCCTGTGGCCCGGCCAGGCAACATCGAAGGCGCCGTGCACACCCCGGCCGATCTGCTGCTCGTGCGCCCAGTGCAGCCCTACGTCGGCGTACGGCAGGCTGTCCAGAGCAATGGAGCCATTGGCGTGGGGCGTGTCGTACTCGCGCTCTAGAGCCAGCGACCAGCCCTCCCGCACGCCCAGACGCCCATATCGTCGGCCCTTTTGCACGTGGACCGAGGTGGAAGACGTGTCGGTCACGGAGAGAAAATAGGGGAAGTCAACGGCAATGCCGCCGGTGGAGCTGACGTCAATCACCTGATTGTTGGTGCTGCCCCGATAGCCTTGCTTGCCCAGCACGAACAGGGGAGGCAGTTTCGTGACTCGCTGCTCACCCACGTAGAGCGTGGCGCTGCGGAGCACGACCTTTTCATCCGGGAACACCGTCACCGCGCGGCAGACCATCCAGGTACTGGGCTCTTCCTGCGGTTCGCGGAAGGCGTCCTCCGGCGGCGTCCAATTGGGCTTCTCAGTGATCTCGAGGGCCAGCCCGCGGAAGAAGACTTCCTGCACCTGGCCGATATCGTCAAACCGCCGCAAGACGCCTCGCTTGCGCACCAGGTCGTAGTAGGCCGTCTCTCCGCTGAGGCTGCGCTCGCCCCGCTTGATGCGCGGCAAATCGGCCTTCACGATCAGCCGATTGGTGTCAAGCCACAACTGATCGGCGAGGATGGTCAGGCCGCGGTACTTGAGCTCCGCGCTGAGTGCTTCGACCCTCTCACTCTCCGGGTTGTAGCCGACCCATTTGCCCCGCACAAAGACAACGTTGGCCCCTTCCTCCGCCGCGACTCCCTCGGGCCGGAACTCGACCAGCGCCTCAGCCCGCCCACCATCCTGCACCTGCGCCTGGATCGTGGCCTGGCCGGGCTGGATGCTGGTAATCTCGGCGGTCGCTACACCGCCCGTGGTGGACACGCGGATCTGGCGATCACGCTGCACGCCGTCCGTAGTCAGCTCGCCGAGGTTCGTATAAATGACAACCTCGGTGCCGTCAGGGACCGGGGAATTGTCCGAGTTCCGGAGGTCGGCGCGAACCGTAGCCGACGTGCGACCGTCCGCCGCCACGCTTTCGGGGATCACTGTCAGGCGAATGCGAACCGACACAAACCGGGAGCCGTACTGGGCGCCTGCCGGTGGCCCAGCAGCCAACACCGCGATCAAGATCGCTGCGGCTGCTCCCCATCGACTCATGTGCTTGGCTCCAACTACATCGCTGCTGCGGTGTCCGCTGCGACGTTTGCTACGATCACTGGTACGAAGGACGGGGGGCAACGCTGTCAGCCGCCCCCGTTGTCCAGACCTCCACGTGTCAAACACCCGGCCCCTCGCCTCGGAGCGCAGGCCGAGCCCAAGGCCGGGCGATTACTTCTCCAGGGCCACTATCGAATTGAAGACGACGAATTCCGAGAAATCTCCGGAAGTATAGTGCGCCCGAATACGATAGGTGTAGGCCTCACCGGAGATCACGGTGAAATCGTTGAACGTCGTCTTTCCGGCTTCCACGAAGTCGCCGCCGATGACCACAAAGGGACCGCCGCCCTCGGACCTCTCCAGGCGGTAGCCCAGCAAGGCCAGGCCGGCTTGCTCGATGGGAGGGTCCCAGGACAACCGGATGCTGGTTTCGTCGCGGTCAACTCGCAGGTGGCGCGGCGGAGCCGGGCCGACGAAGGTCGGCCGCCCCTCGTCCTTATTGTTATTGACCAAGAAGGCCAGTGCGCCAATGACGGCCGCGACCATGAGCCACTGCCCGATCTTCTTGGACCGCTTGGGCTTCGACGGGTACTTGGTGCGCTTGCCGGCCATCACGCTGGCCACTTTATAGGCCGCATTCTTGACCGCCAGGCGATGAAGCTGTCGCTCCTGCCCCCGAGCGTGGGGCCGGAAGGGGCTGGTTCCGCGAACGGCGAAGTTGGCAGCCGGCGTGACCTCGGCCTTCACGCCGCGCTTCGGATCATAATTGCCGAACACATCGTATGCTTCGCCGGACAGCGTAAGCGTGACCTGCGCCGGACGTTCCTGATACTCGTACTCGGAGATGGAGCCGAACAGAACCGTCTCGTATCCCAGTGCCGCCGCAATCTGGATGCAGGCGTACTTGTCTTTCTCTCCCTGCACCACGCCGGGAGTGAGGCGCCCATCTTCCAGAGCGCGCAGGGTCTGGGGGGAGGTGGGCGAGAAGACGAAGGGATCGAACAGCCGCCGCCCGCCCTCGCCCTTTGCCTCGCGCAGCGCAGTCACGACAGCGTTGGTGACGCTGGTGACGAAGTCCAGGCGCCCGGGACCGCGCACGGCTCCCGTCTGGTCCTCGAAGGGCACCACGAGTAGGGTGACCACGCCCGGCTTGGTGGCCAAGGAGAGCCCCATGGTGTTTTGCTGTGCCGCTGCTCGCGGCAACCCAACAGGCCCGAGGGGAGCCATCACAGTTGCCACGAACAGAGCCGCCAGCACCAGCGCAAAACGCCCCCGGCGGCGCCGCCTGAGAGCACGGTAAGCTGTTTTCGTCGAGATCATGCTAGGGTTACCCCCTGCGGGACTAAGGGCTTTGCCCTTCAGCGCTGTAGCGACAAGGCGGCGACACGGCTGGTCGCCGTTCCATCAGCCGCTCGGGCACGCAAGCGGACAAGGTAGCGACCATTGGGCGCGCGCAAGCCGGCAGAGCTCGTGCCATCCCAGGCCATTGAGTGCTCGCCGGCGGGGACAAAGACGCCTCTGGCCAGGCGGCGGACACTCCGGCCGGCGATGTTGGTAATGGTGAGATCAACCGTTGCGTCTTGAGCCAGAGAGTAGACCAGATGCGCGCCGCCGTTCGCCGCCGGTTCGACCGTCAAGGACGTAACTACCACCGCACCGCCCCGGGCGGCGCCGGCGACGACCCGGAAATGTCGTTGAGCGCCGGCAGGGCCGGTCTTGAAGGTGCAGCCGGTAAGGGTGCGCATGTTGTAGCTGCGCTTGCCTTCCACATCTTCCAGCCGCAATCTCAATCGCTTGGGAACCTCCGACAGGTCCGGCCAATTGATCGCCACCTCGGCGCTGCTCAAGTCAGTGTTGACCACGAAGTCCCAGCTCTGGGCCTGCGGCGCGCTGCCGCGCACGTCCACCCAGTAGTTCCCCGCGCGGCGGCCCCAATCCGAGTGGGTGAAGGCCGCCTCCAACGTCGGCCCGTTGGGCAGCGCGGGCGGCGGGTTGGGCACGTCGGCCAAGTCGGGGCCATTCTCGGCCGCGGCGCTCACACCCAGCGTGCGGACACGAGGCGCCACGCCGGGCGCCGAGACGTGCAGATTCACGCGCCAATCATTCGGTCCGGGGACGCGCCGGGGCGCTGTCACGACAGGCTCCTCGGCACCGCTGGCGATGATCGGCGGCGGTGTGAACCTCATGATCAGGTCATCGAAGCACCAGATCCAGTAGCCGCGATAAGGATCGAGGGTGGACTTGCTGAAATCGGTCTCAAAGCGATACTGCCCGCTGGTCACGTCGTACCAATACACGGTCGGCAGCAGGAGGCCGGCCCCCACGGCTTCGGGCAGTGTTCGCTCCACCGTATCGCTCCCGATGACCTCCAGGCGCCGGGTATGGATGCTGTAGATGAACGGGTTGCCAATCTGGTTCCAACCCTTGTGCAGCTCTCGGTCGAAGGACTGGTTCAGGGACAGTTCCTGGCGGTCGGTGGGCATCACCAGCTTCTGCCGGGTGCGGTTCACGATCCAGAAGCCCATGCCGGGAAAGATGTTGGTGGCGAAGGGCTCGGGGAAGAAGGCATAGGTATCGAGGTCCGGGTTCCAGCGAATGACGGTGGCATTGGCGCTGTTCAGTGGAGCGATGGACTGGAACACATGCTCTGCGTCCGAGTTCGCGAACTCGTACGGGATCGAGATCATGGCCAGACCCAGCGTGGGATCGAGATTGCTCTGGTTCAGCGTCGGCAAGCCCGGAATGCCGACGGTTCGGCGGATGCTCTTTCCCTGCGGGCCGGTGAAACGGATCTCCACGAGTCCGGTGCGCTCGCCGGTGGCCCGAGCCGTCCAGGTTGCTGCGGGGACCGGGGCCTCGTTGCGGACCACGGTGCCGATCAGCTTGGTCCGAGACTGATTCAGCGGGAACAGCTCCAGGCCCTCCGGCAGACTGATCGTCAAGGCCACGCCCATCAGCGTGCTCGCCCCGAAGTTGTCCACGATGGCGGACAAGGGGAAGGGGCTGTTGCCGGCGCCATCCGTCAGGTGGTAATCTTCAATGTCCGGCGTGTTCGGATCATCGCCCGGCCAGACCCGGAGGTTGAAGGGCGCATAACCCGCCAGGACGTAGGGACGCGCCAGGTCCTCCACCGAGCCGCCTAGACCGTAGTAGGTTACGTAGCGGCGGGACTGTCCCGGCGAGAGGGTTTGCTCATCCCAGCGCACGGCGGTTACCCAGTCCTCGTTCACAATGGGCACGCCGCCGCTGGGTGAGAAGGCATATTGGTCATAGCGCGCGGCCGTATTGAACAGGCCGAACTCCAGGGCGTCCGGTGTTCCGGCGGAGGTGGTGGCGATGCCGGCGTCAGAGACCTCCCCACCTCGCAGGACTCCCTTAAGTATGAACCCGGGGCTGACGGCATTGTCGAAGGCGACCCAGCTATCGGGCAGCACTGGGATCTCGGCATTCGGGATGCTGCTCTCCTCATTGAGGACTTCGCCGGTAGAGAGCAGGATCTCCCGACCGTCCCGCGTAGTGGCGGTGGGCGCTCCGCCGAACCGGCCGTCGAAGACCACTCGCAGGCCGATGTACTGGTTCTGCGAGCTGTTATTGGTGACCACGTGGTCCACCTTGAGCAGGTCCCAGACCAGCTCCAGCGTCATGCGAACGGTGAGGAACTCCGTCGCATTCTGCGGCAGGTTGCTGCCGCCGCCCGAGATGTCCACGTCCAGCGGAATGATGTACTCGCCCCAGATGTTTCGACTGCCGACGATCGGCTCGACGCGCCAGAACACGGGCAGGAGGGACGGGTCCGTGACGGGCGCATAGTTGTCCATGGCCCCGCTGATCTCGAATGGCTGGCCATTGACCGAGAACACGGCGAAACATGTGTAGTCGGTGTGGTCCTGCGTGGGAGTCTGAGACGGGCCCAGTTCGCGGCCGGCGATGGTACCGTTTTCGTCAGTTCGAAGTGGATCGCCCTGGAGCGTCTCGAGCAGGAAGCGGCCGGCGGGATGGCGCTGGAAGTTCCAGGTGCCGCTCCGCCAGAAGCGGAACACCTCATTGTCGGTCATCGTCACCTGGAGCGTGCTGTCCGGGTGAGGCACCGTCAGTTTGTACAGGGGCAGGACAACTGGGCGGCTCCCTTGAGCGGCGACGGGCACGGCGGCCGCCAGCAGCAGGACCAGGATAAGTGCCAGAGGGACATAGACAAGGTGGGCTGCGATGCGATTTTGACTACGCATAGGGTCCCCTTACCTTTCGCCCCCGGAAGCGCGTGGCGTCAGGTACTGTCGTTCGTTGTGCAAGCCTTACCGCAGCAGATCAAGGCCGCGCACTTGCCGTACGAGTTCGCCATTGGCCGCGCGGGCCGTAATGCTGACCAGATACCTACCGGCCGGCACCGCCGAGCCGCTGTCGGCGCGCTTGTTCCATGTCAAGCTGCTGGGTCCCGCGGGGCTGTGTCGGCCGCTGACCAGCGTGCGGACGCGGCGGCCGGCGATATTCGTGATCGCCACGTCCACGTCCGCAGCGCGCGATAGTGCGTAAGTGATGTTCACTCCGTTCCGGGCTGCCTCGGCCGCGAAGGCCGTCACGCGCAGCCCCGCCGCGCGGTCCCGAGGTTCGGCCACGATCTTGAACCGACGCGTGCCGCCCTGGGTGCCGCTGTCGTAACGATAGCCGTGGCTGGTGCGCATCGCGACCGTCTTGCCGCCGTCCAGGTCTGTCAGGGTCAGCTCCCAGCGGCGAGGCACGGTGCTATTGATCTGCGGCCAGGTCAATTCCACCGTCGTGTTCGCCGCCGCGCACTCGACCTGCAGGTCCCAAGCGGCTGCGCCGTTGCGCAGGTCCTGGGTGTACCGGCCGGACCGCGGCCCCCAGTCTTCGTGGGGGAAGTAGGCCGACAGGCCGCCTACCGCCGGCGGAGGCTCAGGCACGTCTCGGCCCACGTCATAGGCTGCCGAGGCGGAGGCGCCCATGCCCAGGTAGTTCTCGGGGTCCTGCAACTCACCGGCTCGAACGCCGATCCGGAGGCGCCAATCGTCCGGCCCCGGCGCGAACAGCATGTGCTGCGACCGCTTTGCTGCGGCCATCCCGGTGACCGGCGGGTACAGGTCCACGACGGTGTCCTTGAGCACGTGCACCCAGTACGCCTCAAAGGGCTCCAGCACGGCGCTGAGCGGATCAGTGAAGTCATAGTAGCCCGCGAGCCCGCCCGTTCCCGGAACGAAGCGGAACAGAATCCCCTCGGTCACCTCGTCGGCAATGGCCTCGTCCAGGTCCTGGCGCACGCCGGCGGTGACGAACTGGGCGCTGGCCCAGGCGACTGCGTCGGTGAAGGGGTCGCCGATTTGGTGCCAGCCTCGCGGCCCAGAGGAGCCCAGAGGCAGTCGGATCCGGTACGGGCCGGCGACGGTGTCTACGGCCCGCCCCTGGATGTTGGGCAGCGACTGGGTGGGCAGACGGAGCCAATAGCCCAGTCCGGCCGGGGGCTGCAGGACCGTCGGGGTCGGCGTATGCACATCGGGCGGGTCAAAGGTGGCAAAGGGATCGGGGAAGACCCGGTACTTATTCGGTCCGTCAGCCAGGGCATCCCAGCGGAGCATGTCGAAGCTGCCGGGCGGCACCCCGAAGACGAAGGAGGGGTCCGGGTTCCCCAAGTCGGTAAAGGGCAGCGAGATCATCCGCAGGCCCGCGCCAACCGTAACGAGGGAAATGCGGAAGCTCGAGGTTGCCACGTCCGAGGCATTGCCCGCAAAGTCCGTAGCCTGGAAGGAAACAGTGTGCGCGGTCCGCGTGAGTTCCGCCGGGGGCGTATAGGTAAATATGCCGCTGCCGGGGTCGAATTGCCATTCGACCTTCGGGATGGTCACGCTGTCGAGCGTAAAGATGATCTCGTCCGGATTAACGCCACTGCCCCGGTCCGTGATGACTGCGGTGATGACCGGCTTGCTGGTGCTGATCGTGGAGGCATTCTCGGGGAAGGTGATCGTGATCTGCGGCGCGTCAGCGTCAACTCCGACACGGACCCTGACCCGCCCGTAGCCCGTGAGAGTGTCCGGGCCGGGAGGATCAATGTCCACGGCCAGGCGCTGCAAGACCTGCTGCAGATCCACATCCGTGCGCGAGAGGTCCTCGCTGAGAATCAGTGCTGCTGCGCCGGCGACGTGAGCGGCGGCCGCGGAGGTGCCCATGAAGGGGTTAAGCATCACGTTGGGCTGGGCGGGGTCGAACACGCCGACGGCCTGTGCCGTAATGACGCCGTCCGGGCCGGCCAGGTCGGGCTTCAGCGGGGGGCTGACACCCAGCCGCGGCCCCTGCGAGCTGAAATCCTCCATGGTGTCAACCGGCAAGGCCGGCGGTTGGTCCGCCGGATTGGCGATCTGGCTGAAATCGTTGGTGCCCCGTGTGGCCGCGATGGTCATCGCGCCATCGGCGTCGGCCAACCGCGGCAGGCTCGACTCAGGCACCTGATTGACCGTCTCGATGTCCACATCGGGCACGAAGAGCTGAAACTGCTGGGGCTGGAGGGCGGGGTCCGCCATCACGGCCTGCAGGCGAAGCTGGTATAGACCGTCCGCGGGCGCGACTGCGAACAGCGCCTCCTCCGGCGGATCGTCGCCATTCTGCGTGAAGTTGGAGCGGGCGATCTCGAGTCCCCCGGCATCTTCCAGCACCAGATCGTAGTCCTGGTCGGTCAAGGCGCCTGCGCTTTCGTACCAACTGACCCAACAAGTAATCTGCTGACCGGCCACAAGCTGGATGCCGATGGTGTCATCGCCGCCGCTGAACTCGATCCAATTGTCCGAGTTGGTGTCGGTGCCCGTTCCCATCCAGTGCCGCTTGGCGTATCCGCCCGCGGCCTGAACCCAGAGGATGCCCTGGTCTCGAGCCCGAGTGATCGCCTGCGACTCCGGCGAGCTGCCGTCGTATGGCCCGTTGAGGAACGTCGTCGCGGAGCAAATGATGTCCTGGCTGGCGGAGATTGCCGCGTCCACAGCCTGGGCGAACTCCAGCTCGCTGGAAACGGAGTACAGCGTGAGCGTAGCCTCCGGGGCCACGTCGGCGATAACTTCGGCCACCGCACTGCCGTGTGGACTGGGCTGGGCGCCGTCGGCGCGCAGGTTGACCTGCATGGGGGGCGCCAGGAACTCGGTGGCGACCAGATTGGCAAAGCTGACATCAATGACGCCGATTTTCACGCCGCGGCCCAGAATGCCGGGGATAACGAAGGCGCCGGCACCGATGAACTGGACGCCCTGCGAGACGGCACTCCCCACCCCGAGCTGCTGGGGGATGGGGGCATAGGTTGGGCGGATTTGCGCCACGGCTTCCCAGCGGGAGATTGGTCCGAGCTGCCTGACGGGCACCCAGGCCTCAATGCGCCGATCGCGCACCAGTCGGATCCGCACTCCGCGCCGGCGTAGCAGGGGCAGAACGGCACTGGCGGCCTGCGGCGAGCGCATAATGATCATGCAGCGGACCGCATTGCCGCGCATAAGAATCCCGTAGCGCGACGCGAGGGCCTGAGCGCTCACGGTCTTCTGGGCTTCGCTGCGCGCCAGGGTCCTGAGGATTCCCTGGACGTCGGAAAGGTCCTCGTCAGCCGGCGCTGCCACTGCGAACAGGCTGCTCAGGGCTAGAGCGGTGAGCGTCAACAGGGGAAGCGTCAGTCCACGTGCTGGTAGGTTTCCGCCTGGTGTGCGCCGACGGTCCACGCGCTTTCCTCCTCCCGGCCGGGGGCGCTGCGGCGCCGGTTTCTGTCCGGGCGGCGTGAATTGTGCTTGGTGTACAGTCATAGCTGCGATGCTGGCCTTGTCCATCGCCTCAAGCTCAAAAGGCTGTTAGCAGTCGTCTTGGCCGGGGAACGCGGCGGCGCACAGCCCTCCTCTTCCTGCGCGGCAGGCCACAGACGCATCCCTCAACAGGTCCCGGCCCTGTGCCCACCATCTCGCCCGTGCCTTAGCTGGGCGTACCGAGCAGACAGTGCTTGCTCCTCGTACGGGAGGAGCCGCACTGCGTGTCGTCCTCAAGGCGGTGGCGGCGGCGCGATGGCCGTGGTGAAGCGTCGGATCCTGCTGTATACGTAGGGCCCGGCATTGGGAATCGAGTCCACCACCGGGCTGGCCTCGCCACGCTTGCGTGCCCCGACCCGCCAGTAGAAGTCCTCGCCTGCCTGTAGGTTCTTGCCCTTCAAGGTCCAGCTCACCACGTTGAGGTTGCTGGCCGGTTGGATGGCGGGACTCTGGAAAATCGGATTGCCCATGGTCCCCGGGTCCGTGCCGGGGAAGATGTCCACGCGGTAATCCGTCGCGCCATCCGAGGGCTGCCAACTAAAGGTCACTTCGGTGGTCGTTTGATTGGTGTCGCCGTCGGGCGGTCCGATCGGGGTGGGCGGCAGGATGTACGTGACGGGTCCCACCGGCTTGCTGGCCTGGCTGACCACATCGGGCCGATCGGGGTTGAACTCGGCGTCGCCCGGTTCCTGCTGGCGGGTCCGCCGGATGCGGTTTGCGCCCACGCCCTGGGAGGTGATTTCCGGCGTCTGCGTGCCCGGCGGGAAGTCGGGATCGGTCACAAACCACAGCCGGTAGAAGTACGTCGTGCCCGGCAGCAGAGCGAAGTCGTTGTAGGTGCCGTCAACGGTATAGGTGTCCTGCTCGTTCTCCTCGTCCATGAACTGCCGCTCAAAGTCGAAGGACACGTCGAGGCGAGGTGCGGGGTCATCGTCATAGTTATACAGCTTGGGAGCCTGGATCACGTCAATGATCGTTTCCGCAGTGGGATTGAACCAGGCCACACCCTCGCGCCGATGGATCACATGCAGGAAGATCTCCCATGGTTGCGGGATCTTCGGCGACGGAACCTTCACCCGAATGACCGGCGCGTCGCCCGGAGCCTGCTGCACCAAGAAGGCCCTGACCCCGGTCGGCGGCGAGCTGCGGTCTCGGCCCTTAATCATGGTGATGGCGCCGAGGAGGAGCAGGCCTCCGATGAGGTACTTGCTCCAGGTCCACATGCGCTTCTGTTTGCGCTCGGCCTCGGGGTTGAGCACTGGCTTGTAGACGCGTAGAATACGGTCGCCCATTTGCGTGGGCCGACCCTTTTCTTTGCCGTGCGAGAGCCGGTGTTCAGCCTCGGTGATCTCGATCTTGGAGATTTTCCGGTAGATAACCTCTTCGCGCTCTTTGATGTAATCGCCGCGCACTACGATGAACTGGTCGCCGACCTTGACACCGTCCTCCGCGCCGAGGTTGATGCGCACATGGCCGTGCTGGTCGCGGGCCAGCACGCTCCCGGCCGGGAGGTGCTCGGCAAGCATCCGCAT
>JALGUG010000129.1 GCA_029820995.1 Candidatus Zipacnadia bacterium
CGCGTGCATCATTTCCTCAATGGCGGTCTGCCGAAACAGGGCGGCCAGAGGATCGTAGCCCTGATCGTCGGCGTGGAAATGGAAGTACATGTACTGGTGAATCGCCTGAAGCTCCTCCGAGATGGATGTGTTCAGCAACTCAACGCTCTTTTCGTGCATCTGCCGCCCTCCTCGACCGAGATTGCCCGTGCGCCCTGTCCTGACCGCACCCTTCTCTGCGGCAGCGAGAACTCCTGCCGGACAGGCCCCATCGCGGGGAACCCCGGCTGGCCGTTCCAGCGCCGCCGGTCAGATTGCCTACAGCCGCAACAACTCTCCCGTCATTGATATAGAGTTCGTATTGCCGCTCGTAGCGCTGGTGCCGGTTCGGGTCCGGCTGAACCTCGGCCGCGATGGTCAGCCGGTCCGTGATCTCCTCCGTACGATCGAATATGCCCACCCCCACTCCCGCCAGCAGGGCGGCACCGTATGCTGCCGCCTCGCGTACTACGGGCAGCAGCACGTTCACTCCGCATACGTCCGCCACAATCTGCGCCCACAGCCGGCTCTTCGCGCCTCCGCCGATCATTCGCAGACTGCTCACCGCCGTCGCCATCTGCTCCAGTGCCCGTACGTTGGACCGCGTCTCAAAGGCCACGCCCTCAAACAGCGCCCGCACAATGTCCCCGCGGCTCGTGTGCAGGCTCAGGCCAATTAGCGCGCCCCGCGCCTCGGGCGCTCGCGCCGGCCCTGTGCTGCCGTAGAAGTGCGGCAAGAACAACAGTGGCGCTCCCTCCCCGGCCTGCTCGGCCTCGGCCGCCAGCGTCTCGAGCCCCGCCGTCTGCACCTCCCCTTTCGACCACTCATCTCGCAGCCAGTTGAACACCGACCCTCCGGCGTAGGCCCCCAGTGCCGCCCATCTGTCGCGAGCCGCGTGGCAATAGACCGCAAGCCGGTGCTCCTCCGGCGCCGGCGGCTGCTCGATCGGCGCCAGAACCACCCACGCCGTTCCGCACGACAGCAGCACCTCCCCCGGCCGCGTGACCCCCGCCCCCACTGCCGCGCAAGTCTGATCGTGCCCTCCCGTGCAGACCACCGTATCTACGCGCAGTCCCAGCTCTGCCGCGGCCTCCGGCAGCAGCCCTCCGATGGGCTCACCCGAGGCCCGCACCTCGGGCAACGCCTCAGCCGGGATACCGAAGATGTCGAGCAACTCCGGGCACCACGCACGCTGCCTGATGTCCAGCACCAGCGTCCGGGAGGCGTTCGGCAGGTCCACCACCGCGCGTCCGGTTAGCCGCTGGCACAGGAAGTCCGCCACCAGTGCATATCGCTTCATGCCCGCCGCCACAGTCGGCTCATGCTGCCGCAGCCATGGGACCTTCAGCGCCGCAGCGAAGGGCCCCGGCACTGTTCCGGTCAGCTCATACCAGCGCGCAAGCGGCAGCCGGCTCCTCAGCTCCTCCGTTAGGCCCCCGGCACGCGTATCCAGCCAGGTGATCGCGGGCCGCAGTGCACGCCCCTCTTCGTCCAGAGCAACCGCTGTATCACCCTGGGTCGAAAGCGCCAGAGCACTGATCTGCTCCGAACGCCCCTTGCACGCCTCTCGCGTGCACCGCACCAGCAGCCGCCACCAGTCCTCCGGCTCTTGCTCCACCCACCCCTCCCGCGGCCGCGACAGCCGATACTCCGCGCTGGCCTCCCCGACCACCTGGCCCGTGTCAGCAACGACGACGGCCTTCACGGCCGTCGTCCCGACGTCAATCCCCAGTAGTAGCGGCTCCGCCAAGGCCTCTCAACCCTTCTTCGCGTATGTCGCAACCTGACTCAGCTCGGCCCGGTTCAACTCCATCGCCGCACGCGTCGCCGTCAGGCTGGTGCCTCCCAGCTCAATCGCCTTTCGCAACGCCTCCGTCCCTTCCCTGGTCTTTCCCGTCGCCAGGCGGGCTGTGCCCAACACCAGGTACGCACGCGCGCTGCTCCGATCCTTCTTCAGTACGGCCCTGGCCGTGTCAATCGCCTGGTCAAACTCCTTCAACCCCAGATACGCCTCTGCCAGCCCGCTCCGCAGCTCCAGGTCGCCTTTGTGCGCTCGCAGACCCTCCTTCGCCAGATCAGCGGCTCGCCGGTGTTCGTGCAACGCCAGCAGACATCGGACGGCGCCCTGCAGCGCCTCCAGGTTCTTGGAGTCAAGATCCAGCGCGTGGGCAAAGTACGACAGCGCCCGTGCGGGCCGCTTTTCCACCCAAAACACCTCGCCGGCCCGCACCTGAATCGGCACGCGATCTGGAGCCAGCTCGGCCGATTCCTCGATCAGATACAGACCCTTCAGCCGGTTGTACCGTCTAATCGCTGCATGTTCCGTCGGCGCCTCGAAGGGCCGAGGGTCTCCTCCCTGGTAAAGATAGTACCCGTAATTGGACATCGCCACGGCGTTCAGGGGATCAATCTCAAAGGCAAAGTCATACGCCAGCAGCGCCTTCCCGGTTTCGCCGGCTTGTTGAACCCGTTCCGCGTCGGTCGCCAGTGCTGTCGCATAAGTCTGCCGATAGAGACGATACGTCGGACTCAGCAGATAGGCCTCCTTGGCGGCGTTGACCGCCTCGGCCGGTTCCCCCACCGCCAGGAAGCACTCGGCCATCCGACAGTGCGCCATCGGGTAGTTCTTGTCCGCTCGGCGCGCTGCCCGCAGTAGCTCGATCGCCTTCGCATACTGTCCGCGCTCCATGTGAATTTCGGCCATCCGCGTCTGAGCCCGCGCCCGTAGCGCCTGCTTCAACTTGCCGATATTGAACGTCGGGTCCAGCCCCTCGGTCCCCTCCGTCACCAGAAGCTGGATCAGCTCTCGCCGGTAGCCGATATCCTTGTAGCTGCTCCGCTCCAGATCCACCTCGGGGGCAGTCGGCACCCTCTTGAGCAGATCGTAGGCGTCCCTCTTCTCGCCGCGGTCGAGCTTCGCCATGGCCAGGAAGTACAGAGTCTCGGCCGGCTCGCCGCCCGCCCAAACACTCGCGGCAAACACGATCCCGACGAGCAGAACCGGCAGCCGTTCAACCCTAGTCATGATGTATTGTCCCCGGCGTGTACTTCGGGTCCGACACATAGAAGAACTCCATCGCCTTTTCCGCCGCACCGCGTGTGCCAAACCGGCCCTTAACCTCCATCTTCGGATCGGAGGCATCCGTCGTAACAAAGTAGTAGTGCCGCATGTCGCTGGCGTCGCGCTCCAGGCCCACGATGAACATGCCCTTCTTATCTTGCGCCGGCAGCTTCGGCTCGTGTTTCTCGTAGCCCATGATAATGGCCCGCGCTTGCCATTCCGAGGGCGTCAGCTTGAACAGCAGCGGCTGCAGAGCATACTGTATCCGGTCCGCCTCCTTCAGCTCCACAATCAGCCCATAGTCCAGCCGGCGCGGACAGTGGTGAACGTACTGCTTCGTTCCTCCGGCCTCGGCCACCATTACCGGCGTCTGAGCACCCAGGATCGCGCGATACCGCTCGTACCCCGTCAGTCCCTCCACCAGCGCCGTCGCCGCCGCGGTTAGCTTGGCGATCCGCCGCCGCCGGCGTTCCCGGTCTCGAATCTCCTCCTCCGCCCGTCGCGCCGTCACCTCATCGTCCAGAGCCGCGATCAGTGGCGCCGCCTGCAGAGCCACTTTCTCGGCCTCGCCCCGCGAGATGCGGATGAAATCTCGCTCCAGCGCCGCACACTCAGCGCTGTGGATACTCAGATGATACGCCACGTCCAGCAGCCCCGCCGCGGCCGGCAGGTTCTTCTCCTCCAGTCTCTTCGCCAGGCCTGCCTTCAGGATGTCGCTGTACACTCGACCCGGTAGTGGCGCGCCAATACCCCGTCCCAGCCACTCGGCCAGCCCTGCTGCGCGGAGCGCCTCCCCAAACTCCTCCTCGTCTCGGTTGATCTCCGCCTCTCTCTCCGCCTGATCGCGAAACGCCTGCTGCTCCGCCGCCGTCATCTCCAGCAAGCCGCCTCGCTCGGATCCCTCCAATTGCCCCACCAGCGAGCGCGCTCGAGCCGCCGACTCCTGCGCTATCGCGTCCTCCGGGTACTGCGCCTTATCTCCGACGATCCGGTCGTAAATCGCAGCCGCCTGCGCCAGCTTTCCTTCCCCTACCAACGCGTCGGCCAGCCGATGCCTCGCATACAGGCTGGCCGGATCAAGCTCCACTGCGGCCACAAACTTGTCCTCCGCCTTCCTGAACTGCCGCCGCCGCAGGTACTTCTCACCCTCTCGTATCGCCCTCGCAGCCGCCTTGCGCGTTTCCGGCGGCGCCACAGAACACGGCTCGATCTTTGTCGTTGCCTCCGCTGCCGGCTTACCGCCCGGCTGCTCCTTCGGCTTCTCCGCCGGAGGCTTCGCCGGCTTGTCGCTCGGCTGCTCCTTCGGCTTCTCCGCCGGAACCTTCGCCGGCTTGCCGCCCGGCTGCTCCTTCGGCTTCTCCGCCGGAACCTTCGCCGGCTTATCGCCCGGTTGCTCCTTCGGTTCCTCCGCCGGAGCCTTCGCCGGCTTGTCGCCCGGTGGTTCCTTCGGTTCCTCCGCCGGCTTATCGCCCGGTTGCTCGACCGCGACCTCGTACGCCACCCGGTCAAGAACGCGCGCCGACATTCCCGCGGCGAATGATCGCGGCATCAGACACGCGAGCGCACACAGCCCAAGCGTGATGCCCAGGCGAGCCACAATGGTGCGTCGGGCATCTGCCCAGCGTCTCTTGCTCCGGCTCAAGGTGTTCATGACTTGCCGTGTTGTCCGGATGCTTGGGGTCGGATACGGTTCTTTGGACAGACCGACGGTGCAAAAGTCTCGTGGCTCAGTTCGCTTCCCCGCCGGGACCGCCATTTTCCCTGCTGGCCGACGTTGTCTTCGTGCTCGCAATCATTCGCCCGTAGACCGCCTGCACACCGGCCACCATCCGCTCGACCGCGTAATGCTCGTGCACGAATCTCTGCCCGGCCGGCAGTTCGCCGGTGCGCGCGCGCTGATCTCCTGGCTCCAGCTCTGCATCGAGATCGAATTCCTCTGTCTTGACCAGAAGATCCTCGGCCGCCGGCGCACCCTGTGCCCGCTCCACATCGCCGATCATCGGACTGTCAACGTCGGGCAGCCGGTCGAGAATCCCGATCGCCGCCTGAGCCATCTTTTCTACCGCATCGAGGCGCACAAACGTCACATCCGGCGCGCCCTCCAACGTGGCCCGCAGCACCGGGATGTCGCTGACAATCAACGGCTTACCGGCCGCAATTGCCTCCAGGGCGGCCACGCCGAATCCGGTCTCCCGGTAGGGCAGCAGCACGAGATCTACTGTGGCCAAGATCTCAGCCACATCGCGACGGTCTCCCAGGAACACCGTCGCCCCGGTCAGGTGCAGGTCGTGGGCCTGTTGCTCCAACTCCGACCGCAGAGGGCCCTCACCGCATAGGACAAAGTCTACGTTAGGAGCAGTCTTTGTCACCTCCGCGGCTGCTCGCAGGAAAACATCGGGGCCCTTGTCCGGCGTGAGACGGCCGATGAAGCCGATTGTCGCGGCGCTTGGGTCCAGGGCCAGCTCCTTCTTCTTCAAGCCAACGTCCACTCGAACCCGAAACTCCTCGGGCCTCAACCCGTACGGGATCACTTCGGTCTTCTCCACCGCCTCCGGCACCACCGCCAGCAGTGACTCCTTCACTCCTTCGGAAATCGCAATGATCTCTTGCGCCTGACGCCCTACGGCACGGTACCCCCGGCGGCGTAGCATCCGCTCCCACCAACCACCCGAGACTCGTGGAGGAGCGTGCACGGTTGAAACCAACGCCGGCGGTGCGGCCAGGCGCCGACGTGCAATCAGCGCGGCGTAGGTCGCCAGAAAACCGTGGCCATGCACAATCTGCGCCTCCCGGCTCGCCAACAGCCGCGCCAACACTTGCGCTCCTCGATAAGTAGCCGACAGAGACAGCGTCTGAGGCAGGGGAATGTTCGCCCATGTTACACCAGCCGCAGACAACGGCCGCCGCGTCCGCGCGTCCAGCGGGCCGGCCACAATGACGCGGAACTCCGAGGACGGCAGGCCCGCCGCCAGGGCGAGCACATGCGCACGCATCCCTCCGGCGACGGGTCTCACAACTTGCACTACAGAGATCGGAGCGGACATAACGGCAAATCCGATCCGCGACGAACATCAATCGCTCTGGCTCCGCCCCCTGAGCCACCCCGGCACCGTCATGCGCGCCCTGTGGCACGGCTCATCTTTGAGCCGTGGGCAGCAACTCGCTCCTTATTCCTAGGCCGCGCCGGCGCCCTCATCCGCACTTGTGGCACGGCTTATCTTGAGCCGTGCGCAGCTCGCCCCCGCTGCCGACCGCGTCAAAACCTCTTCTTCCGCTTGCTGCTCTTGCCGGAGCGCTTAGTCTTCCGGGCCTTCCGACGCGCTCGCCTCTTTTCGCGGGCCTCCTGCTCCGCCGCCTCGGCAGCCGCCTCCAGCCGTCCACTAGTGCCCTCAGGACCCGCACCGGCCGTTGCCGCCACCGGCTGCTCCACATCAGCCTCCGGTGCCTTGCCCCCTTCGCGGGCCTCGCGAGCCAGCTCGTCCGCCGCCCGCGACGCGGCCGTCGGCGTCCCCGCCCTGCGCTCTGAGATCTCTCGCCACAGCACAACCAGCGGTGAGGCCGTGAAGATCGAGGAATAGCACCCTGTCACGATGCCCACGATCATCGCAAACGAGAACGCGTGCACCGTCGGACCACCCATCAGGAACAGCGCCACCAATGGGAACAGCGTGGACACTGTGGTGTTGATCGAGCGCCGCATGGTCTGCAAGAGACTGACGTTCGTGATCTCTTTGAATGGCGCCCGCTTGTGGATCCGCATGTTCTCGCGCACGCGGTCGAAGATGATAATGGTATCGTTAATCGAATACCCGATAACAGTCAGGAGCGCCGGCACAAAGGTCACGTCCAGCTCCATGTGGGTGATCGCCATCGCGCTGGTCAGCACGAAGGCGTCATGGAACAATGCCACAATGGCCGCTACTGCGAACCGGAATTCATACCGAATCGTGACATAGATCAGGATCAGCACCATACCCAGAATCAGGGCCTCTAGCGCTGCGTTGCTCAGCTCCCGACCGATCACCGGCCCGACCCGTTCCCGGCCAATCAGTGTCACCGGCGCCGCTTCCGGAAAGGCCTTCGCCAGGTCCGCCCGCAGTCGCTCCGCCTGCGCCGCGGCTTCCTGATCCGAAGCCGTCTGCGGGGTCCGCAATAACAGTTGAGTCCCCTCCGAGAGCAGCACCTTCGCGGCGGTCAGTTTCTCCTTTGCCAGCAGCTCTCGCACCCGCGCCAGAACCTGCACTTCCTCCGCGCTGGAGCGAGCCACCTGCCCCGCGAATTCGTAGCGCAGAATGCCGCCCCCGGTGAAGTCAATCCCGAAGTTGAGGCCCCGAACGGTCCAGAACGCCGCCCCGGTCAGCATCACCAGGGCGGACAGCCCAAACCAGAGCCATCGCTTCCCCACAATATCCCATCGTCTGGTGCGAAAGAAGTCCACGAACTGCTGCCTCCTAATCCGAGACCTGCGGTCCTGGCTTCAGTCAGCCCGCGGGCCTCAGCCTCCGCCGGTCGGCACCGCGAGCCGCGGTCCGCACCAGGGCCTCGTGCCCCCCACGGATCACTGCTCCGCTACCTCGCTTTCCCCCGTTGCGCCGAACAGCCTGCGGTTCTTGCCCACCTTGGTGGTCACGAGGTACTGACAGAACCACCGCGTGATCGTGACTGCCGTAAACATCGAACACAACACGCCGATCGCCAACGTAACGGCAAAGCTCTTAATCAAGCTTGTGCCCAGCCACCACAGGACCACGGCCACGATGAGCGTCGTGGCATTGCCGTCCAAGATCGCCGTCCACGCCCGGCTGAAGGCCGCCTCCACAGCCGAGCGCAAGGTCTTGTCCGTGCCTAGCTCCTCCTTGAAGCGCTCGAAGATGATCACATTGGCGTCCACTGCCATCCCGATGGCCAGAATGAAGCCCGCGATGCCCGGCAGCGTCATCGTCGTGCGCGCCAAGACCAACAGCGCCAGCGTCAGCAAGCAGTAAATCGCCAGCGAGGCGTCCGCCAGCAGACCCGGCAGGCGATAGAACGCCGGCATGAAGATTAGAATGCAGATTAGCCCCACCAGTCCCGCATAGGCGCTCTTCTTAATCGAGTACTCGCCCAGGGTCGCGCTCACCGTCCGGTTCTCCGCAATATCAATATGCACCGGCAGAGCACCGGCATTCAGCAGCAGCGCCAACCGCTTCGCCTCCTCCACCCCCATGTTCCCCTCAATGATCCCCTTGCCGGGAATCGCTGACCGAATCACCGGCGCCATCTGCACCTTGCCGTCCAGCACAATGGCCATGATCCAGCCTACGTGCGTTCGCGTAAAATCGTGGAACGCCTTCACCTGACGATCCTTCAGCTCAAAATTCACTACCCAGTCGTTCTTCTGCCCTGCTGACACCGCCGCGTTGCTCTTCAGATCCGTACCCGTGAACTTGACCTCCGACGCATCCAACACCGACTGCTCCGTCACCGGCTGCGGCGGCGTCTTGCGCGTGTCCAGCCACTCCGAGTAATCGTCCACCTCCGCGCCGGCAGCCGGCACCTCATAGTACTTCGGCACCAGGCGAAATTCGAGCACTGCCGTGCTGCCAATAATCCGTAGCGCCGCCTCCGGGTCCTTAATGCCCGGAAGCTCGACGATGATTCGGCTGTTGCCCTGCGTCTGGATTACCGGCTCCTTGACCTTGCCATAGGCGTACAGGCGACGGTCAATGATCTCCTTCACCTTTTGCGCCGTGTCGCTCTGGATGAACGTGCTGCGCGGATCGTCCGCCTCGATTGCGTCCCCATACTTCTCGCGCAGCCAGTCGCGCACCAACCGGAACTGTCGCTCCGCCTCCTGCGCATTCTCCGCCGATGTCGTAATCCGAATGCGATTCGCCGCCAAAACCTCCACTGAGTTATACTTGATTTGATTGGACTTCAGCAGCCGCTCCAGCTTGTCTTCCAGTGAGGCCTTCGTCTCTGTCGGCTTCGGCCACGAGGTCGCACCCTCTTGCTCCTCCTCCGTCTTCTTGCTCTCCGCTTTCTCCGCAGCCTGAGCCTCGCTCTCCGATGTCTCCTCACCCTCCTCCCCCGGCATCACGCACAACGGTTTGGTGATCTTGCCGTTCTTGTCCTCCGGCGTGTAGAACCGCAGCACCGTCTCCGGCTCACACTGCAATACCAGGTGCTGGCCTCCCTTCAGGTCCAGACCCCAGTTCAATTGCGGCGCCGGCTTGTACAGAGCTATCCGCCCCCACGTGGCGAGCGGCTGCCGTCCCTCCTTTTGCTGCTCCATCTGCAGAAGCTGCACCTGCGGGTCTTCCTTCTTCAGCGTCTCCAGAAGCAGCGCCTCGTCCGCTACGCGTTCCTCCTCGCTGAGCGCCAGCGTCTCCACCTCCACCGTCTTGGGCGCCACCATCTCCACCCTCTCCAACTTCACCCCGGCCTCTTCCAGCTTGGCCCGCAGCCGATTGGCGGCCGCGACCTTTTCCTGATCGCTCTCGTACAGCGGCTTCGACAGTCGAAACCGGAACTTTCCCTCTGCCGTGATATCGTACACCTTCTCCGGCGCACGACCGATGGGCTGGAACGCGATCAGGAACGACCCAACGAGCAGACCAGCCACCGCCAGAATCCAGGTCTTGCCTTCATAACTCGTCATCGAAACGGCTCTCCTTCAGGAGGGACAACCTCGACCGAAATCGGGGAGGCGAATCAACAATGCTGCCCGCTCGAGGGCGTCAGATAGTTCGCCCGTCCAGCAAGCGGGCATGGCATATTATACTGAGGATGCCTACCTGTGTCAAACGTCCAACCTCCAGCCCGCAGAGCCCTGGCAGCACGATCCGGCGCCGGCCGCGCCCTACGTGCGCGGCTCCCCAGCGCCGCTCTTGCGAGCCCCTTACCGTCTTCCGCATTTTGTTACCAGGAATCCCGCGCCTACTGTGGAAGCAATATCTAGCGAGTGAGGCCGAATGAGCACCTACCGCCCTCCAGATCAGCAGCACCTGGATCGCCGCGCGAAGCGCGCGTACGACGAGGCACGTGCGCACCATCGTGAAGGCCGACTGGAGCAAGCCATTGCCGCGTACCACCACGCCATCAGTCTCGCTCCCGAAGCCCCTCAGCCGCATTACGGACTCGGCATGGCACTGGCCGACTCCGGGCTGATGACCGAAGCGCTGGAGGAGCACCGCCGGGCCATCCGCTTGGCGCCGGAGGACGCCTTCGCTCACATGGGTCTGGGGATGACGCTCTTCTCCATGGGGCGGACCCGTCGCGGCATCGCCGCCCTACGCCGAGCCGCCGCCTTGGAAACCGAGAACCCCGAGCCCCATCAGAACCTGGCCCTTGCTCTCTGGCAACGCGGCGACCTCGAGGGCGCAGCCACCGCGCTGCGCAACGCCTTGCAGATTAAGCCCGATGATGCCGAGACGCGCCACCATTTGGCTGAGATGCTCCACCTGCTTGGCCGCCTGGACGAGGCCCTGGAGGAATGCCGCCGGGCCATTTGGCTGGACTCCTCCAACGCTCGCTTGCACTACGCTCTCCACCTGATCCTCACGGACCTGGGACGCACTGGTGAGGCCCTGCAACCGCTGCAGCGCGCCGCCCAATTGGCGCCGAAAGAGCCGACCTTGCGCCTCGAGTTGGGCGAAGCCTTGATCCACGCCGGGCGCGTCGAGGAGGGCTTGGCGGAGCTCTCCGAAGCCGCCCGGCTCGAGCCGTCTTCATGGCGAGCCCACATCGCCCTGGCCCTCGCTCTGGCCGCGGCCCAGCGACATGACGAGGCCATCGCCCAGGCCCGCGCGGCAACGGAGGCAGCTCCTACCAACGCCACGGCCTTCTGCGAGCAAGGCCGAGTCCTCTGGCTCGCCGGCCGGCACCACGAGGCGCTGCGGTCCTATCGCCGCGCGACCGCCCTCGACCCCGATGACGCCAATATCCGCGGTCTATACGGCATCGCCCTCAGCGAGGTCGGGCGGCCCGAACAAGGCCTCGAGCACCTCCAGGAGGCCGTCCGACTGGCGCCCCGCAGCGCGGTGGCGCACCATAACCTCTCCGTTTGCTACCAACAACTTGGCCGTCTCCGGGCCGCAGTGAGCGAAGCGCGACGTGCCGTCAAGCTCGCCCCCGCGGAACCCGGACTGCACGAGCAGCTCGCCTGGACGCTCCTGGCATGCAATCACGGCAAGCAGGCCGCCAGAGAACTCGAGGAAGCCGTTGCCCTCGGCGACACCAGCTTCCAGACCCGCTACGTGCTCGGCTGCCTGTTGGACAAGGCCGGTCAGGTGGAGCATGCCTGCCGGCACCTGCAAGAAGCTGTGCGACTTGAGCCCGACAATCTCGAAGCCCTCAACAGCCTCGGAGTCAGTCGCGCACACCTCGGCGACTTGACCGCCGCGCTTCAGGCCTTCAGGGCGGCACTCCAGCACGCGCCGGACGATCCGACTATCCTGAACAACCTCGGGATCACGCTCGGCCGCCTGGGCCGACACGACGAAGCTGTCGGCTACTTCGAGCGGGCACTAAAAGGCGCTCCTGAATTCGACGAAGCTCGCCAGAATCTGGAGCTGGCCCATCGTCGTCAGCAGCACGCTCCCTAAGTCAAGGCCGACACCAAGTGACCGCAACGACCTCTGCCGTGCCTGACAGCCGTCCCCCGTGCCGGCGGGGCCCTCTCCTCCCGTGAAAGAGGTGAAGCATCCAACGACGCCGAATTAGCTCAATCAGTGAGCCTAATGCCCCGAATATGCTCCCGGGAGCCACAGCACCCACAGGGGCCGGCGTCAGCTTATCTCCCACAAACCGCGAGGTGCAAAGCTATGAGCGATTACCCACGCAATCTCACGCGACGAGACTTCCTCAAAGTGGGTGCCACTACAGCCGCCGCTGCGGCCCTGGGCGGACTGGCCGCCGGACCCCTGCAGGCCCAGCAGGACTACGAGAAGCGCAACATCCAGCCCACCATGTCCTACGCTCCCTTCGGACGCACCAACCTCCTGGTCTCGCGCCTCAGCATCGGCGGCGGCCCGTGGAAGAGCGCTGTAGTCGCGGCGGCCATCGAGCGCGGCTGCAATTTGGTGCATGGCTCCCACGGCTACAAGACCATGCCCGCCCAGGCCAAAGACCTCAAGGGCAAATGGGACAAGGTGTACTACGCTCTCAAGGGCGCCGTCTCCCAGAAGAACGTGGACGACTGCCTCAAGACCCTCGGCGTCGACCACATTGATTTTATCCTGCCGGTCACTGGCTCGCCCCGCGGCGTTGACGTCCGATCCAACTTCGAGAAGTTCGAAAAACTCAAGCAGGCCGGCAAAGTCCGCTTCTTGGGCTTAACCATCCACGGTAGCGCGAATCTGCACACGGTCGTGGATGCCGCCGTGAAGGCCGGCTTTTGGGACTGCATCCTCACCATGTATCAGCCCGCCATCGTAGCCACGATGAACCCCGCACTCCAGCGCGCCCGCCAGGCCAAACTCGGCACGATGTCCATGAAGACAATCCAGGGAATGCGGGCCTCTCTGGCCGACCGGGCCAAAGTGATCGCCCAAGCCTTAGGCAGCGGAGCCATTGATACGGTCCTCAAAGGGCTGGGTAGCCTGGCCGAGCTGGACGCCTACGCCGCCGCTGCCGCCGCCGCTAAGACGGCCTCCCGAGCCGACACACCTTCGGCACAGTTCGCGGCCGACCCTGCCGTCTGCGGCGCCTGTGGCGCCTGCCTCGCCGCTTGCCCGGCCGGAATCGCCATTCCGGACATCATGCGTTGCCAAACGTACTATGCC
>JALGUG010000130.1 GCA_029820995.1 Candidatus Zipacnadia bacterium
CGCCAGCATCTCCTCGATGTACTCTCGCTTCTTCTCCAGATCAGCCGAGGACAGCGCCCGGCCGTACAGGTCGTGTGTGATCTGATATGGCCGCAGCAGGCCCGTTCGATAGCGTCCACTGCCCTCCCACTGCTCCCACGCCGCCGACCAGGCATCGTCCTTTTCCGCTACCACCTTTGCGCCCACCGGCACGTGCTCTTCGACCCACTCCACGGCCTGCTGCCGCGTATCCGGCTGGGTGTAGATCTGCACGTACGCCACGCACCAGACCAGTGCTCCCACCCAGCAGGCCCAAAGGGTCGGCTTCGCCCAGGAGCGGGCCCAGCTCCACGGATCGTAAGCCGGCAGCCCTCCTGCTCCCGGCGACCGCGGCGATGCTGCCCCGCTCACTAGCCACCAGGCTGAGAACAGACACAGGTACGGGAGTACGGGCACCGCGTACCGCGACATCTTGAAGTATCCGCTCCCAAAGACCACGACCAGAGCCATTGCCCCGACCACTACCGGCCACAAGCCTGCGCCCCCGCCCCCGGCAAACTCGCGACCCCTGGCCAGCGCCGCCGACCGGGCCAGAGCCCAACAGAGGCCGATCACCGCCGCCCCCGCCAGGGGCCACGCCAGCGCGTATGGCAACACGTGCTCCAACTGATACAGAAACGGTATCGTCCGCTCAAACTGCAGCCCCCAGCCCGGCGGCGGTTGAAGCGCGCCGCGTCCCTGGATGATCGTCCATAGCGCGCTGTTCGGACCCGAGGGCGCCCAGTACTTCACGGGCTCAGTCAGCGCCGCCGGATTCAGCACCAGGAACACAGAGACCGGCAGCGCCACCACCGCCGGCAGCGCCCGCCTATCCTCCCACAGGATGCGGCAAACGCGCCGGCTCCGTTCGCTCCGCGTCAGCCACCACACCAGCGCCGCCAACACCAGGCAGATGGCCGCGCCTTCCCACAACAGCCCCGCGATGCCCCCGTGAATCGATTCTGCCTGCTGTCGCCAGAAATCCGCGCTGTGGCTTTCCAGGCGGAACTTCGGCACCGTTCGATAGGCCATCTGCTCGGCGTACGAGACGATCCGGTCTCGCAGCAGCGTCCACCCTGCGGCTGCCGTCGCCACGAGCCCGGCCAGTGCCGCAAATGCCGCACGAAACAGCCGCGTCACCGCCCGACCGTCTGCTCTTTGTCGTCCGTCGCTGTTCTCCGGCGACTGCAAGCAATCGCTGGCGATGGCGGCCGGCGGTGAGGCAGCGCCCCTCCGCTCGGCCCGCCGGGCCCTGGCGATCAGCACCAGTGCCGGCACGAGCGCCAACGGCAGCGCCGCCATCTTGGTCGAGAGCGCCAGCCCCAGGGTCACGCCGCAGAACATGAAC
The DNA here is from genome assembly GCA_029820995.1 of Candidatus Zipacnadia bacterium. Classification (GTDB taxonomy): domain Bacteria; phylum Armatimonadota; class Zipacnadia; order JALGUG01; family JALGUG01; genus JALGUG01. The sequence goes on from JALGUG010000130.1 coordinate 1,367, forward strand.
CACCCTACCGTGCCCTCCTCGTGCGCCCGCACGCAGCAGTACAGGTGCCAGAGCATGAGGAAGCCCACCAGAGCGTCCACACTGAAGAAGTGCGCCTCGCGCACCGACATCAGCGCCACCGCATACAGCGCCGCCCCCCAGAGACCCACAAGCTCGCCGGTGTTGCGGCGACGTGATTCCGCCCCGGCCAACGCGCCCGCCCTCAGGCCCAGCAAGTACACCAGATAGATCGCCGCGCAGTCCGCCGCTACCGACAGATGCCGCCCGGCCGCCAGAACGCAGGTCCGGAACTCCCATCCGAGCCCCAGCAGCTTCGCCGCCGCGGCCACCGGCAGCGCGCCCAGCAGACCGAGGTACAGCGGCAGCGCTCCATAGCAGTACTCCGGATTCACGGAATGCCGGTCGCGAACTTGCTCCACCAGGTGCAGGGCGTGGTTCACTACGTAGGCCTCATCGCAGTGCAGCCCCTCCGGGAAGCCCCAGTACAGCCCGAACATCCGCAGTGCCGCTCCGAGGGCGATGATCGCCACCAGCAGCCTCGGCAGCTTCATAGCGCGTTCACTGTTTCCCTTGCCCTTCGTGCGATTCTCCCCGGTAGTCTGGGCCCCTTTTCTCCGCCCGCACGGCCCATCCTCTGCCTGCGCCACTGCGACCACTACCAGGCAGGAACCGCACCCGGCTCAATCGAACGTTCCAGCAGCTCTGCGGCACAGGAGACATCATGTTTGGACACGCCAAGCTTGAACCCGCCGGCCCCGTTGTGGCCGGCACTGTCGGCACTTGGAAGCTTACCTATACCGTCGGTTCCCTCGGCCTCGACGACGGCGGCACCCTCAAGGTCGCCTGGCGCTTCGCAACCGACTGGGGCCGCCCTCAGTTCAGCGACCCCGCAGCACCGGACTATGCCTCCTTCTCCACGACCGGGCCGGCCTCGCTTCGTGCGCGGTTCGATCCGAAGGGCCACGTGCGCCCCTGGCAGAAGTGCCTTGTGCTGGACGTTTTCGACGACGGTTTGCGCCCCGGAGACGTTATCGAGCTCGTCTACGGCGATACCTCCGGCGGCTCACCGGGCTCTCGCGCCCAGACCTTCTGCGAGCACACCTTTGAGTTCCGGGTCCTGGTGGACTGCCATGGCACCGGCGAGTTCGTCCGGCTCGATTCCTCACCCGAGATCGAGATCGTCAGCGGCCCGGCCGCCAACCTCGTCCTCCTGACGCCGACGGCCGGCGTCGTTGGGGAGCCGTCCTGGTTGGGAGTGAAGCTGGAGGATGCCTGGGGCAATCCCGCGCGCAGCTTCGAGGGCGTGGTCAACCTTTCCTCCCGTCGTGGAGCTGAGGGCCTACCGCGCCGAGTTGTCTTCACACCCCAACACCGCGGCGTCCAGCGCCTGCCCTTCACGCCGACTGCTCAGGGCGTCATCCGGTTGGTCGCGGACGCCGGCAACCTGCACGCAGTCAGCAATCCCTGCGTCGTGGTCCCGGACCCACCGGCGTACCGGCCCTATTGGGGCGACCTTCACGGCCAGAGCGAGGGCACTGTCGGCACGAACACGGTCGCCGACTACTTCGCCTTTGCCCGCGACAGCGCGCTCCTGGACTGCTGCTCCCATCAGGCTAACGACTTCCAGGTCACGGACAAGCTGTGGGACGAAATCTGCAATGCCACGGTCCATTTCGATCAACCCGGTCGGTTCGTCACCTTGCTCGGGTACGAATGGTCCGCCAACACTGGCTGTGGCGGCGATCACAACGTGTACTTCCGCTATGACTGGAAGCCCATCCATCGTTGCAGCCAATGGCAGATCCGCCCCGAGCGCGTCGGCGAGAGCGACCGCACGCCCCTTGACCGCCTCTACGCGACGCTGCGCAATCACGAGGCCTTCACGGTCCCCCACGTCGGCGGCCGTCGGGCCAATCTCGAATGGCATGATGAGCAGATTGAGCCGCTCGTCGAGATCTACTCCGCCTGGGGTTGCTTCGAGTGGCTCTTCGAGGAGGCCCTGCAGCGTGGCTACCACGTAGGCGTCATCGCCGGCAGTGATGGTCACAAGGGACGCCCTGGCGCCAGCTATCCCGGTCCGGGCCAATTCGGCGTCTACGGCGGCCTGGTCTGTATCTACGCCCGGGAACTCACTCGCGCCTCCCTGTGGGAGGCCCTCCGCGCCCGCCGCTGCGTCGCCACCACCGGTCAGCGCCTTCACCTCTGGGTCGAGGCCAACGGCCACCCCATGGGCGCCATAGCCGCTATCAGCGGCGCTCCCGAGATCACGGTCCGGGCCGTCGGCACCGCCGGCCTCGAGCGCATCGAGCTCCGTCGTGGCCTCGAAACGGTCTACACTCACCTGCCCCTCGCCGACCGACCTCGTTCGCGAACTCGCTTGCGCGTCTCCTGGAGCGGCGCCCGGATCCTCGGCCGCGACCGCGCTACTCGGTGGGACGGCCGCCTAACGCTCGAGAATGGTACCATACGCAGCGCCACCGGCTGGGCCTTCGATTCGCCTGACGAGGGACTGATCCCCGCAGATCCGGGCTCCTCGGTCGCGTGGACCTCGATCACCACCGGCGACGAGGACGGCGTGGTCCTGCAGATCGAGGCCGCCGACAACGCAGTCCTTCGCTTCGAGACCGCCCCCGCCACCTTCCGCCTGCCTCTGGCCGACCTCGGCGACGAGCCCTTTCTCTTCGACGCCGGCGGCATCCGCCGGCAGGTGGTTGTCGAACGCCTGTGGGACGAGGCTTTGCCCGCCGAGGTCGAGTTCACGTATGCCGACCAGACCGCGCCCGCCGGCGAGCACGCCTACTGGGTCCGGCTCTTCCAGGAGGACGGCGCCCGTGCCTGGTCCAGCCCGATTTTCCTGACCGTGCCGCCACAGTAGCGGAGCCGATCGCCGCGGCCAAGCAGGAATCTGTCCCTCTTCTGCCCAAGAACACCTCAATTAGGTCCGAACGGTGATCAGATATGCCTCCCATCAAGATCGGCTTCATCGGCGCCGGCGGGATCTTCCCCGCCCATGCCGAGGGCCTGGCCGGCCTGCCCGAGGCCCGGATCGTCGGCTTCTACGACGCCAACCCCGAGACGTCCCGGCAGCGCGCCGCCGAGCATCAGGCCCGGGCCTTCGACGCGCCGGAGGACCTGCTCGCCGCTGACGTAGACGCGGTCATCATCCTGACGCCGCCGACCTTCCATGCGCAGTACGCGATCCAGGCCCTGGAGGCGGGCAAGCACGTGTACTGCGAAAAGCCTCTCACGCTCAACGTCGCCGAGGCCGAGGCAATCGCCGCCAAGGCGCGAGAGACCGGCCTCACGTTCCAGACCGGTTTCAACAATCACTACATCCAGCCCGAGCGCGGTCTGGCCGAGCTGTACCACGCCGGCGAGCTGGGCCGCCTTGTTTGCGCCTATGACCGGCACTGGATCGAACGCGGGGACAGTTTCTGGGCCATGAAGACCTCGCAGCCCGACACCTGGCGCCTGAGCTGGGAGGAATCGCAGGGCCGCATGGCCGAGTTCGGTTCCCACAAGATCAACTGGCTCCAGTGGCTCGGCGGAGCGCCGCACACCGTGTTCGGTGTCCACGATGTCGTTTCACCGACGCTGGGCCGCGTCGGAGTGGACGACGTGGTCTCCGCCGTCCTCCGCTTCGAACAGGGCTACGGAGTCGTCGAGGTCATCATGGCGCCGGGCGTTCTGCCTCGCCGCGACGTCGGCATCATCGGCACCGCGGGCCACGCTCAGGCGCGCGGCAAGAAGATCGTCATCCGGGCCAACGAGCAAGAACGCGAGCTGGAGCCCGAGCCCTGTCGCAGCCGCTGGCAGGAGTTCCTGACCTGCATCCGCGAACGCCGCCAACCCGAGGTGGACGCGGCCGACGGCCTGCTCAGCGTCCGCATCCAGGACGCCTTCGTCCGTTCCCTCGCCTCGGGCCAGGCGGTGAAGCTCACTCCGAGCTAACCCTCATCCTGCCAGGCCTCGCCACCCCTTGCCCGGAGCCCTCATGACCACCCGCCAAGCCTTCCTGCGCTGCCTCAACTTCCAGCCGGTGGACCGCGTGCCCAACTTCGAGCTCGGCTTCTGGGGCCAGACCATCGAGCGCTGGCTCGGCGAGGGCATGACACAGGAAGCCACCCGCTACGCGACCTTCTACGGGAACGAGGTCTTCGGCCTTGACCGCCGCGACTACGTCCCCGTCAACCTGGGCCCGATCCCGGCCTTCGAGCACGAGGTCCTCGAAGAGACGGAGCGGCACATCCTCTTCCGCGACGGCGACGGCGCCCTCCGCAAGGCCATGAAGGACGGCACGGTCCGCGGTACCCGGCCCTCCATGGACCAGTTCATCTCCTTCGCCGTCGAAACGCCGGAGGATTTCCAGCGGCTCAAGCAGCGCTTCGATCCCGCCAACCCCTTCCGCTATCCCATCTATTGGCAGGACCTCTGCCGCGCCTACGACACCCGTCAATATCCCCTCTGCGCAGTCCCTAACGCTGCACTGGGCCTGTACAGCAATTGCCGCCGCTGGATGGGCACCGAGGGCCTCTCCGTCGCCTTCTACGACCAGCCCGATCTCGTCCACGAGATGATGGACTTCGTCGCCGACTTCTGCCTCGCCGTCATGGAGCGCGTGCTCGCGGATGTGCAGGTGGATTCATTCAATTGGTTCGAGGATTTCGCCTACAAGACGGGGCCGCTCTATTCGCCCGACATCTTCCGCCGGTTCATGCTTCCGCGCTACCAGCGGGTGAACGAGTTCCTGAAAGCACAGGGCGTCCCGATCATCACGCTGGACAGCGACGGCAACTTCGAGGTCGTGCTGCCTCTGATCATCGAGGCCGGCATTGACTGCGTCTGGCCCCTGGAGGTCGCTGCGGGCAACGATCCCGTGCGGCTGCAGGCCGAGTTCGGGAACGCCTTAAGCCTCAGCGGCGGCATAGACAAGCGCGAGCTGGCCAAGGACCGCAGGGCCATCGAGACCGAACTGCGACGCTTGGCGCCGGTCGTCGAGCAGGGCGGCTACATCCCCACCGTGGACCACACGGTCCCGCCCGATGTCCCGTACGACAACTTCCTGTACTACCTGGAGCTCAAGGAGAAGCTGCTGACGGGGACGCTGTAGGCGCGATCAATGGTGCCTCTGCAGACCGTGCGCCGCCATGACCTCGTCCCAGATTCTCACCCGCTCGGGGTTGAACGCCTTGCTGGAGGTCTGGAAGCTCCACGACGGATACGCCGTGATCGCCGCCGCGTGCTCCGCGAAGCAGAACTCCAACGCCTTCCGATAGCCCTCCGGCGTACCTTGATAGCGTACGCTCCCCGGCTGCGTAGCGTCATACCAACCGACGTTCACGAAGGTCGAGAAATGCTTCCCGTGCCGGATCGCGTAGTGCTTGAAGGCCTTGTAGTTCGCGTTGCTCGCGTCGGTGCAGTACTCGCAAACGACCCAGGTGAGGCCGGGGATCGCGAACACTTGATCCAGGTCAATTCCATACTCGCGTCCCCACCACTGATTGTGCTGGAACCAGATCGCGCCCCGGTAGTCCGGGTTGTCCGCGTTCGCCTTTGCCACAGCCTCAACCCAGCCCCGAATCATCCGCGTATAGACGCTCTGCACCCAGCGATACCAGTCGGCCCAATCCTTTGCAGTCGCGCGGTTGTTCGTCCGCTCCGTATCGGCGGCGTACGGCTTGGCCGGGAAACGTGCTTCGCGGTCGCCCACGAATCGCCGATAGTCAGCCAGCGACGCCTTGGAGAAGAAGGGCGCCTCAAACCACGTGTGTAGCTTGTAGCAGGGCTCGTCGAACCACTGGTAGCTGACGCCCTTCAGGCGGGAGGCGATGTCTTCCAGCGCGTCCGCCGCCACCTTCGCCGCCTCGGCGCTGCCCCAGTCGTAGGCCCCCTCGACCTGCACGAACTTGCCGCTCTTCGGCTCGAACCGCTCGCCCTGAAGCTCCAGCGCGGCCTTCAGATCCTGCTTGTTCGCTACCGGGGGCGACCAGTTCACGGAGAGCGCCGGCTCCAGCCCCGCGCGTCGGCAGGCGTCAATCCAGCGCTGGATGAGCTTGACCTTGCCCTCCAGATACGCGCGCGCCTGCTCATCCCTTTGCGCCTGCAAGTACTTCCACGGATAATAGGCCCAGTGAAGCTGCACCACGTCGAAATGCTTCGCCAGGTCCCGGCAAAGCTGATCCATCTCCGCATCGGTCTTGTCGCTGTAGGCGGGCAGGCTCTGCACCATCCGCAGCACGCGCGCCGGCTGGGGGAGCCGCTCCACCGGATGCGTTCGCCACCGATCGAGCGGGTCGGCCACCTCCCGCAAGGACACGGGCCGCAGCGGCTGCCGCGCCAGTTCGCTCAGGTCAATCTCCACCCGCGTGACCACTTCTTCGCCGGGCCTTGGCAGCGAAAGATTGATCCGCTGCGCCCAGCCGCCCTGCCAGTATTCCACCTGCCCGACGTTATCGCTCAACACGAGGGTGATGTGTCGCTCGTCCCAGGGCAGCAGGATGCGTTTCGGCGCCGCGATTATGTTCGGCTCGCTGCCGAAGGGGCCGGTCTGTGTCTTCCCCGCACGGTCAGTGGTCGTTACGGGCCGCCCCGGCTCCTGCGCGTGCTCCGGCCGGCGACCCGGTCCCAGCGCCTGAACGGACGGGTACGTGAAGCTCAGCCGATGGAAGGCCACCGGCTCCTGCGGCGCCTCGGCTTCTTGCATGCGGTATTCCACCACCAGCTTGCGGTTCGCCTGCAGCACCAGCTCCATCCGCCACGGCCACCGCCCGCCGGCCTTGCCCCGGAACTCCCCCGCCAGGCGGATCGTGGCACCGTCATCGTCCTGGCCCACGACCTGCGGCGGCTGCCTTTCGCCTTCAGCCAGCACCGAATGCCACTTGCGGTCCAACAGCTCCGCCGCAATCGCCGGCCCGCGGTACTCCCTGGGGTCGCCGAACACGAAGCGGTCGCGCACCAGCAGTCGCTCAACGCGCGTCTCGGTCAGTCGCAGCTCGACGGGCCCGGCGGACACGTCATACCACGCCGCCCACGATGGCAGGGCGGCCAGCAGGCCTAGAGCACAGCAAGCATGGCGGAGCATTCTCGCCGGCCTCCGGACAGGGCCACTCCACTGATGCAGCCTGCGCATTATTGCTCGATCGCCGCCTTCTGGGTGTTGATTGCGTGGAAGATCTGCGGGTCGAACTTCGGCTTCCGTCCGTACGTGTACAGCCCGTTGACCTCCTGCTCGATATCATAGAGCTGCGTATAACAGAACCCGCACATCCGCGGGTGGAACAGCAGTGTCTCAGTCAGCCCCCGGTAGCGCGCGATGAACTCCTCCTCGGTCCTGGGTCGAGCGCCGTAGCCCCAGGCTGCCTCGCCGGCCTGCTCGGGGTTCCACCACGTGCCCCCGTACTCGCTCACGAAGTATGGCTGGCCTGCGTGCGGCGGGTTGTGGTCCGGATCGTTCCGCCAGGCCTCGCCGCCCTCCGCCAGGGGCCGATATGCCGCCGCGAACTTGGCCACGTCCTGCTCGTAATTGTGGCAGTCGTACACGTCCGTCTCCACATGGTGGTATCCGCTCGTGTCCAGCACAGGCCGCGAGCGATCCGCTGCCTTCGTGGCCCGGTAGATGCCGCGGATCAACTCCGGCGCCTGGTTCGCCGGTGTCTCGTTGAACGGGCACCAGCCCACGATGCACGGGTGGCTGTAGTCGCGCGCCACGGCTTCCAGCCACTCCGGCAACATCCGCCCCAACGCCTCCGGCCGCGCGTGGTCCAGACCCCAGTTGGGGAACTCGCCCCAACACAGGTACCCCAGCCGGTCCGCCCAGTACAGAAAGCGCGGCTCGAACACCTTCTCGTGCAGCCGCGCGCCGTTGAAGCCCAGGCCCAGCGAGATCTCCACATCCCGCTTCAGCGCCTCGTCGCTCGGTGCCGTGTAGATCCCGTCCGGGTAGTATCCCTGGTCGAGCACCAGGCGCTCAAACAGCGGCTCGCCGTTCAGGCCCAGCGCCGGCCCCTCAATGCTCAGGTCGCGCAGCCCGAAATAGCTGTCGAGTGCGTCCACGGTGCCGGAGCCGCTCTCCAGCCTCAGCTTCAGGTCGTACAAAAGGGGGCTCGCAGGCGACCACGGCTTGACCTCTCCCAGCGGCACCACCAGGCGAAACGAACTCGCCGCGGCGCACTCGGCTCTGCCCACCGCGCGCTCGCCCGCCAACGCCGCCGCTGACACCTTCAGGCGCTGCGTCGGTCCCACGACGCACCCCTCGACCCACAGGCACTCTCCCGCCAAGTCCGGCGTGAGCCGCAGGCCGGTCAGATAACTCTCCGGCACCGGCTCCAGCCATACGGTTTGCCAGATCCCCGTCGTCCGGGTGTACAGGCAGCCGTGCGATTCGTACTGCCGGCTCTGCTTGCCCACGGGCTGCAGCCCGCTGCGCACATCGTCGAAGACCCGCACGACGACCTCGTTTCGCCCCTGCTGGACGGCGGCAGTGATGTCGCAGGTGAACGGCGTATACCCGCCCCGATGCCACCCTACGCGCCGCCCGTTCACCCAGACGGTTGCCTCATAGTCTACGGCACCGAAATGCAGCAGCATCCGTCCCCCGCCTTGCCCCTTCTCCAGGTCGAAGGTCCGTCGGTACCACACGCACGTCATGAAATCCTTCCACCCCAGGCCGGACAGCTTGCTCTCCGGCGCAAAGGGCACGATGATCCGCTCCGGCAGCTCGTGCCCCGAGGTCCACCCTTGGGTATCGCCTGACTGACCGGGGTCGAGCCCGAATTGCCACTCGCCGTTCAGATTGACCCAGTCGCCGCCCTCCGCCGGCCGGCGCACGAACTGCGGCCGCGGATACTCCGGTCTCGGAACATCGCTCATGCTCTCACCTCGCCACGCTCTGATGCCCTCGGGTTCCCGCCCGACAGCCCGGGGACCTGCGCGAATCACTGTCCTGTTCTGGCTCCGGTTTGCCCGGAAGGTCCAGCTTTGACGCGCCGCGAAATCCTGCCCCGGACGACCCGACCTGGTGTCCGCCATGTTTGAGCCCGAAGTCGTCACCGAGTTCCTGCGCCGTTCCTATTTCGCCGTGGACGGCCTATGGTTCGTGAAGCTCGAGGAGCGCTCCAGCTTTGAGCAGGCCCTCCAGGTGGATCGCGAAGTCTGGGAGATCATGGGCAAGATCCAGGCCCGCAAGGCGCGCGAGCTTGTTCGGCTCTCCGGCGAGCCGCTGGACGATGTTGTGCAATGCCTGGCGCTCAAGTTTGTAGCCGAGGGCCACGAGTACGAACTCCGCCGCCCCTCGGCCGAGGTGGCCGAAGTCGTCATTCGGGTCTGCCCCTGGCTGGAGATCATGCGCCAGTCCGGCCGCGAGCACCTCGCCGCCCAGGTCGGCCGTGCCATCTGCGCCACCGAGGGACACGCCTGGGCCCGCGAGTTCGGCCCCGGCCTGGAGTTCGCGCTCGTCGGTCAGCTCTGCGACGGCCGGCCCGAGTGCCGCTATCGCTTCACCCGCACACTCCCCTGACGGAGCCTGCCGGCGACGCAAGGCATATCATTGCATACCTCGGGCCGCAGTGATAAAATGACCTGCGTCGTCGCACTTCGGCCCCGCCCGACTGCATTTGACCGGAAGGAGATGTCGGCAGTGCAATACCGCGACTTCGGCAAGACGGGTCTCAAGGTTTCCGCCCTGGGGTTCGGCGCCATGCGCCTGCCCGAGGATGACGACTACGCTCTGGAATGCATCGTGAAGTCCTTCGAGCTCGGCGTCAACTACGTGGACACGGCCCACGGCTATGGCGCCGGCCGTAGCGAGCGAATCGTCGGCCGGGCGCTTCAAGGCCGCCGCGACAAGATCATCCTATCCACCAAGAACCCGCTCAAGGACAACACCGCCGCCGGCTGGCGGCAGCGAATGGAGGAATCGCTCGAGCGGCTCCAGACTGACTACCTTGACCTGTACATGGTCGTGCACAGCATCTCCTGGAAAGCCTGGGAGGAGAACTTCTCGCAGCCGGGCGGCGGCTTCCAGGAGGCTCTGAAAGCCAAGGAAGAAGGCCTGTTCCGTCACATGTGCTTCTCGTCCCACGACACGCCCGAGAACATCATCCGGCTGCTTGAGCTGGGCCACTTCGAGGCCATCATCATCCAGTACAACCTCCTGGACCGCAGTAACGAGCCCGTCATTGACTACTGTCGCGAGCATAACATCGGCGTGGCCATTATGGGGCCCGTCGGCGGCGGCCGCCTCGCGCCGCCCTCGGGACCGATCCAGAAAATGCTGCCGGGCGGCGCTGCCAGCACACCCGAGGTCGCGCTCCGCTTCGTGCTCAGCAATCCCGGCGTCTCGACCGCCCTGTCGGGTATGAACTCCGTGGAGATGGTTGAGGAGAACTGCCGTGTCGCCGCCATGGAGCAGCCCTTGTCGGACGCCGAACGCGCGCAGGTGCTGCGGGCCCTGGAAGAGGTCAAGAAGCTGTCGGAGCTGTACTGCACCGGCTGCGGCTACTGCATGCCCTGCCCGAACGATGTGAACATCCCGCTCAACTTCACGTTCATGAACCTGCACCGCGTCTGGGGCCTGACCGAGCACGCGAAGAGGCAGTACAAGCAGTTCTTCGCCGAGCCCGGCAAGAAGCGCATCGAGGGCCTGGCCGCCTCCGAATGCCAGGAGTGCGGCGAATGCGAGCCCAAGTGCCCCCAAAACATCCCGATCATCGAGCAGCTCGCCGAGACCGCCGCAGCGCTAGGCGACTAGCGTACCGCCCCCCACGCGGGGCCGTGGTCCTCACCTCGGCACCAGCTCGTACAGCGGCAACGCACCCGCTACGGCCTGTGCCGTCCTCGGGTGCTCAAGGACGCTCCCGTCCTCCAATACCTCGGCGATGCGGTAATAGTATGTTCGCCCGGGGCGCACGTCGCGATCCACAAACTCGTACTGGCTCATCCCTCCTGGCAGCGCGGTCGCCGGGATCAGGGGGCCACTCACGGACTCAAACGGCCCCTCCTGCCTCTCGGCCCTTCGCACCTGGAAGCCGGCCACACCCTCCTCGTTCCCCGTGGTCCACCGTACCCGCACTTGCCCCCACTCTCCCTCCGCCCGCAGCCCGGCCAGCGTCACCCGCGTCGGGTTGTATCGCACCGTGAACGCCTTGATACACGCATTTGTCGTCGAGTACCACACTGCGGTCAGGTCACTCCACGAACTGCCCGTCGTGCCCCCCCACCAGCTCTCCCCTGCGTTGGCACTCGCGCCACTAGAGTAGCCTGAGACAGCATACTCAATGGCG
>JALGUG010000131.1 GCA_029820995.1 Candidatus Zipacnadia bacterium
GCTGATCAGCGGTTCAGGGCGCTTTCGCGGGCTCTGAGGACGAGCCGCGTCCGGCCGGCGGCATACCCATGGAGAGCGACACCAGTCGGGAACTCAGCGCGGTCGCGACCGGGGCGGGGCGCCGTCCGGCCCGATAGAGGAGCAAAGGTAATGGCTGCAGAAGACTGGGGAAGTGCCAGCGACTTCGACAAGCAGGCGTTCCCAATTGTGGCTCTGTGGGGGCCGGCGCATACGAAGAACCTCTCGGATGTCGAGCACGGCAAGGCCGCAGGGCGGACCACGTCAGCACGTCAGAAGGATTAATGGTTCCCCTGCGAAAGAGTCCACTGCAGAGGGGGCCAAGGGACATGCGGATGAACGCTCTTACTCCGTTTTTGACCGTTGTGATGCTTGCGTGCAGATTCGCGGCCGCCCAGCAACTGCACACGGCCGACGGCCTCGCAATTCAGCTCGACAAGCGAGGTGCAGTGACGAGCCTCAAGATTGACGAACGAGAGCTGCTGCGCCCTGGAACCAAGGGCGGGCTATTTGTGGCCGATGTCGCCGACGTTCCCTGCCAGGAGCAGGAGCTGCTGCCGAATCCGGGTTTCGAGAAGATGGCGGAGGGAAGGCCGACAGACTGGGCCTTTGGGGCGGAATGGAGCGCGGACCGCGAGTCTCCACACTCCGGCAAGGCGTGCATGAGGGTAGTGATTCCCGGCACCGAAAAGCGGACGTCCAGTTCCCTGGCGGCAGAACTGAGTGTCAAGCCGAACACGCCCTATCGCGCTGCAATATGGATGCGGACGAAAGGCGGCGCCCCTCACCTGTATATCGAGCAATACGATGCTGAGGGAAAGCAACGTCCCACGCATCCCCAGATTACCGTCAGTCACGCGCGATACAACTCAGACTGGTTCCAGCTCACCCGGGAATTCACCACAGCGCCGTTCTGCCGCAAGATCCGTGTCCGCACGTGTTTGTGGCAGCAAACAGGCAGCGCCTGGATAGACGACGTGTCGGTGATCTGCCTGGACGACGACTACCTGGCGGTGCAGCAGCCCGTACCGGGCCAAGTGACGACGGGAGAAGATGGCGTGCGGTTCAGCGGGCAGAAGGACGGGCTCGAGGTGACCGCCGCATACCATCCAGCCGGGGACCACCTTCGCCTGCACTGCGACCTCCGCGACACGACCGGCAAGGACCGCGCTGTGTCCGTCGCTGTGCGGCTTCCACTTCGAGCCGAGGGCTGGACCTGGTATGACGACATCCACCACGCCCAACGGATCGAACCGGGGATCCGCTACGGCGCTGCTCGGCTGACCGGACCCCGGCGGCTCACATCCCTGTATCCCTTCGCAGCCTTGGGTGATGAACGTTCGGCCCTGGCGCTCGCGGTGCCGATGGATCAGCCGAGGGCCGTTCGCCTTTGCTATGACAGCCACTCCGGCTATGTCGCGACCTATGAGTTCGGCCTGAGCCAAGCGGCAAAGAAGCTCCCCGGACGTGCGTGGTTTGACGTCGTGCTGTACCGTCTCGATCCCGCCTGGGGCTTCCGGTCTGCGGCTGACCGCTACTACAGGATCTTCCCGCAGTTCTTCACCAAGCGCGTCAAGAATGAGGGCGGCGCGGGGTTCATGGCTGACGAGCAGGCCGTGAACGCACCGGAGTTCATCATGCCCGCGTTCGCGATTTACAACTCCCGGGTGCCGATAGAGCCGTACCGACGCCAGGGGACACGGCTGTTCTCATATACGGAGTTCTCCGGATGGTGGGGCTGGGCGATTGGCATCAAGCCGGAGCAGGCACGGCAGCAGCCGGAACCTGAGGCGGCGTGGGCCTATGTGGAACGCGTGGCGCGAGGGGAGGCCGGGGGAGAGAATGCGCAGAAGGTGGCGCGGTGCATCCTGAACTGTTGTCCCTACGACCGGGAGGGCAAGCGCCGGCTGCACGGCAACTATGTGGCCAAGTGGGGCGGCTATAACTACTTGTGCAATCCCGACCCGGAGATTGAGGGACCGTGGGGCAAGATCAACCGCTACACTCTCACTCGCGAGCGCGAGGTCTCCCAGGTCGAGGCCCACAAGCTGGACGGCATGTACTTCGACTCGGCCTTCGTGTTCGCGGTGGACAACTTCCGGCGGGAGCATTTCCAGTGGGCGGATCATCCTCTGGCCTTCGATCACCTCAGCAAGCGGCCGGTGCTCCCACTCGCCTTCTCGATCTATGAATGTGCGCAGGCCCTCGCGGACGATATGCACCAACGCGGCAAGCTCGTGATGTCCAACTATAGCGTTACCAACCACGCCACGAACATGTTCGCCATCCAGTTCATTGACGTCATCGGGAATGAAATGCTGTGGACCTGGTGCACGGACGCCAAGCTGGCACTGCAGCGGACCTTGGCCCATCAGAAGACGGTGAGCATGTCGTGGCAAGAGGCGAAGAATGATTGGTCTGATGAGCGGGTGGAACGCGAGATGAAGCAAGCCATGTTCTACGGCACCTTCTACTACCTCAGCCGCATGAATCGCAGGGCCTATGAGCGCTGGGCACCGTTGACGCAACGGCTGGCGGCTGCGGGCTGGGAGCCGCTCACGTATGCCCGGGCCAGCGACGAGGCCGTGATGGTGGAGCGCTTTGGCAGCCTGAAGCGCGGCAGTCTGTACTTCACACTCCGCAACGACACCTCGGCTGACCGCGACCTCGTGCTAGAGCTGCAAGCTCGGCCGCTGCAACTTCCCGCCGCCCCGCCGCCACAAGTGTACGCTATGAGCGACGCAACTCGAAGGCAGGCCTCGCCGGCGGAGACTGGTAAGCAGATGTGGCGAGTGCCGGTCAAGATCCCGGCGAAGGATACCGTGGTCTTATGCGTTGCCGACTGAGGTCGAGTAACGACAATCGGGCGTGAAGGCCCTTCTGCGCGCGTTATCAACAGAAATCGTGGCGTGTACGCTCGAGCAGCGGCTTGACATACTCAGGGGAATAACGCAGGCACCGATAGATGGACCCCAGCCCACCCTCCTGATGCCAGGGGAAGACGAAGTCCCACACGACCTCCTTGTCGGGCGTGACCTCGAACAAGTGATGCTTGCCGCCCTCACAGATCAGGGTGTTGCCGTTGGGCAGGCGCTGCGCGCCGGAGATGTACTTGCTCAGGAAGCTCTCCTTCGGTTCGGCGGTGTACTCCCACTCGACCTGCTCCGTCAGGGGGTTGAGTTCAATCACCCGTGAATAGCCGCGAAGTGTGCCGTTGTCGAAGATGAGAATGTTACCGTTCGGAAGCATGTGCGGCTTGTGTTGACCGTCGAGCTCCCCGGGTCCCCAGGCCCATACAATCTCGCCGGTTGGGCGGTCAATGACGCCGATGATGTCCACGCTCCGGTAGGAGAAGATAATGTTGCCGGGCTGGAAGCGGATTGGGCCGCCCCGCTGCTTCTCCTGTTCGTACGTGGCGTTCTCCGGTATAATCTGGCAGGTGTTATTGTGTGCCCAGTCGAAGGCGAATTGGCCGTGCACACGTTGGAGGAAATGCCTCCAGGCCGGCGGTGTGAGTAGGTCTCGCAGCTCGGCCAGATGCTCTTCGCCGTGCCACTCCCAGAGGAGATCGCCCTCACGGTTAACCTCGATGAAGTATGGGTGGCGCTTCAACCCGGGGCCGAGCTCCGGGCACATATTCTCAGTAATGGTGTGGATGAGTAAGTTCCCGTTGGCGAGCACTTGGTAGTCGTGATCCACGCGGCAGTGATAGTACCAGAGGACGTTACTCTCCGGATCGAGCTCGCGGATGCCGGCTTGCTCGATGCGCGAGCGGTCGCGAGTGGGGTAGAGGAGGTTCCCGTTAGGCAGTAGGCGGCAGAAAGACTGCAAGGCGGTCTTGACATGCCAGCGGTGAACGACGTTGCCCTTCATGTCGATCAGATAAACACTCCCGGTGCCGTCCGGGGCCGAAGAGGGGTCCTCATAACTCTCGCAGAACAAGGTGTAGCCATTGAAGCACCGCGCAGGCTGATAGAGGGTCACTCCGTGTTGCATAGTGCGGCTCCTTTGGTCTGCAGCAGCACAGGGCTGGCGGGCCAGTGTGGACAGTGAGAGGATGATGAAGCCGAGGACACAATGCGCCGGGCGACGATGTAGTCGCAGCAGAACATTCCCAGCCGTATCTTGCAGCCACATGGCGCAGGCCAACGCCTTCCTCCATGCGGTGATTGACCACACAAGTCGCGTACTCCTTCGCACTGCGGAGAATGAGTTCGTGGAGGACGAGCCGGGCCCAGAGGGCTTCGGCCCGACGCACATTGTACGACGTGCAGCAACCGGCGACAAGGCCCTTGGCTGCGGTGTCCGGGAGATGACTGCTGCCGAGATCGGCGCTCGTGGGCACGCATTCGCGACCTCTTGGAGGCTTGCGGGGGGGCCGTGGGGAAGGGCCGGTGTGGCGTAAATGTGTCTCATCCAACGGGAGGCCGGGAGCCATGGTATTGAAGCACGAATCAGTCCTGACGGTGATTGGCCTGCTAGCGATATCGGCGGGCAGCGCACATGCCGGGCCCGTAGGGTGGCGCCACTGGCGCAATTCGCTTCGGCCCCGGGGGACGCCAGCACAAGAGTTGACGCTTGCGAGGGACGGCCATGCCGAGTACAGCGTGGTGATCTCGGCGAACGCAACCTCTCAGGAACGCAAGGCCGCTGACGAACTGGTACAGTGGTTGGGACAGATGACGACCGGCACGTTTCCGCTAGTGACCGATGCCGCGCCGCTCGGGAGCAGGGAGATTAGCGTGGGCGCCACAAACCGCCTGCAGACCGCACGCCCGCCGATCGCAGCGAGGGACTTGGGTGATGAGGGCTATACGATCGCGGTTCGCGGCGAGAGGCTGTTTCTACTCGGCGGCCGGAAGCGCGGCATCATCAACGCAGTGTTTGCGCTGCTGGAGGAGGACCTGGGCTGTCGTTGGTACACCGCCGAGGCGAACCGGATCCCACGCCGGCCGACGCTGGCAATCCGACCGGTACCGCGCAGCTATGTGCCGCCGCTTCAGATCCGCGACCCCTTCTATCACGACGCCTTCAACGGAACCTGGTCCCTGCGAAATCGAACCAACGCGCCCAACGCCGCCGTTCCTGAAGAATGGGGTGGGCACGTCAACTATGCCCTGTTCGTTCACACTTACAACACGCTGGTGCCGCCCGGCAAGTACTTCAAGGAGCATCCTGAGTACTACATGCAGAATGCCGACGGCAAGCGCGTCCCCCGTCAGTTGTGCCAAACCAACTCGGAGGCGATCCGGATCGCCACCGAGAGCTGTCTGCGGGTTCTGCAGAAAAAGCCCAACTGTGAGATCATTAGCGTCTCCAAGAATGACGGCGGGGGCTCGTGCGTGTGTGACAGATGCAAGGCGCTTGACCAGGCCGAGGGCAGTGAGGCCGCCAGTCTCCTGTACCTCGTCAACAAAGTGGCGGAAGAGATCGAGAAGCGTCACCCCGAGGTGCTCGTCTCCACTCTGGCGTATCTGGAGACGTCAAGACCGCCCAAGACCATCCGACCTCGCCAGAATGTGGCCATCCGGCTGTGCACCGACCGCTGCATGTGGAGCCATCCCTTCACCCCGGCGGAAGATAGTGCCGTCTTCCGGGAGGCGATGCTGGGCTGGTCGAAGATCCACAACCGCATTCACATCTGGGACTACTGTGTGAACTTCAGTCACTATTTGGCTCCGATGCCCAACATGAAGGTTATTGCGTCCAACATCCGGTTCTTCGTGGCGCACAACGGTACGGGCGTGATGGAACAGGGAGCCTATCAGAGCTCAGGTGGTGAGAGGGAGCTGATGCGGGCGTGGGTGATCGCCAAGCTCCTGTGGGACCCATCGCGGGACGTGGACGCGCTCATGCAAGACTTCATTTGGGGATACTACGGCCAGGCTGCCGCGGCGATAGCCGAGTATAACAGGCTACTGGAGCGCACAGGTCGCGAACATGCGGCAAGCCTGCGCAATCCAAAGGGCGGCATCCGCTACCCGATGGATCACGAGTTCCTGTCGAAGGAGTTTCTCGATCGGGCGAGCGCGCTGTTCGACCGGGCTGAGAAGTTGGCCGAGAACGAGGTAATCCTGCACCGCGTGGAGCTGGCCAGGCTGCCCATCATCTATGTGCAGCTCTGCCGGGGGCCGAAGTTCGTGGGTGCACAGTACAGTGCGCTCGTTGACCGGTTTGAGGCTATCGCGCGTCGGGAGGGGATCACACACCTTCGTGAAGGGCCGCCCGATCTCGACCAGAAGCTGAAGAAGTGGCGCGACGACCTGAGAGTGTACGAGGAGTTGCAGCGTATCGAGAAAGCAAGTGTGAAAATCCGGCCCTTGTCGCCGGTCTGGCGATTCCGGCCCGACCCGAAGGACGTGGGTGTGTCCGAGGGATGGCTGCGCGGATCCTTCGACGACAGGCACTGGGCGGAGGTGCGCAGCGACCGCGGCAGCGGCTGGGAGAGTCAGGGCTTCCGTGACTACACCGGCTTCGGTTGGTACCGGCAGAGCTTCCCAGTACCGGCGCAGGCCGGCGGGAAACGCCTGTACCTGTACTTTGGGGCTGTGGACGAAGACGCGTACGTTTACCTCAACGGCAAGATGGCATACGAACACACATGTAAGTCAACGAAGCTTGCGCCGGAGGTCATTTGGGTGACGCCCTTCGCGTTCGACGCCACGGAAATGCTGAAGGCAGGGCGGTCGAACAACATCACGGTGCGCGTCTATAATCGCCTCGGCATGGGCGGCATCTACAAACCGGTTTACCTTGTTGCGGCCGACCGGCCACTTGACGCGCCGCTGATCACGGCACTGCTGGGGAAGGGTGCCGGCCGGGAATAGAGCTGGTTTCACGAGGTCAACGAGCGAGGACCATCGGGCATGAATGCGCTCGTACAAGGGCTCTGAAACAGCGGCTACGAGACGGCGTCACGCGGAGCGGGTGTGATGGCGATGAGAACGGCAAGGAGCTGGGAACTGTGTTCATTGACATTCACGTTCATGCCAGGATGTTCGACGTTCCGGAGCGCAACATGCCCGGTGGAGGGCGATACGCCACCCCACAGGAGCTGATGGAGATGCTGCGTCCCCGAGGTGTGCGCGCGGTTTGTACCTTTGCCCGGGTGAATCCTGAGGTCGGCTGGTTCATGCAGTCGGTGGAAGAGATCCTGTGGGCGGCCGAGGAATATCCGGACTTCATCATCCCATTCATGAACATAGACCCCCGCCAGTGCCTCAACCACCCAGACGCCGACCTAAGCTACCTGATGAACCACTACAAGGAGCGCGGCTGCAAGGGCGTGGGGGAGGTCTGCGCCAACCTGCGGTTCGACGACCCGCGGATGAAGAACCTGTTCCGGCATGCGCAGGCGTGCGAGCTTCCGATCACCTTCCACCTCGCGCCGAAGGAGTTCGGCTACTACGGGATCATTGACGAGCTGGGACTGCCCGGGCTGGAGAACACGCTGCGGGAGTTCCCGGACCTCAGGTTGTTCGGCCACTCACAGCCGTTCTGGGCCGAGATCAGCGGCGATTTGAAGGAGGATGAACGGAACACGTACCCCGCGGGCGAGGTTGTTGAGGGAGGCACCGTGGTGCGGCTGCTGCGGGAGTATCCGAATCTGTACGGCGATCTATCCGCCGGCAGCGGGTACAATGCTGTCAGCCGCGACCCGGAGTTCGGCTATGCCTTCATGACCGAGTTCGCCGACAAGCTGCTGTTCGGCACCGATGTCGCCGACGTGCGCAACGAGACGCCGCTCATTGATTTCCTGAACGAGGCCGTCGAGAAGGGCCACATCTCCCGTGAGGTGTACGAGAAGATCGGCTGGAGGAACGCGGAGCGGCTGCTGGCGCTGTAGGGCCTGCCAAGCGGCGCACCTGCAGGTCCGGCAGCGGTGCCTGACTGCTGCTCAGATCGGCGTCGCCCCGAACATTGACATTGAGATGGCGTAGTGGTAGTATATTAGAGCATTCGAATATTGCCATACTGCTGGCGCCGGGGGCCAAGAGGCTTATTCCCGAACGAGCCAGGGCGACGGCAGTGATTCAAACATCAGAGGGCAAGATGAACCAGCGTATTTCCGTGTGCGGCAAGGGCGGGAGCGGAAAGAGTACAATAGTGGCGCTGCTGACTGAGGAGCTCGCAATCAGGCACTGGCGCGTGATAGTAGTGGATTCGGATGAGTCAAATGCCTGTTTGCATTGGATGCTCGGCTTTGAGCACGCTCCGCGCCCCCTGCTGGAGCTAGTAGGCGGGAAAAGGAACGTGCAGCAACAGATGCGCAGGCGCTCCTCGAGTACCGACGGCTCCAATACGGGAGTGCTGTCCAAGCCCGAGTTCGCTGTTGGCGACCTGCCGGCGGAGTATGTTGTGGAGAACAACGGGCGAGCCCTTGTGACTGTGGGCAAGATACATCAGTCATTGGAGGGCTGTGCTTGTCCCATGGGCGTGCTCAGTCGGGAGTTCCTGAAGAAGCTGAAACTGGCTGACGACGAGATGCTTGTGGTGGATATGGAAGCTGGGATAGAGCACTTCGGCCGCGGCGTGGAGACGAGCATTGACGCGGTGGTGGCAGTGGTCGAGCCTTCGCTGGAATCCTTGGTCCTCGCAGAGAAGGTGCAACAGTTGGCCTCCCAAGCTGGCGCACACTTCGCGGGCACGATCATCAATAAGGCCCACTCAGCAGACGTGGCATCCACTCTCAGCGCTGAACTTCGCACCCGTCAGCTTCCAGCCCTCGGCATGATACCCTATGACGAGGGTCTGCTCGCCGCTTCTCTGACCGGGCAGCGCATTCGGTTCACCGGCGACGAGGTTCCCCACATTGTGGACCAGTTGCTGGAAGCGCACCCTAGCGGTCGTTTCATAACCTCAACGACCAACGACAATCGCGGCTGAGGCGCTCCTACGGGGGTTATGGAACAGTTTGGAGCGGGGCATGAGGTGTGACGGGGGAAGGCAGCGTTACAGGAGACGAAGGCCATGTGTCTGGTAGCAGTGTATTTGCAGCAGCCTGACGGGGCGGTCCCCGCTGATCCGGCGTTCAATGATGTAGCGCGACTCGAGTGTAAAGAGGGAGAGGTTATAATAACGTGCTTCCTGGGAAAGCCGCAGAGTATACGCGGGCGAGTCCGCAGTGTGGATCTAGTTGACGACAGGGTGAT
Source organism: Candidatus Zipacnadia bacterium (assembly GCA_029820995.1). Classification (GTDB taxonomy): domain Bacteria; phylum Armatimonadota; class Zipacnadia; order JALGUG01; family JALGUG01; genus JALGUG01. The sequence continues at coordinate 9,171 of JALGUG010000131.1, forward strand.
CATTGAGCCCGAGGGCAGTGAGACTGGCCCGGGAGAGGGTCTCGTCACGTCAGCGAGGAACTACAGTCGCTCCAAAGGTACTCCTGCGGAGTAGAATGGCGGCTAAAGGCGCTCCCATACGAGTTATGAAAGGGCTTGTGGTAGTACACAGCACGGGGTGATCGCTCCCAGCCGGAAGGTGAGGTGAGGACTATCGAACCCTCTGAGACCACCGTAGACTATGAGCATGTCGCGGAGATCTTCAAAGCGCTGGGACACGCGACGAGACTGGGCATTCTGGCGAAGGCAGTCAGCGGGGAGTTCTGCGTCACGGATCTCCAGGAGCACTTGGATCGGAGCCAGGCTAACATCTCTCAGCACCTGGCGGTACTGCGCGAGCGTGGTCTAGCGATCCCTGAGCGCCGAGGGAATAGGGTCTGCTATCGCCTGGCCGACGAGCGCCTGGCGCAGATAGTGAAGTTGGCTGTGGACGTTACGAATAGCGTCAGCCGGGGTGGGCTGAGTGATGAAGGCGGGCCGCAGCAGAGGTAAGGCCCGGGGCTTGCGGAGGTTCTAGCGGGGACGGGGCGAGGACCATTGGGATTCGTTGAGGTGATATCATGGAACTTGTGGTCGCTTTCAGCACGAATGACGGTGAACAACTAATAGACGAGCACGCCGGCATGGCGCGGTACTTCAAGGTGTACAGGCTCAGGGAGCAGCAGGCAGAGCTCGTTGAGCTGCGCGAGAACTCCAAGTATAGAGGTGACGAGAACCTCAAGCACGGGGACCCGAAGAAAGCCAAGGCGTCACTCAGCGCCCTGAGCGATGTCAACGTATGGGTCAATAAGCGCTTTGGGCCCAACCTGCCGCGCCTGCTACAGAAGCTGCTGTGCGTTGTCGTGAGGACCGACAGTATCTGTGGAGCGATCGAGCTGATTGAGCAGAATTGGGATGCGGTAGCGACGGAATATGCCAAGGGGAAGGACAGGAAACATCTGGTTCTGAAACCTGAATAGGAACGAGCTCAAGCAGCGCCGGGAAGCGGGTCAGACCTATGGGCCCGAGGGGGATGGGGCGCAATGAAGGGGAATCCCGGCTGAAGGCGCTGTGAGGCAGGTTATCAAACGGCTTCTAGAACCCCGGTATCGAGAGCCCAGAGGGCAGGTGGGTTACGATGGCGGTGGCAATCGAGCAGATACGGTCAGAGATCGTAGACGCACTCGGCGAAGTTGACTCGGTTCTCGATGTCGGGTGCGGAAACTGTGACCTGGTGCGGTTCCTCGCCCGACGCGTGGCCAAAGAGGCAATCGGCATTGACATCAAGGCGGAGGATATTCGTGAGGGCGTGCAGTCCGAGCACAATGGTGAGCCGGCGATTGCTCACTGCAAGCGGGGCGACGCACGACAGATGGAGGACTTCCCTGACGGGCGCTTTGACGCAGCAGTCAGCGTTCATGCGCTGCACGAGATCGCCGACCCCCATGCTGCGCTGTGTGAGGTCAGAAGAGTGCTCAAGGAGGACGGCCTTCTGTTAATCGCTGATTTCACCAAAGGCGAGACACGCTGGAATGAGGACTACTTCACACCGGCGCAGGTGCGGAGGATGCTGCATAAGGCCGGGTTCGGCACGGTCCATGTCAAAAAGGTACGCGGCGAGCACTTCTTGTTCGCTTCAGCTACGAAGTGATACCAGATCAGTGTCACGCTGAAGTTCCTCTCCTGGGATGTGCCGCAGCCTAGAGTGTCGTCTGTGACGCCCAGAGTACAACGGTGCTCCGTGTTGCACGGCGCGGCACCGGAGTGCAGAGAAGAGGCAGCTTCGTGACTAAGAGTGATTCCACCGACGCACAGACCGCAGCATTGCTCAGTGAAATCGCCGATTTGGAGGCACAACTGGCCTCCCTGAAGGCCAGCATGCCCGCTCATTCGTTGTCGCCGGCTATGTTTGAGGAGCTCGAAGACCTCGAAGAGAAGATCAAGCAGAAGAGGGCAGCATTGCCGCGCGACTCATCACAGTCAGAGTCACAGGCAGACGGCTAGTAACCACTTGTCCGGAGGCCTCAGCATATGGGCACGTTCAGCGGGTTTACGATAGTGTCGTGTGGAACCTTGAGCCCGGAACTAAACCGCTTGTCACAGAGCGGGTTCCTGGACGCCGACAAGATTCTGTATACGATTCCTGGCCTGCACGAGAACAAGACGGAACTTAAGAGGCACCTGGGCCGGCAACTAGTACGGGCCAAGGAGTATTCTGATCGGGTAATCGTCGTTTACGGGGAAAAATGCTATCTTGATATGTCATCGGAGCCGCCCCGCCTGGTGGACGATCTGATCAACGAACAGGGCGGCCGGGTATCACGCGTCAATGCCGCAAACTGTATTGACATGGTCGCGAGCGCCGAGCAGCGCGAAGAGATACGCGGCGGCGCCAAGGTCTATTGGCTTACCGCCGGGTGGCTGAAGTACTGGAAACGGATCTTCAAGGACTGGGATGTTGGGAAGGCCAATGAGACCTTCCCACAAAACGACAAGGCGATTCTACTGGATGCAGTGGGCCTGTTCGACGAGTACGTAGCGAGTACGCCTGAGAAGCTGCTTGAGTTCTCCGATTGGATGAAACTGCCCGTCGAGCCGCATGCAGTCTCGCTGGATCGCCTGCGGAGGCTGCTCCTGGAACAGGTGCGGATCTTGCAAAAGGGGGGCCGAGATGCCGCCGAGGCGAGCGGTTGACGGTGGGCCGGGTCGGCGAAACACAGGGTTGGAGGAACGGGCCAGTCGCGTTCTGAGAGGAGTGGGTGTTAGAGAAGGTCAGACGGTGCTAGATTTTGGCTGCGGGGAGGGGACGTATGCCATCCCTGCAGCGCGGCTGGTGGGTAACGAGGGCTTAGTGTATGCGCTCGATCAGGACAGGGCGAAGCTGGCCGAGTTGCGCGGGAAGTCGGAAGCAGCCCGCTTGGAGAACATACGGATAGTACGTGTGATTGATAGAGCGAGCATCCCATTGGCGGACGAATCCGTTGACCTGATCCTACTGTACGATGTGTTGCATTCGTGGTATCATCCACATTCCCAGCAGAGGGAAGACATACTGCATGCCCTGTATAGAGTGCTACGGCCGGAGGGCCTCCTGTCCTTCTACCCAGGCGACCCCGAAGTGTTTCAGCATCGCACCGAACTGGCGGCTATTCACAGAGAGATAGCGCGAGCACACTTCTGTCTGCAAAGCACGCACGCTGAAACACTGATACACGAGGGGAAGGTCGTCGCAGGCCACCTATTCAGTTTCGCCAAGACCTGTAACTAGAACCATGCCTAAACGCCGCGCGTTGATAAAGTACGACAGGTGTCTGCCGAAGGAGTGCGCTCCCAGCGATGGTATTTGCCTCGCCGCTCAGGCGTGCCCGCACGATATCCTAGAACAAGAAGAACCCTTTGAACCCCCCATCATGTTCCATGCGGACATGTGCCGAGGCTGCGGTGATTGC
>JALGUG010000438.1 GCA_029820995.1 Candidatus Zipacnadia bacterium
CCAGCATCGACTGGAAGCTCTACGCTGACTACTTCGGCCGGCTCAACGTTGAGTACCCCAATGGCACCCATCGGCCCGCGGCCCAGCAGTGGTTCGATGACGCCTACACCAGGGCTGGCGCGGGCGGCAACTGCTACGGAATGAGCGTCTCCAGCCTGCGAGTGCGCAACCATGAGTTCGACCACATGTTCCACGCCGCGTTCTTCCAGAACCCCGCCACGGCCCGGTCGCACGTGTGGTTCTACGACTGGAACGACACGACGCGTGAGACGGTCCAGCAGCAGCAGGGCGCGTGGTACACGCAGGAGGTGCTCGACACCCACGGAGCCCTCTGGAACAGCCAGGACGCGCGCGATGTCTTCACCCGTTGCGAGCAGCTCACCGGCCAGGTCGTCAACCGTCCGGTGCTCATCGTCTGGGGCAACGGCTGGGGCCATGCGATCGTGCCCTATGACACCGAAGTCGATGGCAACACGCGGCGCATGCTCACCTACGACAACAACCGCCCATACCGCGAGGCCGAGACCGACGACCCGGACCCGAGCGTCGCGACGGTGAACTGGAACGCAAACACATTCAACTTCAGTGGCGGCACGAAGGGCGTGCTGATGTCCTACGAGGAGTGCACGCCGCCGAACCCGCATCTTCCCGGCGCGGAGTACGGCGGACCGGGCTCGGACTCGGCCATCGCCGTCTTCTCACCCAACACCAACGTGCAGCAGATCACCGACGAGGACGGGCGTCGCTTCTTCAACCCTGACGGCAGTGTGAACATGGACCCGGCGACGCGCATTCCCGGCGCCGTGCCCCTCTACCCCCTCGTGCAGCGTCCGCCGCTGGTCATCCGCCAGCAGCCGCGCCTGCAGCTGCAGCTTCAGGCGCCGCCGCTGCGCGCTCCGGACGACGCGCCGGTGATGTTCCTGTTCGACGAGCCGCAGGGCAAGTCCCTGACATTCCAGATCGCCGGCGATGGCGTCAAGGAAGCAACCTTCTACCAGCGCGGGCGGATCTTCGAGGTCCAGGCGGCGGGGATCGGGCAGCTGCAGCTCAACGAGATCCATCAGCGCCCGTCCATCCAGATCCCCAACCCGGCCCAGCTTCAGCCTCAGTCGGCGATCCTCATGCGCTCCCTGACGACCGGTGACCGACTGTTCGAGCTGACCGGCTTCCAGAACCTCGGCGCACAGCCGCTGCGGCTGATACCCCAGGCAGATGGCAGCTCACTCGACGTTCAGGGCGCGCCCAACCTCCAGTTCAACCTGCAGCTCCTCGGACCTGTGGGTCAGGGGATGCAGGGCGCGAGCTTCGGCAACATCGCGCTGCAGGCCGGCGGCGCCTCGCGCCTCGCGCCGACGAACTGGAACGCACTACAGACCACACAGCTCAATCTGCGGCTGATCAACCTGCAGAACAACCAGATCCTCCAGCAGCGCAACCTCCCGCCGATCCGGTAGCGCGGGCGGCTGAGAAACGTACGGCAACGGGGACGCCTGAAGGCGTCCCCGTTGCCGTACGCCAGAGGACCTGCCGCTGGACAGCCCGACCAGCGCGCACAGGAGTCGGAGGTCGGCATGCCTGCGGCGTCGAACCCCGCGCCGTGACCTGCACCGAAGATCACAGGCCGGTCCGGAGGCCACTCGATGGCGACAATGAAGCTGCAGGTGAGGTACCAGCGACACTCGGTCGATGAGGGTGTGGAGTACGTTGAGAGAAACTTCGAGCGCGCCTTCGCCGACTGGGAGATGGACCCCGCGCAGGCCGCGCTGGTAATGGTGGACTGCTGGGACCGCCATCCGATCGTCAGCCATCAGCAGCGCGCCGAGGAGATCTGCTCAACGCGAATCGCACCGCTGGCCGAGGCTTGCCGACGGGCTGGTGTTGCGGTCGTCCACGCGCCCTCCCCCGGCCAGGCCAAGCTCTACCCACAGTGGACGAAGTTCGCCTGCGACCGCGAGCTGTTCGGCGCCGACGCAATGGAGCCCGACTGGCCCCCGTCGGAGTTCTGCAAGAGAGAGGGGCGCTACGCCCAGTTTCGTAGGCGGGACGAGCCGCGCCTGCAGGCATGGATCGACGCGGAGCTGCAGGACCGCAAGATTGTCGAGTGCCTGAAGCCCGCCCCGGATGACTTCGTGGTTGCCACCGGCGACCAGCTCCATCGCCTCTGCCGGCATGAGGGTATCGTCCACCTCTTCTACGCAGGCTTCGCAGCAAACATGTGCGTCCCCGGCCGCGACTACGGCATGCGCGCCTTCAGCCGCCGCGGATACAACGTGATCCTCGTGCGCGATTGCACCACCGCGATCGAGGCCAGCCACACAGCCGCGGAGGGACTGCTTACCGAGGCCGCCATTCTTGAGGTCGAGATGACGCTGGGGTTCTCGGTCACGTCCGAGGACCTGATCGCAGCCTGCACCGCGGCGACATAGCGCAGGATTC
>JALGUG010000439.1 GCA_029820995.1 Candidatus Zipacnadia bacterium
AGCGCAGAACACGCAGCCCACGGCACAGCCGACCTGCGTCGAGAGACACGCGGCGTAGCCTTCCTCCGAGGCCAGCTTCGCCGCCTCGACGCGGCCGCCGCGCTCGAGCTCGAGTAGCCACTTGGCCGATTCGTCATCGCGAGCCTCGTCGGCGGGGCGGACCGCCGTCAGCGTGGCGCGGCCGGCCAGACTCTCGCGGAGGGACTTGGGCAGATTCGTCATCGCCGCGAAGTCGCGCACGCCGTGCCGATAGACCCATTCCCAGACCTGGCGGGCGCGGTACGACGGCTGCCCCAGCTCTGAGAGAAGGTCCGCCACCTGGTCGAAGTCCAACTCGTACAGATCAAGCATATCGTCCGAACTCGTGGCCGAAGCGGGTTCTCAGCCGAAACCTGCGGCGCAATGGAACAGGCTGTGCTGAGGATGTAGCCGCCCCCGGGCATCCCGGCGGCCAGCGCCGCCCGCACGTCCTCCTCGATCCCGCGCAGGTCCTTGTTCAGCAGCGTGTTGACCGAGTCAATGTTGCCCTTGATGAACATCCGGTCACCGACGCGGCGCTTGGCGTCTGCGAGCTCGACGTCGCCCAGCGGCGGCGGATCCAGGCACTCGAGCCCGTCGGTGCCGGAGGAGGCCATGAGCTCCAGGCGGTCGCCAATGGCGCCGCAGGTGTGGGTGTAGACTGGAACGCCGGGAGCGCCGGCGTGGAGCTGCTCGATCATGGCCCGCTCGTACGGGACGACAAACTCCTCGTACATGCGCGGCGAAAGCAGTCCGCCGCCGACATAAGGCGAGGAGATCTTGAGGGCGTCGCAGCCGCACTTCGCCTGGGCCAGCCCCCAGTACGCGCAGTACTGAACGCCGCGCTCGAGGATGGCCTTACACACCTCCGGCGCGTCGAGCAGAGCGAGCATGGCGCCCTCCTGGCCGAAGGTGTCAACCACCTTATCGAAGGGGGAGAAGGTCTCCCCATGAATGGAGAACTTGCCCTGGTTGCGCTCGATGACGGCACGGAGATTGGCCAGCATCCAGTCCGGCGTCTCGGTCTCCAGCGTATCGGGGTCAAAACTGGCGGGATCGGCCGGGGGCCGGCGCGGCATCGGCTCCGGGAGGTCGTCGTTGCGATACAGCGTCTTCAGGCCGATGGGATAGGCCGTCGGGCAGTCAATCTCCTCCCGCCAGGTGACGACATAGCCGTCCTCGATTGGCTGAACCTCTTCGATCTTGTCACGCCACGAGGGGTCGGAGCCCGGCACGCTCACCAGGATACCGTCGAAGTCGTACCGCTCGCGCATCTGGAACAGCACGGCGACGTAGGTCGCGGTATCGTGCCAGCACTCCAGGGGCGAGCAGCCGGATTGCAGGTACATGTGCCCCATGCTCATCTGGCACATGACGGGCACGCGGTCCGGAATCTCGTGGCGCATGGCGGCGGCGACGCGTTCGCGGGGGGTCATATCAAGGCCTCCGAGATTAAGGTGCCCGGTCGCGCCGGGCGGACCATTCTGTCATTCGGCGACTGCACCGGCGGCACAGGGCCGGCCCAACAGTTCCGCTCCGGCCGACGATTGGACAACTGCCGATATGAGCTCGCCCTGCGCACCGCTTCCCGCGGGCAAGCGGACGCGGAGGTAGTTGTCCGATAGGCCCGAGCAGTCCTCCGAGCCGGTGTGTTCGATCAGCACCCGCACGGGCTGCCCCAGTTGGCTGCGCGCGAAGGCCCGGCGCTTCTCGTCGGAGAGCCGGCGGAGCTGCCTGGTGCGCTGCTTCTTGACATCGGGCCGCACCTGGTCGGGGAATGCCGCGGCCGGCGTGCCCGGGCGGCGGGAGTAGCTGAAAACGTGCAGGTAGCTGAGGGGCAGCTCTTCAAGGAGAGCGCGAGTGTGCTGATAGGCCTCGGCGGTCTCGCCGGGGAAGCCCACGAGAATGTCCGCGCCAATGGCGCAGTGCGGAACGGCCTGGTGGATGCGCCGGGTCAGGTCACGCACGAAGGCGGCATCGTACGGCCGGCCCATGCGGCGGAGCACATCGTCGTCGCCGCTCTGGATGGGGAGGTGGAAATGACGGCACAGGCGCGGGTCGTTGGCCGTCAGCGCGATGAGCTCGGGCGTGATCTCGCCAGGCTCGATGGAGCTGAGGCGCAACCGGCCCAGGCCGGGCACCTGCAGGCAGCGGGCGACGATCTCGGTCAGGCTGGAGGTCGGCGTGAGGTCCTGCCCGTAGTCGCCGAGATGAACGCCCACCAGCACGATCTCACGGTGGCCGGCGGCGACGAATGCACGGACCTGGTCGAGCACGCTGTCTATCGGCCGGCTCCGGCTGCGGCCGCGAGCAATGTGGACGATGCAGTAAGTGCAGGCGGCGTTGCAGCCCTCCTGGATCTTGCAGAAGGCGCGGGTGTGACCGCTGAAGCGCGAAACCAGGGGCCACACCGGGGCCTCCGTTGTAGGAGCGGCTTCAGCCGCGACTTCCTGTGCTGGGGCCTTCTCTGCCGCGACCTCTCCCAGTCGCTCGATCAACTCGCACCGGTCGCTTAGGCCGATCACGAGGTCCACTTCGGGGATGGCCCACAGCTCGCCTGCGCGGGTCTGGGCATAGCAGCCGGTGACGACCACGGTGGCCTGCGGATTGCGGCGCTTGGCGCCGCGGGCGAGTTTGCGTGT
>JALGUG010000132.1 GCA_029820995.1 Candidatus Zipacnadia bacterium
ATTTGCGCTGCGCGAACTGCTCCAGCAGAGGCGAGGCGGCTAGTTCGGCCAGCGGCGTCTCCATCAGGTTGCCCAGGCGCCATTCGGGATCCACGAAGAAGTCGCAACAGTACACATCCCCGTTGTGCTCAACTACGACATAGCTGCCGCAGCGGTCCTGGAAGATGCAGGTCGGCTGGCGGCCTTGCACGTAGGCCATCAGCAGATCGTCGAACATCCGGACATAGGTCCGCGGGCCCGATTCGTCGGCCCAGCGGTCGAAGATGCGGCACATGAACTCCCCGTATTGCACCGGGTCCACGGTGAACTCGGCGGGCTCGCCGGTGACGGGATCGCGCTCCACGCACGGAATGAACTGAAAGAAACGGATGCCCTGCTCCAGCAGGAAATCGAAGACGTCATCGGGACGACGGGCACTCAGGGACGTAACCATGACCAGGGCGTTGAACTCGGCTCGCTGCCGCTTCAGCGCCTCCAGGCCCTTGAGCACCTCCGCCAGGGAGCCCCGGCGGCTCCGAGTGAGGCGCCAGTGATCGTGGATCTCGGGCGGGCCGTCAATGCTGATGCCGACCAGGAAGTTCCAGCGGGCCAGAAAGGCAGCCCACTCGTCGTCAATCAGCGTGCCGTTGGTCTGCAGGCCGTTGCCCACCGCCTGGCCGCTGCGGCCGTATCGCTTCTCGAGCAAGATGACCTTGCGGAAGAAGTCCAGGCCCATGAGTGTGGGCTCGCCGCCCTGCCAGCCGAAGGAGGGATTGTCGCCGGCCAAGGGCATGAAGCTGCTGATAAAGCGCTCGAGCACCGCGGGCGACATGCGGTGGCGCTTGCTGTCGGGATAGAGCGCGGACTTGGGGGTGTAGAAGCAGTAGGCGCAGGCCAGATTGCAGTCGGCACACGCCGGCTTGACGAGCACGCCGAGGGGCGGTCGGGCCGGTGCCTGGTCTGCGGACTCGGACGATGCAGGGCTGGTCACAGTAGTCTTGGTCCCGGCGAGAAGGGCCACAGCGCCTGCCGGGAGAAGAAGGCCTCCGCAGACGCGGCCGCGGTGTCCCTGTGGGACGAGTACACTCTAGCAGGCGGTGGTGAGTCAAGGAAGGGCGGCACGAGCAGAGCGGAGAACTTGGTCGGCGCGTTGACGATGGAGAGCTGGTCGCGTAGAATGCCGGCGGAGCGCGGAATCGACAGACACCAGGTGCAACCATGGCAGACGAGCGATTGAGTCGAAGGGACTTCCTCAAGCGAAGCGTGGGCATCGTTGCCGGGGCCGCCGCTATGGCCGGAGCGTGGGGGCGGGGTCCAGAGGCGGAGGCTGCCGAGGGTGGCGCGGAGATCCTCAACTACAACCCGGCCATGCGCTACCGCCGGCTGGGCAAGACCGGGCTGATGCTCTCCGAGCTCAGTCTGGGCGGACACTGGCGCACCCGGGAGGGAGCGCGGTATTGGGGGTCCTTCCCCGGCGACAAGGTGCCCGCGGACGTGCAGCGCAATCGGGAGGACGTCGTCGGCCGGGCAATAGACCTGGGCATCAATTATCTGGACCTCACGACACCGGCGGAGGCCACGGCCTATGGCGCGGCGCTGAAGGCTCTGGGCGAGAAGATGTGGATCGGGTACTCGGACTACATCCTGTGCATTCGCAATCCGAAGAACCGGACGAAGGAACGCATGATGTTCGAGATTGACGAGGGCCTGCGGCGACTGCAGATGGATCACATCGCCATCTGGCGGCCCCAGGCGCTCACCGGCGGCGGGCACACGGACGATGAGATGAAGCTGGTGGTGGAGACCTTCTACGAAGCAAGGGAGCAGGGGAAGGTAAGTCATCTGGGGCTCTCATCACACCATCGCCCGTTCCTGATGCACCTGATGCAGAACTTCCCGGAGTTCGAGATGCTGATCTTCCCGCTACCGGCCGGCGCGGAGATGGACGCGGACAACAGCATCTTCCCGCTGGGCAAGGAACAGGACGTCGGTATGGTGACCATCAAGCCCTTCTCCGGAGGAAGCTATTTCCGCGCCGAGCGGCGCAAGCGGGGCGCGAGTTTTGATCCGAACGAAGCGGCGACCCAGGGGCTGCGCCAGATCATCAGCAACGAGTACCTCACCGCCTGCATCCCGGGAATGACGACGATCGGCGAGCTGGAGAACAACGTAAGCATTCGGCGCGAGCCGCGACGGCTCTCAGCGGCGGAAACGGCAGCGGTCCGACGGCGGGCACAAGCGACAATGGCCCATCTGCCCGCCGACTATTCGTGGTTGCGGTCCTGGCACAGGGTCTAGACGGCGATTTGACGACGGAGGAGGCAATTCGATGCGTAGACTCCGGTTCCAGCCTGTGGCGGTTGGTACGGCCATAATCGTCGCCATCGCGGCGCTACTATGGTGCGGCCGGCGGCAAGCCCCGCAAGCCCAGCAGGCGGCCAAGTGGGAAAAGCTGTTCAACGGCCAAGATCTGCACGGCTGGAAGGTGCGGGGCGGCGCCAAGTGGACGGTGCAGAACGGCCTCCTGGTCGGTGAGCAAGATCAGGGCAAGGCGGGCGACATTTTCACCGTGCGCCAATGGACCGACTTCAAGCTCAAGGTGACCTTCCGCGTGCAGGGACATGCCAATAGCGGCATCTGGTTCCGAACGCCGCTCACGGGCGGCATGGGCTACCAGTTCGACATCCTGGAGAAATCCGACTACGGGTGTACCTGGGGCACGATTTACAGCGGCGGGTTCCTGTCCAAGAACTTGGACGAAACGATCATCAAGCGGAACGACTGGAATGTGGCCGAGATCGAGATGGTGGGTCGGCATATGGTGGTGCGGCTGAATGGCAAGAAGGTCGGGGAGGCCGATAGCGACAAGTTCGCACGGGGACGGATCGGCTTCCAGGTCCACGGTGGCGACAAATTCAAGGACATGAAGATTATCGTTAAGGATGTGCAGATCCTGCCGCTGACGCCCAACGAAGCCGGTGTGAGCAACAGCTCGTGCTATGTGTGCCACCTGGACTTCAAGACTGAGCCGCTGAGCCGGAAGCACCTGGCGCACAACATCGGCTGCACCACTTGTCACGGGCGGAGCCAGGCGCACATGGACGACGAAGCCCACAAGACACCGCCTGACAACGTGTTCACGCATGCAGCGGTGGACCAACTGTGCAGCAGATGCCACCGGAAGGGCCAGCACGCGTGCACCCGGGCACAGAAACCGGCTGACAAGGGCAAAGTCTGTACCGATTGTCACGGTCAGCATCGTGTGGAGAGATAAATGAAACGCCCCTTCTCTCGCCGACTTCAGCTTGCCGCATGTGTGCTGCTTGTGGCGGCGCCGACGATGGCGGCGCAAGACCTGGAGGCCGCATTCCGGTCGCCCAGAGGGGTCTATTCCCCGCAATTTAAAGGGCAGTTCTCAGCAAGTGCCTCGCCGGCTGATCTGTATGTCGCCGGCGTACGACAGATTCTGGGCCGGGATGCGGCTCCGCGGGAGGGTTGGGTCGTCGCTCCGCCGGCGGGAGAGGGACCGAGGGCGCCGGTGGCGCAGCAGCCCTATGCCGCCTTGCTGAAGGACATGAAGACCTGCCTGGCGCGGACGGCAGTCTTGGCCTGGTCGGGCGAGCCGGTGGTGGACATCGTGCTGGTCGCTGCGCAAGCGGATGCCGACGCCGCGCGTGCGGCGAACGCGGAGCTGGAGGCCTCACAGTTGGCGTTCATGTCGGCGACCGTAGAGGAGCTGCGGAAGGGCCGCGTCGCGGAGGGGCGCCTGGCGCTGGATGAGCGGAGGTTCCGATCAGTGGTGCTGGCGGGGACGCAGCAGCTTGCGCCGGAAGTCGCGGAGGTGCTCAAGGCACTCGCGGCCGCGGGAGGCACGGTGGTGGCCTTTCGGTGCCTGCCGGAGACACTGGCGCAGCCGCTGTTCGGTCTACAGCCCGACGCAAAGGTCAAAGAGCGCATCGTTCGGCGGGGCAAATCGGCGTACATTCCGCACGATGAGCGACAGCTTCCGGTAGCACTGCGCGTGCAGGGCAGTGACCTGTTCCTGTATCCTCCCTCGCGAGATGTGCTGTTCTGCCATCGGCGCGATACTACGGCCGATTGGTACGTGGTGGCGAACCTGTCGGACCGGCGAGTGGAAGCGCACGCGACGATTCGGTGCGACCGTATGCCGGAGGTGTGGGACGCTGCGACAGGGCGAATGAGGGAGGCGATTGGGGTGGACCGGGCCGAGGGTGGCGTGATCCTGCCGCTGAATCTGGAGGCGTATCAGACCATAGGGCTCGTGTTCCGCCGGCCGCTGACTGAGCGGCGCGTGCGGCGGGCGTCGGGCTTGGCGGCGGCCTCCGTCGAGTGGGGAGGGAACGCGGCACGGGTCATCGGCCGGGCACAGATGCAGGGGCGATATACGGTCGTGACGGGAGATGGCCGCAAGGCGCAGGCGACGGTGGGAGCGCTGCCGCCCGAGCTGCTGATCGAAGGCCCGTGGGGTTTTGCCACCGCGCAGCCCTACGCGCGGGAGCCGGCCGAAGTGTCCACGCTGCGGGCGGCGCCACTGGGCGCGAAACAGTCGGCGGAGGGCGTCGCGGCGCCCGAGTTTGACGATTCGGCCTGGGACGAAGTGCACCCGGGCGACGCCTTGCCGTTTCTCAAGCCGAAGTGGGAGGCGAGCTGGCTAGTCTTTCAGGGCAACGGAGCGAAGCGGTACTTCCGTAAGAGCTTCGAGCTCCCCGCTGCGCCGAAGGAAGCCAAGCTCACAGTCACGGTGGACAATCAGTACGAGCTGTTCGTGAACGGCGAGAAGATCGGCGCGGACAAGCAGTGGGAGCAGGCGGAGACGTACGATGTGACGGCGCGGCTGAAGCCGGGAAAGAACGTTGTCGCAGTGCTGGCGATCAATGAAGGGGGCATCGCCGCGGCGCTGGCGCAACTGCGCATCATCGGCGCCGATGGACGGATAGTGCGTGTCGGGACCGATGGCACGTGGAAGATGGCCGAGGCGGAGGCGCAGGGATGGACGACCGCCGGGTTCGATGATGCGGCCTGGAAGGCGCCGAAGGTCGAGGGGAAGCCGCCGCGAAGCCCTTGGGGGGACGTGCCCGGCCTGCCGCCGGAGCCCCGGACGACCGAGCGCGTGTGCTATCGCTTCCTGCTGCCGCCCGGAACCTCGCGGGTGCTGCTGCCGCCCGACACGAAGGCCGAGAGCCTGTACGTCGGCGGCAGGGCGGTGCGGATTGCCAAGCAGGAGGCCGACCTGACCGGTCTGCCGGCAGACCGGCGCAATCAGGCTCTGCTGGTCGTGGCCGCAGGCGAGGCGACCGCCCCGGCCCTGCGTTGCGCCTGCGAGCCGGGACGGATCACGCTGGGCACCTGGACCGCCGAGGGCTTCTCGCGATACTCGGGCCGGGCGACGTACACGCGCCGCTTCCGGCTGCCGCGCGAGTACCGTGGGCGGCGCTTGCTGCTGGACCTCGGCAAGGTCGGTGTGGCGGCGTCGGTGAGGCTGAACAAGAAGAGCCTAGGCGTCCGCGTGCTGCCGCCGTATCGGTTTGACGTCACCGAAGCCCTAAAGTCGGGCGATAACGAGCTTGCGGTCACGGTGGCGAGCACGCTGGCGAACAGCAAAGGCGCCGGCCCGCAGCCCTCCGGACTCATCGGTCCGGTGAAGCTGATCCCCTATGAGACTGTGGAAGTGAACGTTGGGGGATAGGCGAGAAGACGCTCTGCGAGCGGGGCTCGCAGTGGTACACCGTCGGACTTGTGGGTTTCCCTCTAGACGTGATCCAGCGGCCACAGGAAGAAGTCGAGGGGGAACGGCGGCTTGGGCTTGACGTCAGGGCTGCCGAGGACGGCTACAACCTGATCGCGAGGAGGGAGTGGCGGTAGTTGGGCCGGGTCGAGGCCGAACTTCTGCAGCAGGCGCCCGGGCTGTAGGAGCTTGATCATGCCCTGGGCGCCGGCTTTGGCGGGCACGCCCTCGGACTGCAGCAGGGCGCCGAGCGGATCGCCCGGCGGCAGCGAGAGGCTGATTGTCTCGGCGGGCACATGGGCGACAGCCGCGGCCAAAGCGGCGGCGGCTACCCGCGGCGGACCGGCATAGATCTGCAGCCGCGGAGCGCCCCACGGTGAGCCGACAACGGCATAGGCCTCCGCTCGCGCGCCGCGTCGCGCCAGCCAGGCCCAGCGGCGGATAGCGGTCAGGGCGCGAGCCATGTTGTCGGCCGTTCGCACCAGGCGGTAGCGCTGGGTTTCGTACAGCGCGAACAGCTCCTCAAGCTGGCCAGGACGCGCCTCGTACCTCTCAACAGTCAGCTCAGGTGACTCGATGCGGCGCAAGACGGCTTCGGGGGCTTGATAGTCCACGGTCCGGCCGGCATATTCGTAGCCCCAGCGGCGATAGTACTCCGGGATCCCGGTCCAGAGTATGGAGAGGTCGTAGCCGTACTGTTCCATGATGCGGATCGCGTCGCTCAGGCACGCCGAGGCATAGCCGCGCTTGCGATATCCCTTGAGCGTGCAGACCCCGCTGATTGCGGCCACGTCTACGGTCACCTCGCCGCAGCGCACCTGCTGGCCGATAATGCCGACGTGAGAGACCAGTCGGCCGCCAACCTCCAAGACGCGGTGATGGTCCCAGTGCCGCGGCGGGTACCAGGCTGGGAACAGATCGAGCAGCTCCGGCGGATTCCCCTCGTCCAGCCAAAAGACTCGATTGAGCAGATCAACGGCGCCGCCGGCTTCGTCGGGCCGCAGGGCGCGAGGTTCAGGGGACATAGCGGTTCGTGAGGCTCCTCCGGGGCTACGGGTGCAGTGAGCGTCCACCCAAGAGCAGGGCAAAGGTGGCGGTCCCGCCGGGTGGCGACGGCAAGGGGAGATTGCAGGCCTGCGACAGTGTCAGGGGCTCAAGGTCGCGCTCACGCAGCCCGACGGCGATGCGGGGAAGGGCGCGCACAGTGTCCAGTTTGCCCTGATGCAGCAAGATGACGGCGCCGGGCCGAGCTCCCTCCAGCGCGCGCCGGACGATCCGCTCGGGCGGCCCTCCGGCCCAGTCGCCCGTGTTGCAGGTCCAGAGGGCCGTCGTGTATCCGGCGGCGCTGACCGCGGCGACAACGGGGCCGGTGCTGTGCCCGCCGGGCGGACGGTAGAAGCGTGTGTGCCGGCCTGTGAGACGAAACACGAGGTCGTCTGTGGCTCGCACCTCCTGTACCACTCGGTCGGGGTCGCGCAGGGCAATGGTATCGTGCGTGTATGAATGGTTGGCGATTTCGTGGCCCTCGGCAAGGATGCGGGCCACGAGCTCCGGGTACTGGAGGCAGGCTCGGCCAACGAGAAAGAAGGTTGCTTTCAGGTGGGCTTCTCGCAGGGCGGCGAGCGTCAGCGGCGTGATCAGCGGACGCGGGCCATCATCAATAGTCAGGCAGACCGCACGATGCCCCGTCCGCGCGGGAACGGCGCGCACGATCCGGGGGCCGGCATCGCTGTGGCATGCGATTGGGCTTGTGGTGGGCCGACCGGAGGCTTGGCGCCAGTCCGGAGGGCGCCAGGTCACTGCCGAGGCGGGGAAGGCCGCTCCGTCGCGGAGGAGGGTTGGGTCATATCGCACGCGCCCATAGCGCGCCAGATACTGGGGCAGCGGGGCGTCGGTCGCGCCTTCGTGCGCCGTCCGACGAGCGGCGACGGAGACGACGGGCCGCCACTGGCTATAGCGGCGCCGGGGGTCCCGGACGACGGAGCTGACATCCACCTCGTCGAGGTTCGGCAGGGCGTCGAAGGCGGCGTCTATGACCTGGCGCACGTCGCCTTGCACAGTGTGGAGGGTCTGAGAGGGCCTATCGCCGCCAGGCAATCGCAGCACGACCTCCGCCGCCTGGGAAGTTCGCGTGGCGGCGACCGAGACTCTGATGAGCTGCTGCCGCAAAGGGCGCTCGCCCAAACGCTGAGCCAGCCGACGCTCCGCCGGGCCGTCGTGGCCGGCCGGCAGTTCCGGCGACGTGGTCCGCGTGAGACTGCGAAACGGCAACAGGGCGCTGCCGCCCTGGCCGAGAGCAATGACGCGCCCATAGCTTTCGGCCTCGGCCAGGCCGGACACGACGGTCACCGTGGTGCCCAGATCGGGATCGTGGTCGAGGTGCAGGCGTCCGTGACGGAGTGTGACGCGCGCTTGAGGAGTCTGCAGCACAAGGGGTCTTGCCTTGTGGTCAGCCTGGACCTCGAGCGCCCCGTGCAGTAAGACCAGGCCCTCGTCGCCGATTAGGAGGCGCGTCCGAGACTGGACCTCGACAGAGGCGCGCGGTGTCGAGAGGACGACACCCCCCATACCCAGTCGCACCTTGGCGTTAGGTTGCAGCGCGACGTTTGGGGCGAGCGCGGTCCAGTGCCGCGCGCCGGGCCGATATACCTGGGCCTCTCCGCGTGCGGAGCGGCAAGTCCAGTAGAACTCGCCCGCGGCATCCGGCTCGGTCGTCAAGCTGCGCTCAAACGCCGTGGTCCAGACAAATGCGGCTACCAGCGCCAAGGGCAGCACACAAAGCCAAGGTCGCACCTGGCCCGACACTCCCGAAAAGAGCTGTATTGCAGCGTCCCACAACAGTTCTCGTATTGGCCGCTGCGGTCCTCCTTTCCTCTAGAGGCGGAAGATTTGGGCTGAGGCGCCGATGGTCCAGCAAGGTAGTGGCGGGCCGCATGGCGAAGATGGACAGTTGATGGGGTGAGGAGGCGCGAGGATGCGGATGGCACGCTGTCCCCACTGCGGCCGCGAGTACGTGGACGACGGCCTTATGACGATCTGCCCCGGCTGCCAACGGGAGCTGCCACCGCCAGAGCCGCCGAAGAGGCCGGAAACACAGCCGGCAGGCGCTTCCGCGGAAGATCAGCGGGAGCAGCCGTCGGGTCCTGCGGCGCCGCCGGTGTCGCCGGGTCCGCCCCCTCCGCCCCCGGTCCCCCCGCCGGTGCTCAGCACCGAGCCGACTCCGGCAGCGCTCAACCTGGCGTACTGGGCGCTCGGACTGGGCATTGCGGGGATACTGTGCTGCAGCCCGCTGGGACCGGTAGCGCTGTGGCTCGGCATCAAGGCCAACAAGGAGGGCGCCGGCGGGACCGCGGTGGCAGGAATTGTTCTAGGTGCGGTGAGCACATTGTGGCTTGTCGCGTCGTTCGTCTTCGGGATCATCTATTTTGCTGTGTTTTCGAGTATGATGGCTGCCGTTATCGGCTCCGGCGGGGCCGGCGTGCCTCATCCGTAGCGTATCGGGCGGCGCGCGGAACGCGCAGGGCAGGTTGAGCGTCTGGAGGAGTAAGCCAATGAGCACAGAGCGATGTCCTCATTGCGGGGCTGAGATCCCCCCGGGCGGCCTGCTGACGATCTGTCCACAGTGCCAGAAGCCCCTGTCCGCGCCGCAGGAGAGGCCTGCGGCCGCCGAAGAGGGACCAGGAGCCCCGGAACAGGAGCCGGCAGGCCCCGAGGAGCCGCCTGTGGCTGCAGAAGAGCCGACTCCCGCCGAGGTGGCTCCCGCAGCTCCGTCGGCTCCGGCCGAGGCGCCCGCGCCGGTGCCGCCGCCGGAGTCGGAGCTGCCGCCGGACCGGATCAAGTGCCCCAACTGTGGAGCGATCCTATACAGCACGGAGGAGATCTGCTGGCGGTGCTCAACGCGCGTGCAGCCGGCAGGAACGGTCGCGCCCAGACCGCCGGAGGCGGCCCCGGTCGCTCCCAGGCCGTCCGTGGGTACCATGCCGCCGGCTCCGCCGCAAGCCGTGCCGCCGGCTCCGCCCGCGGCTCCCACAGCGCCGCCCACCGGAGTGCCGCCCGGACCGGCGCCGCCGGCCCCGGGCTACATTGATACGCCGCAAGCGCCCCCGCCGCTGCCGCCGGGCGCGCCGCCGTCGGCCCCGGTCCTGGAGGGGCCCGCCGCGCCGGTCGAGGAGATCAGCGAGGAGGCGCGCAACCTGGGCAATTGGGCCCTGGGGCTGGGCGTGGCCAGCGTCGCCTGCCTTTGCGTTCCGCTGGGCCCGGTGGCCTTGTGGATGGGTTGGCGGGCCTACCAGGCAGGCGCTCGCGGGACCGGCATTGCCGGAATGGTGTTTGGCACGGCCGGGACCCTCCTGCTGCTGGCAGCGATCGGGTTGGGCCTAGCGACGTTGTTCGGCGGAGCGCTTGGCTGAGGACGGTTACGGAGGAGCAATGGAAGAGATAACCGCCGGCAGTGCGGCCGGCAAGAAGGGGATAACGGTGCGGTGCGGATGGATATCGTGGGTAGCCTGCGGCGTGGTTGCCGCTACTGCGGTGGCGGCGCCGCCGCCCCCGGCACGGAGGCCGGTTCCGGCAGAGGCGATTGAACGACATCCCGGACCGGACCGCTTCACGAACCACATCCTGTGGACGGAGGCGGCGCTGGGTGGCCTGAAAAGCAAGGACGCCGACGTGCGAGCGCGGAGCGCCTTCGTGCTGGGGCAGATTGGCAACCCTAGGGCGCAGCGGGCCCTGCGGCGGCTTCTGAATGACCGGGCAGCGCCGGTGCGACGACACGCCGGGATTGCGCTGCTGAACCTGGACAATCGGCGCGGCCTGGACGAGGCCAAGGAGGCGCTGCAAGAGGCACCGCGCTGGGTGCGGTACTACGCGGCGGAGGCCCTGGCGAGGTCAGGGCTTGAACAGGCGCGGGGCATGCTGAGGCTGTCGCGGTTCCAGCAGGAGCCGTACATTCAGCGGTGCATCGGCGACTTCCTGATCGCGCCTCCGGAGAAGCTGGTTGCGGTGCCCGCCGGCGAGGACGAGGAGCAGTGGCTGCCGGAGGACCTGGGGCTGCTGTTCATCGAGGCAGGCAACATCCTGGCCCAAGAATCCGACGCGCACTTTCACCTCGGGGACTACGACGCGGCGATTCGGTGCAACGAGGCAGTGGCCTTTCTCGACCCGGAGAACGTGGAGGCCTGGACGAACGCCGCGTGGCTCCTGTGGAGCATGAACCGGGACGACGAGGCCGTGATGATGTACAACCGGGGCATTGCGGCCAACCCCGACAAGCCGGACGTGTACTTCGAATTCGGGATGTTTCGGTTCGCACGAAAGCGATACGAGCTGGCGGTAGAGCTGTTCAAGCGCGCGGCCCAGCGCGGGGCGCGTGTGCAATGGCAGCGAATGGTGGGTCACTCGCTGGAGAGGGCGGGATTGTACGGCGAGGCGCTCGAATGGTGGGCGGGGCTGCTGCAGCGCTTTCCCGGCGATCCGATAGCGGCCCGCAAGCTCCAAGAGGCCAAGGGGAAGCAGAACAAGTAGGGGTCAGCCCCAAGCAAGGCGAACATCGAACGCGGGAGTAGATCCCGCGTTCGCCGTGTACGGGGGGCCTAATCGTGAGCGACGAGCGAGAACGGCAGGCAGCGATCGCGGAGCGCGAGCACAACCAGCTCCTGGCGGCCGGCGCCGGATCGGGCAAGACCACGGTGTTGGTGGATCGCTACCTCAGTCTGCTCGAGGACGGCTGTGGCGTGACCGAGGTGGTCGCGGTGACGTTCACGGAGAAGGCCGCAGCGGAGATGAAGGTGCGAGTGCGGGAGAAATGCGACGAGAAGATGAGAGCAGCGGAGGCCGGCGAGCGGCGGCGGTGGCGGGAGATCAAGCGGGACCTGGAGATCGCACCGATCAGCACGATCCATTCCTTCTGCGCCGGATTGCTCAGGGAATGGTGCGTTGAGGCGGCGCTGGACCCGGAGTTTGGGGTGCTGGACGAGATGCAGACGCGGGCACTACTGCGCGAAACCGTGCACGAGTTCATCCTCCAGCGACTGACTGAGTCGGACGGCATGCGGCAGCTTGTGGCCCGCCTGGGTCTTCGCAGCGTCGGGCAGGCGCTCCGCAAGCTGCTCAGTGAGCGGGATCGCGTGGACCGAGTGCTCAAGGCGTGCAACGGGACTAGCCGGAACCGGTGGGAGGCGGCGCTGGAGGCAGCGCAGGCAGCGTTGCTGGAGCGAGTCACCGGCAGTGGAGCCTGGACGGATGCGCTGGCGGTGCTGGAAGCGCACCAGGCCAGTGATGCCGACGACAAGATGGAGGTCAACCGACGCCGCATTCTGGCCGAGGCCGCGGTGGTGAATGACGACGGCCGACCATATCCGGACCGTGTCGCGGCCTGGGGCGCGCTGCTGTCAGCCTGCAGGCCTAATGTCGGACAGCACCGCAAGTGGCCCTCGAAGGAGGTGCTGGCCGAAGTCAGGGCTGCCGTGAAGCGGCTGGGGCAGCTCAAGGCAGAGGAAGGCGACGGCTCGCACCTCAGGCCGGGCGCCCAGGACGACATGGCGGCCCACTTGACGGACGCGCTGATCGCGGAGTACGGGCAGGCGCGAGAGGCGTTCTCGGCCGCCAAGCGCCGGCGCGCGGCGCTGGACTTCTCCGACCTGCAGATCCTCGCGCGCAACCTGCTCAGAGATCACCCGGAGGTGCGGGCGGCCTGCCAGCGGCGGTATCGGTATGTGCTGGTGGACGAGTTCCAGGACACCAATGAGCTGCAGAAGGAGATCATCTGGTG
>JALGUG010000440.1 GCA_029820995.1 Candidatus Zipacnadia bacterium
CCCCCTGGGCGTTGCTGAAGGTTGCAGTCGCCGACGACACCGAGGCCGGCAGCGTGTGCGGGTCTGTGCCTGTGCCCGTCAGCACGTTGTCCGTGATGGCAGCCGTGCCGCTCCAGCTGGCGCAGTTCGTGTCCACCGTGATCTCGTCAGTCAGCGTGTTGTCGTATGTGCCGCTATCCTTCGGCTGGTTGCCATTCGTTAGCGTGATGGTCCCTCCAGAGTGGGCCAGGGCAACGTCTATGAAGCACTCGATTGTCAGACTGACCGCCGCCTGGTCCTGGTCGCTGTTCTCCGCCAACGCCGGGACGGCCAGCAGAGCCAGCAGCCCAACAATAGCTAGATAACGCATCTCAGGTTCTCCTCCTGCGGCCCCCGACCGTAGTCAGGGGCTGGAGCTTGGATTGGCGGGCGAAATCGCCCGCGTGCGGCCGAAAGGTGGTGAGCGTTGTCCCGGTCACCCGCCTTCCGTTACGTCTCCTGGGATGCGGATTTGCCCTCCGGTACGTCGCGGGGCCCTCCTCGGGCCTCGGCGGCCGTTCGCAGCAGTGTTCCGGGCCCGGGTACGCAAATTGCAGCATTCTGCTGCGGAGCCCTTGCTGCCGGTCCGGGCCGGCTGGGGCCGTATCTTGCGGCGGCGTCCGTTCTCGGCGACGGAGCAGTCCGGGGTCGCAGACGTTCGCAGAAGCCCGTCCCGAGAAGATCCGCCGGCGAACCCGCCGCGTAGTGCACGAAACCTTTTCACCTCCCCAAGCGTCAAAGTAACCAGCCTAACCGGCTAACGGGGGCCGGGATAGACCGCACCCCAATGCTACCTATCCCGGTCCCCCGCTTCGACCCTGAATTCACGAGCCCATCCCAAGGCCTCGGACGGCGCTCAATTCGCCGTTCTCGGCCTCGGGATGGGCTGCAAGCCCCCCACGTGCCGCGCTTTTTGTCGTACTTGTGCCACACTTCGACAAGCGGGGCGTCTGCTCCTTCTTCCCCGCCTTTTTCTTCGTGAGCGGCGGCGTAATCCTGAATACCACCCGCCGGCGACAGACCGGCCCTCCCTGGTACGAGACCCGCGCCTCGGCCGCGTAGGTCCCCTGCGCCAGTCCCCCCCGCTTCCACCACAGCGCCGGGAACACCCGCGTCATGCCCGGCAGCACCGTCCCCGTCCCCACCTGCAGGTGCGTCCGGCCCACAATCCGCCCCCGCGTATCCCGCAGCAGGATGACCCCCGACGCCGTCACATGGCAGTTCCCCTCATTCGCGAAGTGCACCGCAAACTCCAGGCCGCCCTGCTCCGCCGCGCCGACCCCGATCTTCTCGATGCGGGCTCGTCGCCGCAGGGTCCGCGGTATCGTCTCCATGACTACCGTCCCCGTGATCGCGCCCACCGACAGCTCCGATCCGCGCCGCCGGAGCTTCGCCGCCTCGGTCCGGAACAGCACCACGGCATACCGGCCTCCCCGGACGCCGCGGGGCACTCGGATGGTCGCCGTGATCCGGTGCCGGCCGCCCGCGGGGAGCTGGAACTCGCTCTCGCTCAGCTCGAGCCAGTCCGCGCAGGACCACTCCCCCCCGTCATTGAGCACAACCGGCCCGCCCTGCTCGTCCATGCCGAGCCCTCTCACGCTGGCCTGCACCGAATGCCCCCGCTCCCCATCGTTCATCAGAATGATCGGGAAGCTATGGAGGCCGCCGGGCGGAACGCGCAGCTCGACCATCGGCGGCGTGATGCGTAGCGTCACCTGCCCGGCGGCCCTGGGGGGAGCAAGCCCGGTCAAGGCGAGACACAAGGCCCAAATGTAGATTGGCAGCCTCATGGCAGGAGTTCCTACGGTGTCACCAGGTAGCTGAAGTTGAGCTGCCCGATGTATCTGCCCGGTCGGTCGGCCCACTGGGTCTGCACTCCGACGAACAGCGTATTGACGAGCGCCGGCGGCTGCGCATGGCCCTGGGCGATGATTTGCTCGCCGCCCATTGACACCCAGGCGCCGCTGGTGCCGTCGTGCTTGACCAGGATACGTTCCGGCGGGATGGCGCCGACGTCCGACACCAAGGGTGTGGCTTCGCACTTGACGGTCCAGTCGCCGCAGTTGGAGGCCACGCGTACGGCGATCGGGGTCTCGGCATGGAACTCGCCCGGCTCACCGGTGGTGCCTATCTCGACGGAGGTCGGATTGATCTCAATCTGAAGCTGGGGACGGATTGTGGCGATCACGGTCAGCGTCGGCCCGGGCCGCGGCCCGGGGGGACAGAACGACGGGTTGTCGGCCTTCGCCACGACACAGAGAACGAACATGGATGTCGCCACCAAGCCGGTGATCAGCGCAGGTTTGCGCATGGTGCAGGCTACCCCCTATGGGACCGCCAGATAGACGAAGTGAACCTCCCCGCGGTACTGCCCCGGCCGGTC
>JALGUG010000441.1 GCA_029820995.1 Candidatus Zipacnadia bacterium
GGAGATATATGCGGGGGACATCACGGACGAGCGTAGCGACGCGGGCCTCTGTGGGAAGGCTATCCCGCCCTGGGTAGCGGAGGCACTGGCGCAGAACCTCGACGCGGCGGGGTTCCGCATCACCGAGCTCCTGGACCCACAAAGCGCCCAGGACGCCGCCACGAAGGCCTACGTGGACGCTGTCCAGGCTGCTCTGACTGCGCACGAGGCTAATACCGAAAACCCACACTCCGTAACCGCGGCCCAGGCGGGAGCCGACCCGGCGGGATCGGCCGCGGGTGTCCAGGACAATCTCGACACTCATGCCGAGACCAGCGACGCCCATCACACCAAGACCGGGCACAACGAGGTGTACGGCCTTGTGCTGGTCGATACGGCAGCGAACCGGCCTGCGGCAGGCACAGCCGGTCGGTGGTTCATATCCTCGGACACGCTGGAAATCAGCTACGACGACGGTGCGGCGTGGCAGAGCGTCGGGGTGCTCGGCGGGCTGGACCTGACGGCGCATAAGGCACGCCACGCCTCGGGAGGCGACGACGCGCTAGGGCCTGCCGACATCGGCGCGGTCAACAAAGCAGGCGACACCCTCGACGGCGACATGAACCACGCCGACAACAAGGTAATTCGCCCTGAGATCAAGGACTACGCCGAGACGCGGGTCGCTGCCGACTCCGGGGCGAACTATACCATCGACCTTGAGAGTGGTAATGTCTTCGAGATCACCTTGACGGCCAACTGTGCTTTCACCTTCACCAATCCGCCAGCCAGCGGCAAAGCGGGCAGCTTCACCTTGATCCTGAAACAGGATGCCACTGGCGGACGGACGGTGACCTGGCCCGCGTCGGTGAAGTGGGCTGGAGGTAGTGCGCCCAGCCTAACCACGGATGCCAATGCCATCGACATACTCACTTTCGTCACAACAGACGGCGGCACGACGTGGTACGGATTTCTTGCCGGGGCCGCCTTCGCAACACCAGCATAGGGGGTGAGGACATGCCCATAGGGGTGGCGATGCGGGCGCTGATGGGCGCGGTGGGGAGAGCTCTGTGGCCTGATGCGCAAGGATACATCTATAATGAGGGAGCTTACGAGGATCGCTGGATCGAGGGCTATACGGAGGGGAACCAAGATTATATAACGGCGACTAGAGAAAGCGACCATCTCTATATTAGAGCAGATACCGATTTCACCGTACCCGGTTATACATGGGTAATAGATCAGCCCGTTGACTTAACGAACATTAACACCGTCCATATCGAATGGGAGCACACAGGTGAATCAGCGCATTATGCCGAGCGCAGGTTGCATGCTACGACAAATCCGGATGGTTATTCGGATGACGATGCTAACATTTGGTCCGCTACCCCAACAGAGCGAACCGAGGAGGTGCTGGATGTTTCAGGACTGTCGGGGGAGTATTACATTGGAGTTCATTTCCATTGCACCTACTATCCAGGCGCTTATGGAGTATTAAGAACATACAGAATCTGGCTCGAATAGCGGACGCCCCGGAACGTCTTGCATGGTCGCCCTCCGAGGTGCCCTGGCATGTTGAGCCGCCTCATCGGGCGGCTTCTGCACGTCCAGATCCAGTTTGCGGCGGGAGGTGGTGGCGATGCCGGGTGCCGAGGTAGCAGAATACGGGGTCGCGGCGCTCGCGGTCGCGGGCGTGCTCTACCTCGCGGGACAGCTCGTCCGCTGGCGCAACAGCAACGGCCTAGCGGAGGTCATCCGCAACAACACGGAGGCCCTTGAGGCCCTGCGGGCCTGCCTGTCCAAGCTGATGGAGCGGACAGCGCGCCAGGAGGCCATGCTCGACGAGCTCCTGGACCACGCGCGAAGAAGATCGACCAGCTAGGACAAGCTCTCGGAAGGGAGGGGTGAAGGATGCCTGACGTGCTCTTCTCGTGGGATGTGCTCGGGACTCTGGCGGGCGCAGCCGCGGTCACGTACCTCATCGTCGCCTACACGAAACGCCTCGTGGACACCGTATGGCCGCGGCTCCTGGGAACCGACCTCTACGCCGTCCTGGTCGGCTTCCTGGTGCTCTTGGCAGCGACGGCTGCCCAAGGTGCGGAGCTCGGCTGGTCGTCGATCCTGCTCGCGCTCTTCAACGGGTTCCTCGTGGCGGCTGCGTCGGGGAAGATGTCGGACAAGGCCGTGCTCGAGCGTGACCGAAAGCACGAGACCGACGCGGGGATGTGAATGCGTATGCTGACGATCGTCGAGGACTTCATCCCGCGCGGCCGTCGTAATCGCCCCGGGCTCCAGCTCGACGGCCCCCGGTATATCACGATCCACGACACCGGCAACCCGCACCCCGGGGCGGATGCCTTGGCTCATGCTCGATACCTGAAGGGTGATGCAGCGGCGCGGCGTCCTGCCTCGTGGCACTTC
>JALGUG010000442.1 GCA_029820995.1 Candidatus Zipacnadia bacterium
CTCGCGGGCAGGCTGCTCGAGTACCGACCGGGAAAGGCGCAGCGTCCCCAGGTCGAAGAGACCTTCGACGTCGAGGCGACCCTCGAGGCAACGCCGGAGCCCATCACACAGCCCGGCGAACTCCTCCGGCTCGGGCCGCACCGTGTTCTGTGCGGGGACGCAACAAGCTCCGGGGACGTGGAGTGTCTCATGGGCGGCGAGCTGGCCTCTCTTGTCTTCACGGACCCGCCCTACGGCATAGGCTACGACCCGGAGTGGGACGACCTCGGACCGAAGCAGTACTTAGAGCTGATCACCGCCGCCCTTGGCAACGCCTACACCTTCAGCGACGAGCACGTTGCCGCCTACGTGTTCTTCGCGGACGTGCGCGACCACGAACTCATCCACGCCCTGGAAGCAGCGCGTTGGACGCGGCGGGCCACGATCATCTGGGCGAAAAACTCGTTCACGCACACGCCGTATGCGCAGTACAAGTACGCGCACGAGCCAATCGCGTATTGTCACAAAATCGGCAAGGCGCCGCGTTGGTTCGGGCCCTCGAACGCCTCGACCCTTTGGCGCTGCAACAAACCCAGGCGAAACGAGGGGCACCCGACCTCGAAGCCCGTCGAGCTGGCCGTCCGCGCCATAACAAACAGCTCCGAGCCCGGTCAGATCGTGCTCGATCTGTTTCTCGGTTCCGGCACTACGCTGATAGCTGCGGGGGCAACAGGGCGCCGCTGCTTCGGAACTGAGATCAGCCCGCGGTACTGCGACCTGATCGTCCGCCGCTATATCGCGCGCGTCGGCGAGGAGAATGTCAACCCGGCGCTCGCCGAGCGGTACCGCCTGAGCGAAGGGACGCGGCCGTGAGCCACAAGCTGCAGCATTGCCAGGCCGATGGACAGAGAGCCGAGCTCGGGAATGCGCCGTACAAGCGGCGCGGGCGCAGCCTTCTTGTTGCCACAGACGGCCACGCTTCGCCCCGTGTTGCCGCGTGTGGCGTCTTCCGAGCTGGTAGCCAGAGGCGCTTCCGGAACACGTACACGGGCGGAATCGAGCCTTATGCATGCGCTTCAGCTTCTGGAAGACGGCCAGGCACTATATGCCGTAGTGCCCAAGGGCATTCGAAAACATGCGCGGGATTAGCGTCAGGAAAACCCAAACCATCGTGGTAAGTACGCAGGTGACGTGGGGACGTAGACAGAAAGAAGAAGCCCGGTGACGGAACACGCCGACGACCCAACTCGGAATGCCAAGGGCGATGTAAAAGAGAGCGTGCGCTTCGTGGTGGAAGTCGTGACGCCGACGGGCCAGCAACAGGAGAAGATCGCCGACGGCCTCCGCCTCGTGCTGGAACTGCTGCTCCGCCGCTACCGCAGAGGGCACACCCGCGCCGATTCCCGGGAGATTCCGCCAGAAACTACTTGACTATGGCGCCCGGGGACGCCTGTATGTTGCTCCGAGAAGATAGTTTCTGGGAAAGGAGACCAGGATGCCGAACATGACGAGAAAGCGGAGCCACGAGCCGGCGGCGGGCTACGTGCGGCGGTCGACGGACCGCCAGGAGCAGTCGCTTGGCGATCAGCGGAAGGCCATCGAGGCCTACGCAAGACGGGCAGGCTACGAGATCCTGGACTGGTACGCCGACGACGCCATCAGCGGCGCGGGGGCCGCCGACCGCGCGGCGTTCCTGCGGATGATCCACGACGCCCAGCAGCCGGGCTGTCCGTTCCAGTACGTGCTGGTCTATGACGTGAAGCGGTTCGGTCGGCTCGACAACGACGAGACCGGCCACTACCGCTACCTGCTTCGCAAGGCAGGCGTCGAGGTCATCTACGTCGCCGAGAACTTCAACGGCGACGACACGGACGACCTGCTCCTGCCCGTCAAGCAGTGGCAGGCGCGCCAGGAACTCCGCGACCTCTCGAAGGTGACCATCCGCGGCCTGCTGAGCAAGGCCGACGGCGGGTGGTGGCTCGGCGGCGTGCCGCCCTACGGCTACGACCTGGCCTACTTCAACGCCGCCGGCGAGTTCCTGATGGTCGTACGCTACATGCCTGACGGCAGCAAGCAGGTGCTAAACGAAGACGGCGAGCTTCAGCGGACTCTTGGGCGCGGCGACAAGCTGCTCGTCTCCAAGCAGGACCGGGCGCGCCTGGTGCCCAGCGACCCCGGGCGGGTCGCGGTGGTCCAGGAGATCTTCCGCCTCTACGTGCGCGACGGCTACGGTTTCAAGAAGATCGCCGACGAGTTGAACGCGAAGGGCGTACCGTCTCCCCGCAACGGCAAGTGGTCGAGGATGCACAGCGAAGACTGGGCCATGACGAGCATCCGCGACATCCTGATGAACCCCGCCTACGCAGGCGACGCCGTGTGGAACCGGCGGTCGTTCGCCAAGTTCTACCGGGTCAG
>JALGUG010000133.1 GCA_029820995.1 Candidatus Zipacnadia bacterium
AACTGGTCTTCCGGGAACAGCGCCAGCAGGAGGTTCTCCGCCGCACGGGTCCGCATGTAGTCCACAGGATGAGCGACCACCACCTGCGGCCCCAGGTCCTCGGCGGGCGGGGGCGGCTCGACGTCAAGCTTGGAGATCAGTTCCTGCGCGTCCGCCACCAACTTCGGGTCTCCCTCCACCCGTATCACACGCCCTTCCACTTCCTTGCCTGGGGTGCGCACCGTCAAGTCCGGCAGCATCTGATGTAGCGCACTGGCAGCCCGCTCCGGAGCCAGATAGGCCAATTCCAACCACCGCTTCTCCGGTGGTGGTGGCACGTCAATCTTCTGGAGGTAGTCCTCGATCTGTTCCCGAACCGCAGGATCTTTGACGTGCGAGATTACCACGAGGTTCGCCGCATCAACCGGCGTCATCTGAACATCCTCGTATCCCGGCAGAGAACTGAAGAACGAAACCACCTCCGAGGGCGCGATATTCTTGGTCTGGTAGGTGAATTCCGTGCCCAGCACAACCCGTCCACCTGGTAACTTGGCAATCTCCTCCGGTGGACCGACCACATAGGTTGTGTCGCCAATCAACACGTACCCGTACCCCCGCAGCTTGCAGATTAGGTCCATGGCGTCGCGCTCGGTCACGTTGGTCAAGTGCAGCGACGCCTTACCGGTAACCTGGTCGCTGAAGATGATGCTGCGATGGCCGAACCGCGCGATGGCGGATAGCACGTCGCGGATATCAGCCTCCTGGAAGTCCACATTGATCAGGGGCTCTCCACGCTGAGCGAGCTGCTGTCGTGGCTTGACCTGAACCCCCCGTTCATCCCGAGCCGGCTGTTGCATCGCCAAGCGCGAGCCCGTCGGTTCGGGCCCAAGCACGCTCTCCGGCCGGGCCGTTAACTCTCGTGCCGAAGAGGCTCCGGGACGGTGCCGTACTTCTGCCACAATCACCGGCTCATCGGGCCGCAGATAGGCTCGGCAATCCGAGGGCTCCGTGAGGTCGAGAATGAGGCGAGCGCCCTGATCCTCCGGCCGTAGCACTACACTCTTCACCAGCCGACCATCGCCCAACAGCTTCGTGGCGCAGTCCTTCGCCACGCGTGTATTCCGCAGGAACAGTTCATACCGCAACGGGTTCGTGCGGCGCTCCGCGGTGAACTCCGGGGCCTCGCTCAGATGGGCTACAATCCCGAAACAGGGCTTGCCCCCCTCACGACGCAAGGACTCGACCACCGGCCCGCCATCGCGTTGTGGGGTCTTCGCAGCCGTGTCCTCGCCCTCCACCTTGACGGGGGGTAACTTAGCCGCGAGGGTGTTCGCGGGCAGCGTGAGCACGGTTTGAGGCGATTGCACTCCAGACGGCGCTGCCGGCGCTTCGGCCACCATTGTTGGCGTCGGCGGCGTCCTACTGGGCCGCAACGCAAGCTGAGGTTCCGGCAAGGTGACGGGTAGAGGCCCTCCCTGTGAGGCGATGCTGCTGCGCGGCGGTGTTATCCGGTTCGGTCCAGGTTGCGCCGGCGCCACACAGCTCTCGGCGTTCACCGTTGCCCCGGTGTGCGGCACCAACGCCAGGAGACCACGCCTGAGACGGGCCGAGAACGAAGGCTGCTCACCTAGCGTCGGGGGCGGCTGAGCCGCCGCCGACCGGTTTGGCTTGCGCATCAGCGCCAAGGGAGGTGACCCGTGCGCTGAAGTGGCCTTTCGGCTCACCGGCTTCCGTTGAGACGGCGCAGTGGTTGAGCCCTGCACTTCCACCACGACGCCGCGCCCATCCACGAACCGGCGGACCGTGCAAACTCGCGGACCGTCGAGGAAAGCCGTTACACGGACCCCTCGACCCCCGTCGGTTCGCATCGAGGCTTCGACGAGCTCAACGGGTCCATCGTCTGGCCTGATAGTTCGGGACTCGTGGCGCGGCAAACGGGCTTCCGGCAGGTCCACGATGAACCGGTCCGGGTCGTTGAGGGCCACTGTTTGAAAGGCCGTCGGTTTACTGGCAGCGATCTCGATCATGAGGCGTCCCCGCGTGTTTCGCACGGTGATCGCTTCCACGGTCGGCTCTGCCCGCTCCCCGACAAGCTGCCCGCCTATTCCCGCTCTGGCCACTGTCCGGCTCTCGCCCGCCAAGACCCAACTACCTGTGGCCAGCCCGATCAAGGCAACGAATGCCTTGAGCCGCAAGACGAACAGGGCATGTCGCGTGGTGGCTTGCATGGTCAGGCCCCTCCTTGACTTCGATTGCTGCTACGATCAGTGCTGACAATAATGGTTCAAGACTGCAGTTCTGGCTTCAATCGTTGATGTGGTGAGCAAGGGGCTGCTAGCTGCCCGGGCCGCTTGCCTCCCGCACCCCGCCGGGAGTGCTCAATTCGAGCACTTCCCTCCGGAAGGCGCCGCCCAACTCGACGCGGCCGCGCGAGACAGCTCGCACCACCCGACGCCCGCTCATCTCGTCGCCTGCCCGAACGTATGCGGCAGGTCCTGCTCCCTCACCTCCGGACTCCATTACGGCTAGGCCCCGGCCGTCCGCCGTCGTGATTGTGCCCACCAGCCGCGCGGCACGCCTCGGCCGGCGCACTCGCTCCGGCAGGGCCGGAGCGTATGCAACCTCCAGCGCCCCGGTCGGCCGCCCCACTGCCTGCGACGGCCCCGGCAGCGCACCGGCTCCGGGCAAGGGCGCCGGGAACGCAGCTAGAGGCGTGGGGGGCGCAACGTGTGCCGGAGCGCCTTGAGCCACAGTCGGCCCGGTAGCGGTCTGCGTCCTCTCCGGCTTGCTGTACCACCGCGCCGTCGGATCACGGTCACTCAGCGAAATCGAGGCCAGCTCATCTTGCACCGCCAGGTCCTCCAACGCCGGTGTCTTCCGCTGGCTGGGTGCCGTCGGCTCACCCGCCGACTTCTCCGCGCCCGTCGTCTTGGCCGCGACGGGTGGCGCCTCGGCCTTCCGAGTGACGGCATCCTTGGCCTTGATGTTGATCGGCCGCCCCCACCAGCCCATCTTTTTCCCCATGTTCCCAAAACTCGCCGCTACACCGATGAGGCCAATGATCAGCAACACATACTGCCATGTGGGTGTCTTCTTCTGTCGCTGCATTATGCGAACTCCTCCGCACCATGTTTGCCGGCGGACGACTGCTAGTGCACGGTAAACTCCAGCGTCAGGGGGAACCCCTTGGCCTTCTCGGTCACGTAGGCGGTCATGTCGAGCAGGACGTCACCCTCATATTGCCCGTCGGGGCGAAGAATCAACGCCTGGTTCTTGCGGAACGTGATGTTCCGCACATAGATCATCTTCCGCAGGAAACCCAGCCTTTGAATCAATTCGAACGTGCTCTTGTAGCTACCGGCAATCCGAAGCTGGATCTCCAGTTCGTTGTACCGCTGCCCCCCCACCGGCGCAGCTTCCTTGCCCTGCTGTTTGTTGCCCTGGTCGCCCGTCTTTTGCTCCTTTTCGGCGGACGCTATCTCGGTTCCGGGGATCAGCTTCCCCTTGCGGTACTCTCCCGGTCGAGTCTCCTTGATGTCGTTGCCCGTCCTCCAGGCCAAGGTCTCGATCTGCTCCAGGAGCGTTGGAACATACTCCTCCGACTCGACTTCCTCACCCAACACCGACAGCAGCTTGGACAGCTCTGCCTTCCTGCGCCGCAGGCTCTCGATGTTCTGCCCCTGGATCGCGGCTTGGATCTCCCGCACTTGCTGTTTGGCCGCTTTCTGCTCGGCGCTGAGCCGCTTGACGCTGCCAATCCCCACCAGAACGACCGCGACGCCCACCAACAGAAAGCAGAGCCCCAGAACAACGAGGACAATGAAGGTTTTGTTGGCCAGGGCACGCGACATAACTCAAGCCCCCTCTTTCAGCAGTGCTATGATCTCATATTGGTAGACGACAGTGCCCTCATCATCCTGACGGCGCGCATAGTTCAAATGGGTCTCATCAATGGACGACGTCCGCGCCAGGGCGGCCATGAATTCGCCGATCAGCTCATTGCTCGCGGCGACGCCGCTAATGGTCAGCCCGTGGCGCGGCCGCCGCATCGCTCGCTGTCCCTCGATGCTAACGCGCGGGTACAAAGTGTCGGACGATACCAGGGAATCGATTGTCGCCTCAGCGGGCAAGGCCGTGAGCACATCATCCAAAGCGCGACACCAGTGCACCTCGCTCTCATGCGCCTGGACCAAGAGGCGCACCAGAGGCTCCTGCGCACTGATCTCTGCTTGCAGCTCGTCCAGGCGGCTTTTCACCTCTTGCGCCTTGGCCAGCTCCCCGCGCGTCAACTCAATCTGAGTCTTCAGCTCCACGCTCTGGCGTACCACGTACGTGAAAGCAATGACCGCCGCGACAAAAAACAGGAGGCAGGCGAAAAAGGCCACGCGCTGCAAAGTCTCGGCGAATTGCCGCTGCCTCATTCGTTCCGCTACTAGATTGAGCTCGATCATGATTGATCGCCTCTCCTATCGCCCTGGAGCCGGCGCCGCACTGCGCCGAGCTAGCCCGTGGTCGCCGTGCCCTCCACGAGAAGCGCGTCTGACTCTGGTTCCCCGGCGAAGGGAAACTTCCCGGTCCGCATCACATCGCTCAATCCCATGCCGACTGCCGCCGCGAACACGGGCGCGACCTCGGCCAAGTAGGCCGCACTGAAAGCCGGAGCGGCCAACGGTAGTGCACGGAAGACGTTGCAGACCTCCACGTTGGTTTCCAACTGGGTCGCCAGATAGCTGTCCAGGCCGGCCATCCGGGCCACACCGCCCGTCAACATCAAGCGCTCGACAGGACTGGAGGCCGGATCAATGTTCAAACGCGACGCTAGGTAGTAAAACGAGCGTTGAATATCCCGTACGATCTCCTCCAGCACCGGATGGATAACCTGCGAAACCTGACGAGTGTCCTCCGGAAGCGAGGCTAGCTCTTCCCGGGTCGCCGCCCTGGCCAGTGTCTCCTTCAGCCGCCGCGCTTCAGCCGCATCCACGCTGAGCGTCGACATCACGGCGCGGTCCATGTTGGTCCCCGCTATCGGCACAATACGAGCCAGCACAAAGGCACCGTTGCGCACCATCGTAATCTCTGTGAACGCCGCGCCAATGCGGACCAGGGCCACTGTCTGGTGGAAAATCGAGGGATCCTGATTCCCATAAAGCAGCGCACGCATCGTCGCCAACTGCTTCACATCCACGATCACCGGATCCAGCCCGGCGGCCTCCAGCACCTCCACACGCCCTTCAACTACCTCCCGACGCACCGCCACCAGCAGCACACTCATATTCTCATTGTGCTTGTCTTGCGGATCGAGCACCTGGCACTCGACCACGCTCTGATCCACATCAAAAGGCACGTGCTTGCGCGCCTCAAAGCGAATGGACGTGTGAATCGTGGACTGCAAGGAACGCGGGAGCTGGATCACCGTGGCAACCATGGAAGGATCGGTCACGGCAGTGGCGACCGGCGAGCCCTCCAGTCCCTGAGAAGCCATCAGTTCTGTGATCGCGTCGGTCAGCTCTTCACGATTCACCACCAGGCCATTCTCCAGAGCCCCCTCGGGCGTCGGCGCCGTTGCCAGGTGCGTCACCTCCACCCCGCCCCGATCCTTGCTGATGCGCACGACCTTCAGCGTGTGGCTACCCACATCCAGCCCCACAATCTCCTTCTTACCCGTCAGCCGGTCCATCAGTCCCGGAGCCACTAGTCCTTCACCTCTTCCACTCAACAGTGCCTCTGTGTCCTTTCGTCCAGCAGCTCACCGAGCGCCTCCAGAGCAACGAACGATGAACGCGGAACGCACAACGCGGAACTGGAAACGGCGAGAGCCAAAGACGCGACGTCGCAGCGCGAACCGGAGGGCGAAGGAGCCGTTGATTCATCGTTCATCGTTCCGACTTCCGCGTTCACCTGCGTGCCCCGTACACGTCCCACCGGATCTACGCGGGCTGGCGGTTGTGCTCCACCGCAGCACTGGCGACCCGCAGCAGATCGCACATCATGTCTCGCACGCTTTCCCAGCGGCTAACATCCTTGTTCGTCACCGGCGTGTCCGCGGGCAGACCAACTTGCCGCACGATGGTGCTGCCGTCCGGCGACGCCTGCGTCAGCACTAGCAAGTGTGGCGCTTGGCAAGCGCTGCGCAAGGCCCCACCCACATACCTGGCCGCCTCCAGCGCCTCCGGCTTGCCCGGCTCAACCACCAACGCGTACGCTGCAATATCCCGCGCCAGAATCCGGCATAGGTACTCGCTGCCGCGTTGGGCCCGAATCACATAAATGTGAAGGGCCAGATCCGGCGCCACCTCAATACGGGCGAACTGCACGGCCCGCTCCTGTGCGCCTGCGGCCAGAGGGCCTCGCTCGCCGTCGGGCCTCGGTGACACAATGAGATCGCTCAGAGTGTCCAGTAGCCGTTTCCTCGTATCGTCGTCCGCGACCGCGAACAGCACCTTCACAGAGACCATGCCGGCTCACATTCCCTCGAGATGATCAATCACTCGTTGCAGGATCTGTGTCGTGATCAACTGTCGTTCCCGACCGGGCCGCGGCGGAGTCTGTACTCGTCGCGGCTCCGGCGGCGGTGTCCTCGGTCTCTCTGCGGCCGGAAGTGCCTGAACGATCCCTTCGTCCAGCAGCTCGCCGAGCGCCTCCAGAGCAGACAACCGCGAGAGCTGGCTTTCTCGAACAATCTCCCCGATCGTCCGCTCGCCGTCCACCAGCAGCAGAACTCGTGCCTGGTCGGAGTTCAACGTCATCTCTCCGCCGGCCCGCCGATCGCCTCCTACGACCACGCGGCAGTGCTCGTCGGGCAGATGTTGCTCGATCCGCCTCTCGTGGTCCAGCCGGCGCATCCCCTCCAGAACCAGGCTCTCCGTGGACTGTTTGATTGTATCTTCGCACTCCGGAACGCGTCCCTCAAACCGGAAACGGCCCGTGCTCTGCCCCACAAACTGATACACCACCTCCACCGGCGGCTGATCATCGCTGGACACAGCATGGACCACCTGGCCGTCTCGGAAATAGAACACGTTGCGCCGGCCCCCGTCGTCTACGCTCAGCACGCCACTCTTGCGTCCCATGGCGATAAGCTGCATCAGGTCGGCCGGTTCAATCTCTGCCAGCGAGCCCGTGAGTGCCACAGTGATTCGCCTTACTCCCTCGAACTGCGGTCTTCACAACACAATCGCGGCCAAGTGCTCCACGACCGCCGGGTCGAACTGGCTCCCACTCAGGCGCCGAATCTCGGCCAGAGCCTCCGCCGGCGTTGTAGCCGGCCGATGAGCACGCTCCGAAGTCATCGCGCAGAAGGCTTCCGCCACCGAGATAATCCGGTTTTCCAACGGGATCGCCTCGCGGGCCAGACCATCGGGATACCCGGAGCCGTCGTATCGTTCGTGATGCCACCGCACCAGTGGCGCCACCTCAGCCAGGTAGGGAATGGGGTCCAGGGTGTTCGCGCCCAACCCCGGGTGTTGCCGGACCCAGTCCCAGTCCTCTTCGCTCAGCGCGCCCGGCTGGTGTAGCACTGCCCGACTGATGGTGATCATCCCCAGGTCCCGGAGCATGCAGGCATAACCCAGATTCTCCAGGCGCTCGGGCGATAACCCCAGTCGCGTGCCCAACTCCGTAGCCAGCCGCCGCACCTCGTCGGTCTCGCCCCGCGTGTACGGGTCAATGGCGTCCGCAGCGTCGGCCAGCGCCATGATCGAGTCCAGATGAAGGCTCTGGGCCTTGCGGCACATGGTCCCGATCTCGCTGCGGATCTCTGCCAAATGCTCCAGCACTGCTTGCCCCTGGAATTCAGTCGGAGGCACTTCCTGATCACACACGTGTTCCAGGACCAGGACCTCGCCCGGCTCTCTCTCCTCTGCACCCACCGGAATCGCAATCCGCACCACATCCGGGCGGTCGCTTCCCGCCGGACCGGTCAACACGATGCTGGTACGATCACGCGCGGCCAGCTCCAGAATGTGCTCGCTTTCGGCCAGCCAATCGTCATTATCGGTCGATTCGCCCACGTGCGCGATGATCTGGAATCGCGCCTCCTCGCCCGGCCCCAACAATGCCGCATATGTCGCTCCGAATAATAACCGCGCCAGGCTGGCCAGCTCCGATGAAGCTTCTCGCGACTCGATGCACGCCAACGCGCTACTGCAGGCCTCATGGAGGTCCGTTTGCCGGAAGAAGCTTTGGGCAATGCGCCCGGCCAGGCGCTCCACTCGCTGTTCCAGATCATCCCGCTCCAGCGCCATTTCGATGGTCAGCGTCACTTGCCGTGCAATCGGCCGCAAGCGTTCCAACACATCCCGTGGCATCTTCTCGGCCACATCCCAGATCAGCACCAGATACGCCCACGGCGCTCTCGACACCATCAACGTTGTGCAAACCATCCCCCGTCCCGACGAGGGCCACAGGGTGCCCGCCAAGGCATCAAGACGCCAGGCCTCCTGCGGTCCTTCGGCCGAGCCGGGACGTTCCATCCGCACAAAAGCCTGGGCGATCCGCCGCGCGGACTCTTGTCCCAGTCCCACGGCGCCCAACACTTCGCCGTCAGCCTCGCTTCCCGGGTGCTGCACCAGCAGACCCGCGTCGGCGCCCACCAAGCTCAGAACAACCTGCAAGCTGGTGGTGCAAGCTCCAGTTAGGGCCCGTCCCGCTGCCTGACGTTCCTGCAAGGTCTTCGTTACCTCCAGAGCAGCGCTCCACGCTCCCTCAGCGGGTGGGTGGAGGCGTTTCTTCTCCTGATGAGTCGCCGGTGGTGGCTTCCTCGTCCGCCGCTCCTGGCTCCGGCGCAAATAGGTCGGTCTGACCCGCCGCAGTCTCGAGACCCTCCAGAGGAGCCGACTCGCGTGCCTTCATGCGCTCCACGACTTCCCCCAGACGCTGC
Source organism: Candidatus Zipacnadia bacterium (assembly GCA_029820995.1). GTDB lineage: Bacteria > Armatimonadota > Zipacnadia > JALGUG01 > JALGUG01 > JALGUG01. The sequence goes on from JALGUG010000133.1 coordinate 8,858, forward strand.
GCCGCCTCGGCAGCGTAGAGGCGCACCATGCCAATGGTTGTCCGATCGTCGAAGATGCTCACCAGGATCATGTGCTCGGCGACCAGGGACACATGAATGTGCTCGTCCACGCCCTCATGGAACAATACCGAGAACTCCGGCTCGCCGACCAGACGCGCAATCTCTTTGGTGGAAGCGAACGCCCCCGCCGCCAATGCTGCCAGCGAGGTCGTGTCCAACTGCTGGGTGTGCCCCCGTTTGGCCACCAACTGACCATGGCGGTGGACCAACAGGCAGCACTGCGCCTCGGATTCCTCCAGAAAGCGACCCAGCTCGGCGTCCATCGCCTCCACGTCTTCTGCATACATTACGAAGTCTTCGCCCGTCACCGGCAGCACCTCCCGCAGCGAACCAGAGCCACCTCGCCGCTCCCCGTACGCTGCCCCGCGCAACGGCTAAGGCTGAGGAGTCTGGGCCGTGATAGTCACCCTAGCCTCTAAGGTTTCGACGACAGCTTGTGTAGCACCAGTTTGCAGATCGCGTTCAGAGTCTCAAATACTCCCCGGCCCTCGGTGGCGACGGAGGCAAACGAAGCCACGCGCCGCGGCCCGTTGTTCAGCACGTACTCCAGGTACTCGGCGCTCGCCACCCGGGGCAAGTCCTGCTTGTTGTACTGCAGCACGTACGCGATGTTGTTCAGGTCGTAACCGTACTCGGCCAGGTTCTCCAGCATGTTCCGCCAGCTCTCCACGTTGTCCCGCATTCGGTCCCACTGTGAATCGGCAACGAATACGATCCCGTCTACACCGCGCAGAACCAGCTTGCGCGTCGCGTTGTAGAACACCTGGCCGGGCACGGTGTACAGTTGAAACTTGGCCCGAAAGCCGCCGATGGTCTGGGCCTCCAGTGGTAGAAAATCGAAGAACAGCGTGCGGTCGGTCTCGGTGTCCAGCGACACTAGATTACCCTTCTCTTCGGCCGGCATGCTGGAGTGCACGTAGCGCAGATTGGTCGTCTTGCCACACATGGCACAACCGTAATACACAATCTTGCATGCGATCTCACGTTGCGCATAATTGATCGAGGCCACTGCTATGATTCCCCCGTGCACAGGCCCACGAGGCGTCAGTAACTGCGAATTCGCTCTGCCGCTGCTTTCATTTCCAAGCGAATTAGGCCCACATTGATGTCATCGCGCGTCAGCACGACCAGAAAGCCCTTCCCCGCGTCCGACAGAAACATCTTTCCCCCGTCAGCATCGAACATCGCGTGTGTCAAGTGACCACGCTTGATCTTGTCCAGTGAACTGTCCGTCGTGCGACCAATCAGCGCTGCCATCGCGGCCACGCGGTCGTGTTCCGAGCCCTCCGGTAAGTCGGTCAGGATGACCATGCCGTCCGTGGATACCAGCATGGTGCCGATAACACCCGATAGCTTGCTCAGTTCTGCAAGAATGGCTCTCATGGCCGTTCCGATCTCCCATCCGTGCCTCGCGTCACCGTGCCTCAAACAGCGTTACCCGCACTGGGCCTCGCTCATGGCCAGCACACCGTAGCGCCCCTGCCACACCCTCTCTCCGGCCGCCAGCATGCGCTGAGCGGCGTCCTCGGCCACCTCCAATCGGACGTGAGGCTCAACTTCCAGCACCACGACTAAGTGCTCGGAGGTTGCAATGATCAGCCCGCCGTGCTCCAACTCTGCTCGGGCTCGTATCACAGTGCCCGACCCACTGCCTGCCAGGTCGCTCAGCCGTGTCAGCATCAGCGGGGCCAATGCCGCACAACGCTCGGCCCTTTCGGCCGGCAGCAGCGACGCTACGGGCAGGCCCTCGCGGTTCGCCAGTACTGCAGTCCGGACACTGTCTATCTCCTTTGCTAGCGCAACTACGTCCTCCAAGGAGGTGAACTCGTCCACGACGCTGTCGCGAGGTGCTTCGCGGACCATCGGCGTGACCTCGGCTGGCTCGACCGAACCCGTCTCATCCTGGTCGAGCGGCGCGACCACCCGCAACTCCACGTTTGCGGCTTGTTCCTCCACTAAGCTCTCGGCCGTTGGCTCGTTCGGCGGTGCCACTGCCTCGGCCTGGACACTGCTCGAAGCCGCGGGCTCCGCCGGCACCGCTCTCTTCGGCTCGGGCGCCTGCTGGGCTGACGCCCACACGATACCCGCCAGGAGCACGAAGGCAAAGGTCCCCGTCGCCACGCTACCCGATTCAAAGGCCTCACGCAGGGTTCCATTGGGCTGTGTCCCCACACAAGCCGACAGCAGACCCAGGTACGCGGCGTGCGTGAGCACAAGGCCGCCAAACAGCGCCGCCCAGGAGCTTCCGGACCAACCGGCAAGTATGTGTGACATGGCCAGATAGGCGACTATCATGGCCGCGTAGATCCAGGTTGTGGCAGAACCCAAGCTCAGAACGCTGAGGTCCTGGGGCGTCCACTCCATGACGATCAGCAATAGAGCCACGCCCAGAAGCGCAGAGGCCTCGATCGCCGCAAAGCGTGGACTGCCGGGCATGCCTACGCCTTTCCTTGAGCGGTCGAGGACAGCGCCTCGACTGCTCGCGTGAGTTGAGTGCTCGCCATGCCGGTGGCGACGCCGGGACCGCGCGCGAGGATTACTGCGCTCACGTCCCCGCCGCCCGCTGCGACCGCCACGGTGCTCTGAGCCGAGATCACCAGCACTCGATCAATGCCCTCGGCCTCGAACAACTCGGTACCAGCCAGGCAAGCTCGCCACAGTCGCGCTCCGGCCGCTGCGATCAGCCCCGGGGCGGTCTCCGCTCGTGCCACCACAATGACCTTCTCTCCCTCCGCAACCACCGACTCCTGCCCGGTGACACCCTCGGCCCCCGAGGCCGCAGCCACGTGTGCCGCGCGCTCGGCACCGCTCGGACTCGGCTCCGCCGGCCTCAGTACCGATAGCTCCGGTGCCGTCCAGTGCCCGATGCTTGGCATGTTCCCCTCAGTCGCCGCCCGCACTGCCTTGGCACCTATTACCAGCCGTCCCGTCGTTCGCGCTTGTGCTGACCTCACTCCGATGAGCACGCCGGGCTGTTCCACATCGCCAACCGCTACCACCGCATAGGACCCCTGCTGTCCCGCAACCAGGACATGTTCCGGCCCAGTGCACTTGGAGGCCGCAGTGACCAGGCAGGCCGCCTCCCAGATTGGGAGCACTACCGCCGCCAGCTCCTCGGGTGGCCGCTGTGCTACGCCCAAGGTCCCCAATATGCCTCCCTGCGTCGCGCTCGCACAGACAACAGGCATTGCCTCAATCTTCTCCGCCACACGGCGCAAGTTCTCCATGAACTCAACGTCCGCAATCCCTTGCCAGCCTGCTGCCTGCTCCACAGCCGGCTCTTCGCTTATCAGTTCCTCTGCGACTTCCTCCGGTGCCGCCGGCTCAGGCTCTGCCTCTGCGGGCGCAACAGTCTCAGCTTCCTCCGGCTCCTCGAACACCGGGGCTTCCGGCTCCGCTGCTTCAGCCGCCTCAACTGCCGGCGCCTCAACCTCCGGCTCCGCTACCGCTTCCTCCGGTTCCTCGAACACCGGGGCTTCCGGCTCCGCTGCCTCAGCCG
>JALGUG010000443.1 GCA_029820995.1 Candidatus Zipacnadia bacterium
CGTGTTGCATATGTTCAATGCGGGCTCGAGGGAGTCGCGCTCGCATGCGAGTGTGACTGTGACCGGCCCGCAGGACACAGTTCTATGGCGGCAGCGCGTGCGGCTCCAGGCGGCCGGCGGGCGGGAAACGTCTGAGCGGCTAGAACCGATCGTCTTGAGCAAGCCGGGACAGTACGTGATCACGGCTGTCAGCGGCGCCAAGCGAGCCGAACTTACTCTCGCGGCCCTGCGGGACCACAGCGATGTACCGTCGCCCAAGAGCAGCCCCTTTGGGGCACATGGCGGCGCCAACAAGGCCGCGCGGCGGGCGGGCCTGAGTCAGTTCCGGGACGTGAGCGGTCTGACGTGGCGATGGATTGAACGCAAGCGGAGCCAGTGGCGGTACGATGAACGCGTGAACACATATGCGCAGCATGTGGCCAACGGCTTCACGTGCTGTGCGACCCTGGCGGACGCGCCGCGATGGGCGGCGCTGCCCGGCAGCAATGTCGTGCCGGCCGACCTTCACGAATGGCGCCGCTACGTTCGCCGGGTGATCACGGACTTCGCGCCGAATGTTGACATCTGGGAAGTCTGGAACGAACCGGACCTGAAACAGACCTTCGTCCAGCACCCCGACAAGTACCTGGCAATCCTGAAGGCTACGCGCGAGATTCAACAGCAGGCCGATCCCCACTCACAGCTCGCCGGCCTGTGCGCCGCTGGAGTAACTGACCGGGCCTTCCAGTGGATGGAGCAGGAAATGAAGTTGGGCGCGCTCCAGTACATGGACCTGCTCGCCTGGCACCCCTACTATCACAAGCGCCCCGAGGACGGGTACTATTTGGCCTTGCAGCGCGTGAACAAACTAATGGACCAGTACGGCGGCCGCAAGCCGATGATCTTTACGGAGTTTGGCACAGGGGGCGTCAGCGACTGGGCGCTGCACATCCCCTGGACCGCCGATGGCTGGCGCAAGTATGACGAAGGCGAGCAGGCCCAGTTACTGGTCCGGCAGTGTGTGCTGGGATTGGCCGAAGGGGCGGTGAAACTGTATTGGTACAAGTGGGCGGAGGAACGCATTCAGACCGGACCGGATACCTTCGGCCTGGTCCGGGCGGATACGTATGCGACACCGAAGCTAGCCCTGATCGCGTACAATCAGCTCGTTTGGCAACTTGAGGCGGCGTCGCTCCCGCCCACGCGCCTCACGATGCCGGCGCACACGCAGTGGGGTTACGCCTTCGACACCCCCCAGGGCCCCGTGCACGTCTTGTGGGATGTTGAGGGCCAGTCATTCGTCCCATGGCCGCCGCACACCCGCGTACTGGACCTCTGGGGCAACGTGCTCGCACACGCCGAACACATCACTCTGTCGCCGGCGCCTGTATATGTCATCGCGATGTGAGCCTCTCGCGCCTGGATCAAGCCCGGCACGTGTGGCGAAGAGCATCGGGCGCAGAAGAGACGCTGAAGGAGCGAGAAGAGATGGAGAGGCACTTGCAGGAGAAGTTTGCGACCGACCCCCATCGCCCCCACTACCACTTTCTGCCGCCGGCGCACTGGATGAATGACCCGAACGGCTTGATGCACCTCAAAGGCAAGTATCACCTGTTCTACCAACACAACCCCGCCGGCGCGTTTCACGCCAACATGCATTGGGGTCACGCGCAGAGTACGGATCTGGTCCACTGGAAGCACCTGCCCATCGCGCTGGCTCCCACACCGGGAGGCCCCGACAAGGACGGCGTATACTCGGGCTGTGGCGTCATTAACAACGGTATTCCCACCTTGGTCTACACCGGTGTGCGTCCGCAAGTGCAGTGTCTCGCCACCGGCTCGGAGGATATGATTACGTGGGCCAAGTATGACAAGAACCCTGTGATCGGAGCGCCGCCCGAGGGCTTGGAGGTCACAGGTTTTCGCGACCCCTGCGTGTGGCAAGAGAGCGACAAATGGTACATGCTCGTCGGCTCCGGGATCAAGGATCTGGGCGGCACCGCCCTGCTCTACGCCTCAGGCAACCTGACGGACTGGGAGTATTTGCATCCCATATATGTTGGCGACAAGACCGTGACCGGCGAGATGTGGGAGTGTCCGACCTTCTTCCCTCTCGGCGACAAGCATGTCCTGCTCGTCTCGACAGTGGGCACTGTGTTGTACTTCGTGGGTACGTGGTCCGAGCTCAGGTTTAGTCCCGAGAGTCAGGGCCGAGTGGACTTCGGGGATTCCTTCTACGCGGCTCAGGCGTTCGCCGACGAACAGGGCCGGCGTATAGTATTTGGCTGGCTGCGGGAGAACCGAGGCGTGGGGTTGCAGAAGGAGGCGGGGTGGTCAGGTGTGATGTCGCTCCCGCGGATCCCCTTCGTGCGAGAGGAGGGCGGCCTGGGCATGGGGCC
>JALGUG010000134.1 GCA_029820995.1 Candidatus Zipacnadia bacterium
GAGGGCCCGGAGGCTGCCGTCAACGTCTGTCGGCAGGTCGAACAACTCAGCGGCGTGCCGGATGTCGTGGCGTACTGCAGCGTTGTTCCCAGCGCCGAGCAGCATTTGATCACAGTGGTGCGGGAGAGGTGGGGACGGCTGGCGCTTCGGTATGGCGACGCCCTTCCCACCGGCCTGCAAATCAGGTATGATGACCCTACCACGGTTGGAGATGACCGACTGGCGGCCGCGTTGGCCGCCTGGAAGCTGGCGCCGCAGGGCGCCGTTGTCGTTGACTGCGGAACGGCGATTACGGTGGATGCTGTCGGACCCGGGGGCGTGTTTCTGGGTGGGTTCATTGCGCCCGGCGTAGAGGCCGCGGCAGCGTCTCTGTTGGAACGCGCAGCTTTGCTGCGAGGGCCCTCCGGTGACCCGCTGGAATGGCTTGGTCAGGCGCCGGCAGGTCTCGGACGCAACACAATGGACTGCTTGCGAGCGGGCATCGGTCGGGGGCATGCCGGGCTCGTGGAGCGTCTCGTGAAGGAGGGGCTAGAGGCGCTCGGGGCGGACGCAGCAGTCATCGGGTGCGGACGCGCAGCGCAGGTGCTGAGGGACTTGGGCGCCCCGATTGAGCAAATCCGCCCACACCTTGTGTTGGACGGCCTGACGGCGGCGTGTGATCTGGTGGAGGCGAACGACCTGTTGATGCTCGCGGGTGGACGCGCCGTCGAGATCAAACGTCATCTGAACAAGCCGACCGAACAGTACGATTGCGAGGTCTTGCGCTGGAGTCGTGATCACGTGGTCTTGCGGTATGTGACCGACCGCGAGGTGACGTTCTCCGGAATAGTAATCCGGGCCGGGAGCGAGACCATAGCTCATTACTGGCCCGGTCGTGACTACATCCTGTGGCGGTTCCGCGGGCCGGACCACGCTGCGGTGGGTCATTTGCTGCACCTGATCGAGGACCTGCGCGTCGCGCCGGGACGTCTGGAGTACTGCGATATGATCCTGGATCTGTGGGTGCCGTCATCCGGCGAGCCGCGTGTGCTGGACGAAAAGGAACTGACGGCGGCAGTGACGGACCGGAAGATCAGCGCCGCCCGTGCCGAGCAGCTTCGCATGCGAATGCGCGAAATCGTCGCGTCACTGGACACGGTTCTGACGGAGATTGCCGATCCGGTGGAGCCAGGGCCATAATCTGAGGTGAGCTACCAGGGGTTTCGCATCGGCTCGGTGCTTGTTGACCCTCCGATCGTGCTGGCGCCTCTGGCGGGGACAAGTTGCGCGCCCTTTCGGCTCTTGTGCCGCCGGGCCGGCGCCGGATTGGTGGTCAGTGAAATGATCTCGGCCACCGGTCTGCGGCACGGCAACAGGAAAACGGCAGCGCTGCTGGAGAATTGGCCCCAGGAACAGCCGGTGGCGATGCAGTTCTTTGGGTCTGATCCAGACGAGCTGGCGTTGGCGGCTCAAACAGGTGCACGTGTCGGCGCTGCGATCATTGACTTCAATCTTGGCTGTCCGGTCCCCAAGGTGCGCAAGAGCGGGGCCGGTGCGGCGCTCCTGGTGCAGCCGGACAAGGCAGTGGCAGCGGTCCGGGCGATGGCTGATGCGACCTCCGTACCGGTGACTGCCAAATTGCGCGCTGGATACAATGAGGTTGACGCCGCCTTCTTCGAGCTGGCGGAACGGCTGGTAGAAGCCGGGGCTCAGGCGCTAACGCTGCACGCGCGAACGGCGGCCCAAGGGTTTCGCGGCGAAGCGGACTGGAGGTTGATCCGCCGTCTGAAGGAAATGGTGCCCGTGCCGGTCATCGGCAATGGCGATGTCCGCAGCGGGGCGAGCGCCGTTCGCATGCTGGAAGAAACCGGATGCGACGGCGTCATGATCGGTCGCGCGGCGCTGGGGAATCCGTTCATCTTCGCCGAAGCGGTGGCCGCCCTGGGGGGCCGGGCTCGCCGGGCGCCGACGGCCAAGGAGAAAGCAGCCGCGGCTCTGTGCCACGCTCAAATGCTTTGTCTTCTGATGGGGGAGGAGCGCGCGGTGCGGGAGATGCGCGCCCAGGTTGCCTGGTACGTGCGCGGGTGGCACAGTGCAGCCGCGATCAGACGCGAGGCCCAAGAGGCTCGCACATTGGGGGAGCTGGCGGAGATCTTGCTGACCGGGGCCGGGGCGGCTGAGTTGACGCCCGGCGGCCCCGGCGCGGAGGGAAGCTAGCGATGGCCATTTTTGTCTGCGAGAACCCCGAATGTGGCAATTTCCGGCGCGATGCCAAGCAGGCGTACTGCGAGCGCTGCGGGCACAAGTTCATTAGTAAGTGCCGCAAGTGCGGGGCCGCCATCACCTCGTCCATTCAGCGGCAGTGCTGGGCCTGCGGCGCTCCATACAAGCTGTCGGCGCCTCTCCCGCCCGAGCTCCTGCAGCGGCACAGTTAGCCGTCGGCTGGCCGGCCACGACCAGGAAAGGATGCATTAGCCCGTCTGCATGAACAAGTTCGCCTTTGTCCTTCATCCTCTGGATGTCTCCGACGTCGCACGTAAGTATCCCGTGGCTCGTCTGCTGCCGGACTCATGGGTTGAGGCGAGCCTGAAACTAATGAAGCCCAGACTTGTGTCTCACATTACCGGCATCAAGTCGCTGACCGGTGCTGAGGCCGAGGGTTACTTCATTGGCTGTCCGCTCACGCCCCAGCAACTTCTTAGTGACGATCCCGAGCTGGCGTACCGCAAGATCGTAGCGGCCGGGAAGATAGCAGAGGAGTTGGGAGCACAGATTCTCGGCCTCGGGGCGTACACTTCAATCGCCGGCGACGCCGGCGTCACGGTGGCGGAGCGTCTGGACATCGGTGTGACCACGGGGAACAGCTATACGTGCGCCACAGCCATCGAAGCTGCACTGCAGGCGGCGGGGTTGTTGGGCTACCGCCTGGAGGAGTGCAGCGCGGCGGTTCTGGGCGCCACCGGGTCAATTGGCCGTGCGTGCAGCAAGCTGCTCGTCGGGAAGGTCGCCAACCTGGTGCTGGCTGCACGGCGGCGCGAGCGGCTGGAGGAACTGGCGAGGGAACTGCGGGCCTCGGGCGAGGTCAGTGTGGAATGTGTGACGGATGTCAACACTGCGCTTCAGACAGCGCAGATCGTCATCGCGGTGACCTCCGCGGTGGAGGCGGTAGTTATGCCCGAGGCGCTACGAGCTGGTGCCGTGGTCTGCGACGTTGCCCGACCCCGCGACGTCTCCCGGCGCGTGGCCCAAGAGCGTCAAGACGTGCTGATCATCGAGGGCGGCGCCGTACAGGTGCCTGGAACGGTTGATTTCGGCTTCGATTTCGGCTTTCCGTCAGGCCTGGCCTATGCTTGCATGGCCGAGACCATGTTGTTGGCGCTCGAAGGGCGCTGTGAGGATTACTCCCTGGGGCGGGATCTGAAGCTGGATCAGATCCGTGAGACTTCAGCCCTCGCTCAGAAGCATGGTTTCAAACTCGCGGGCTTCCGCAGCTTCGAGCGCATGGTGACCGACGAACAGATTGCTCGCGTGCGCCAAGCAGCCGAGGCAGCGCGAGCCGGTGCTGCCTGAGCGGGCAGGGCGCCGACTTGACCGAGGAGAGAACGGGTTTTGTCCCGGTTCACTGAGCAAGAGCAACAGCGCCGCGAGAAGCTGGCTGCCCTACAACAGGCCGGCAACGACCCCTTCGCCCAGAAGAAGTACGACCGTACTCACCTGGCCCGTGAGATCGTGGAGCAGTTCGAGGACCTCGATGGGCAGGAGGTGAGCATTGCCGGTCGCCTGACCGCGTGCCGGCATATGGGCAAAGCGTGCTTCGCGGACCTGGTGGACGGCTCGGGTCGGATCCAGCTCTTCGCGCGCCGGAATGACCTGGGCGATGAACGCTACCAGGCGTTTCTCGAGCTGGACCTCGGCGATTTCCTGGGCGTGCGAGGCCAGGTGTTCAAAACGCGGACCGGGGAGATCTCCGTTCGGGCAGAGGATTACACGCTGCTTGGTAAGGCGCTGCGTCCTCTGCCGGAGAAGTTCCACGGACTAAGAGATGTGGAGGCGCGGTACCGCCAGCGCTATGTGGACCTGCTGGTCAACGAACGGTCGCGTCAGATCGCTGAGGCACGGTTCAAGACGGTGCGTGCGATCCGCCAGGTGATGGACCGCCGCGGCTTTGTGGAGGTCGAAACTCCGATCCTCCAACCGCTCTACGGCGGAGCCACGGCGCGCCCCTTCATCACCCACCACAACACGCTCGACCTGGACCTGTACCTGCGCATCGCGCCCGAACTGTACCTGAAGCGCCTCGTGGTGGCCGGCATGGAGCGGGTGTATGAGGTCAGCCGGTGCTTCCGCAATGAGGGCATCTCGCAACGTCACAACCCCGAGTTCACGCTGGTGGAAGCCTACCAGGCCTATGCCGATTACGAGGACATGATGGAGCTGACGGAGCAGCTCGTGCTCCAAGCGGCGCTGGCCGTGCATGGGCAGCCGACCTTCCAGTATCGCGGGAATGAGATTGACGTGTCGCCTCCCTGGAGACGACTGTCGCTGCTGGAGGCGGTGGCCGAATACGGCGGCGTCGACTTCCGTGGCCTGGCGACCGACGAGCAGGCGCGTGAGGCTGGGCGGGCCCGGGGGCTGGAGCTCGAGGAGCACGAGACCTGGGGTGGGGTGCTGGACAAGTTCCTGGGCGACTGCGTGCAGCCTCATCTTGTGCAGCCGACCTTTGTGTTCGATTATCCGGTTCGCATCTCTCCTCTGGCGAAGCGCAAGGACGAGGATCCCACACTGGCCGAGCGGTTCGAGCCCTTTGTCGGTTGCGAAGAGTTGGGCAATGCGTTCACCGAGCTCAACGATCCGCTGGAGCAGCGGCGGCGCTTCGAGGAGCAGGCCCGGCAGCGCGCGTCAGGCGACGAGGAGGCGCACCCGATGGACGAGGACTTCCTCCGGGCCCTGGAGTACGGCTTGCCGCCGACGGGAGGTTTGGGTCTGGCCATTGATCGGCTCACCATGGTCCTGACCGATGCCGACAACCTGCGCGAGACGATCCTGTTCCCGCTGTTGCGACCTGAAGGGTGAGGCCCATCAACACCCCGGCCCTGCTGTTTGCGGCGATGCGGCCCCGCCAGTGGGCCAAGAATGCGCTCGTCTTGGCGGCGCTCATCTTCGCGCGGCGCGCCGGCGACCTTAGCGCCGTTGCAGCCGCGTTCGCCGCGGCAGTCGCCTTTTGCCTCCTGTCCAGCAGCGTCTACCTTGTGAACGACATCGTAGACATCGAGGAGGATCGTCAGCACCCCAAGAAACGCGACCGGCCGCTGGCCTCCGGCCGCCTGCAGGTCCGAACGGCACTGGTGGTGGCTGTGGTGCTTGCCCTGCTTGGCCTGGCGGGCTCGTTGTGGCTTTCACGCAACCTGTTCCTGGTCGCCGCGGGCTACTACCTGCTGACCCTGGCATACCATTTCCTGCTAAAGCACATTGTGGTCATTGACGTTCTGACGGTCTCTGCCGGTTTTGTCTTGCGGGCGGTGGCAGGCGCGGTAGTAATTCAGGAGGAGATCTCCCACTGGCTGTACATCTGCACCATTCTGCTGGCTCTGTTCTTGGCGCTGGCGAAGCGCCGGCAAGAGATCGTGTTGCTGAGCGAGAACGCGCGCCATCATCGGCGGATCCTGGCCGAGTACACGCCCGAGATGCTCGACCAGATGATTACCATTGTGACGGCTACGACGCTGATGGCCTACTGCCTGTACACCATCGCGCCACGGACCACGAGCACCGTGGGTAGCGAAGGGCTGCTGTTCACGGTTCCCTTTGTCATCTACGGCATTTTCCGCTACCTGTATCTGATTCACCGCTACGGCCAGGGAGGGGCGCCCGAGCAGATTCTGCTGGGCGACCTGCCGCTATTGGTGAACGTGCTCCTCTACATCGTTGTCGCTGCTATTGTGCTCTACTCGGGAGGAAGCTATGGGCCGCCGCATCCCGTGCCTTAGGCTACTCGCTCTGCTGTCTGCAGGCGCGCTTCTGGCGACGCCGGCCGCCGGGCAGTGGTTGCGCGACTGTTACGTTGTCGCTCCGGCGCCCCACGGCATCGAGATAGACGGCAGTCTGCAGGATTGGCCCAACACCGCGGCGGTTCCGCTGGTGGGTCCAGGGCAGAGACCGCAATTCCAGTTCCTATGGTCTCCGGACTTCCTGTTGCTAGGGTTGCGAATGCGGGCACCGCAGTGTCGGCCGACCAGTTGGGGAGTGCTGTTCGGCGGTCCGCGGTTGGAGCTGTTCTTTCGCTCTCGCCCACCGGAGAGTATCCTGACCTCGGCTCAGCTCTGGCCTCCCAGTGCGGTCGTGGTGGACTTGGGCTCTGCGGGCGTGAACTCGTACCGCATTGACGCACCCGTGGGAGAGCGCTTGGGGATCATCGGGGAGCCGGGCGCGTACAGGATCGCAGGATCGGAGCTCACTATCGAGGTCGCGTTGCCCTGGCGAGTGGTGGAGCTAGAGCCCGCTGCCGGAGCGTTCGGAGACTTCCGCTTGGCGTGGAGGGATAGCCCCGAAAAGCGGGTGCCTTCTCATGCTTGGCCGGACCTGCCCCCAGAGAACGCGACCTGCTTTTATGGCGAACTTGTTCTCGGAGGGCCGATTGCACTGGTTGCCCGGGCGCGAAGGTACCACGTGTTCCAAGGCCGGCAGCTTGTGCTCGCCGTGCGGGTGATGGCCAGTGAGCCGGTTTCCGTCAGCGCGGTTGCGTCCCCGCCGGAGGGCGAACCCGCCGAGCTGACCCTGGAGCCGGCGACTCTCCCTCCGGGCGAGTCTGTCACCGAGTTCAATACGGGACCGCTGGAGCCCGGAGCCTACAAGATACTGTTGAAGGCGCAGCTCGGTCCGGACAAGATTGTGGCACCGCCAATTCCTGTCAAGGTGCTGCCGCCGGAACAGCCGGGCGCGTTGGCCGCCGGAGAGGCGCAAGTGCGCGCTCTGGAGCCTGCCATTGCGGGCGTCTGCAATGCTGTGCTGATCCGGTATGCCGTACCTAAGGCCTTGCCCGTCAATACTATCCTGGAGTTGGGTGCCCCGTCGGGCTGGTCGCCCGCTCAAGTGCGGACCCGCTCGCGCTATGGTTATGTGGCCGCGAGGGCTTCGGGTCCGGGCGAGCTGCAGCCGCTGCTTGATGCCGGAGGGGCGCGCTTTGCGGTGCGAGTGCAGGAGATTCAGCGGGGACAGATGCTGACATTTGCCTACGGCGACTCGCCGCTGGGCGGGTACCTGGGCCCGGTCGCCACGCCTGAGGGTAAACCCGGCGATGCCTTCACGTTGTCAGAAGTGGTGGCTGCGGGCCTCAAACCCCTGGCGCCACCGGACCTGTTAGCCGTGCGAGTCTTGCCGGGGACACCCCGTGCCCTGCGAGTAGTCGCGCCGCGTGTGACCCGGGCGAAGGCTCGGTTCGCGCTGGAGATCTGGGTGGTTGATCGCTTCGGCAACGTGACGCCCCAATTCCGTGGCCCCGTGACACTGACTAGCGAGCCGCCTGGTGCGGACGTGCCCGAGTCACTGAACTTCCGCCCCGCCGACAAGGGTCGGCTCTCCCTGGAGGAAGGCGTTACCTTGCCGGCACCAGGGACGTACGTCTTCGTTGCGAGGGCTCGAGGTGGTGCGCTTGTCGGCCGGAGCGACCCGGTGCGCTGCGAGTAATCGGCAAGGTGCGCGGGACCGGGTCCAGGCGGCAAAAAGCGGAGGTTTGCTTGACACTTTGCGGGAATAGCACCTATAATCCGGTGGTGCGTCCTTGTGGCGCGAAGGGATGGGTACTGAGGCGGGGGCATCGTCCAGCCCAGCCGCCATTATGTCCGGAGGTGACTGCCTTGCGCAGGACCCATATAGTCACGTTTGTTGCACTGGTTGCCCTAGCTATGCTGTTTGCGGGCGCCTCCTGGGGTGCTGACGAGCTCTCGCTCTTCGGCTCCACAGGCCTCGTTCTTACACCCACCGCCGACCAACTGTCGCCGGCAGAACTGTCCACGCAGTACCACCGCATAGACAACGCAGGAAACCTCTACGGACGCCGGTTCAGCCCCGATTGGGGTGACGTGACGACCTATGGCGTAAACGTCGGTCTGACGAGCTGGTTGGAGACCGGAATCACACGCATCCAACCCGACAATGTAGACAACGAGACGCTATTCCACACGAAGATCGGCCTCAATCTCAAGCAGATGACAGGGCTGCGTGGCGCTCCAGACCTGGCGGTCGGCGTCTGGGACTGGACGGGCCAGGTCAACCGGGCCTATTATCTGGTTTTGAGCCGTCGGCTGACCCTGCACGAGGACCTGGCCACTACAGTCATCAACGGGCACCTGGGCTTCGGCGACAACGAAGATGACCGCGGTGCCCTGGACGGCATTTTTGGCGGCCTGGACTTCACTGTGGGTCGCTCTGCGGTTGTTCAAGTGGAGTATGACGCCAAGGATTTCAATGCGATGGTTCGGTACAAGATCGGTCATCGGCTGACGGCGGACGCTGGCGCAGTGGACGGCAAGTTCCTGATCGGCGTTAGCTTCAATACCGAGGAAGACTACAAGCGCAACGGGTCAGAATGGGGCGGCTTCGGAAAATACTAGAATCGGCTTCCGGCCTGGATGCTAAGGGGCGCCCTCGGGCGTCCCTTTTGTGTTTTGCGACATCCCGCCGTGCCTGAGGCGATGCCAGGCGACGTCGCGCGGCGCGGCATAAGTGCTCTGCTCCCGGCGGGCGGGCTCGCGGCGCAGTCGGGAACGCAAGGGGAGAATCACGATGAAGCGCGTGGTGAGCGTGAGCCTGGGCTCATCGGAGCGCGATTCGGTGCGGGAAGTCGAACTGCTGGGTGAGAAGCTCAGCCTGGAACGGCGCGGCACCGACGGCGACCTCGACCAAGCGGAAGCGCTGATCCGTGAGCTGGACGGGAAGGTGGACGCCTTCGGACTGGGCGGTATTGATCTGTACCTGGTCGCAGGTGGTCGGCGCTGGGTGATCCGGGACGCCCAGCGGTTGGCCGACGCAGCCCAACAGACGCCGGTCGTGGACGGCAGCGGCCTCAAGAACACGCTGGAGCGTGAGGCGGTGCGTCGCCTGTTCCGCGAGGGGCACTTGGCTGCACCGGAGGGCCGGAAGCTGCGCGTCCTGGTCCCGTCCGCCGTGGACCGCTTCGGTATGGCGGAGGCTTTCGCCGAGAGCGATTGCGAGGTCGTCTTCGGCGACGTGATGTTCGCACTGGGCTTCCCGGTTCCCATCCGTCGGCTGGGCACAATCGCACTGCTGGCACGTCTGCTACTGCCGGTTCTGTGTCGGCAGCCCTTCGAGAATCTGTACCCGACCGGCGACAAGCAGAAGACGGGAAAGCCGGCCTACAGCAAGTGGTACGCCTGGGCCGACCTTATCGGCGGCGACTTCCTGTTCATCAAGCGGCATCTGCCGGCGGGCGCAGAGCCCCCGCCGCTAGCCGGCAAGACGATTTTGACCAACACCATCACCCAGCAAGACCTGGCAGCACTGCGTGAGCGCGGACTGGCAAGGTTGATCACGACTACGCCGGAACTGGAGGGGCGGTGCTTCGGCACTAACGTGATGGAGGCGGCGCTGATTGCGCTCGCCGGCAAGCAGCCCGAGGAGATGACCGCGGAGGACTACCTGGAAATGCTGGACCGGCTGAGATGGCAGCCGACAATCCGTGAACTGTCGGCGGCCTGAGGCCGGCAGTGGCCTCATGCGTTCGTTGCTTCAGCGATCCTTGTAGCTGATCCCGGTCACCTGGCCGTTCTTGCGCTGAATGGTGAGCGTTCCGAGCACGAGGGCATTGCTCAGACTGCCCTTGAGGATGCCGGGGCCCTTTTTCTTCTCAGGGCTATAGAGCCCAACACGCACCTCGTATTTGCCCGGGCCCGCATGCGCCGGGACCTTGACTTTGACCGGCCCGACCTTCACGCGGTCGCCCTTCTTCCATGCCTTGGTGGGTGGATCCGGGTACGGCGTGAAGCGGAACACGATGCTGCCGTCCTTGCCGTACTTCTTGTTGCAGAACTGGGTGAAGCTCCAGTACTTGGTATCCTTGGGGACGGGGCCCTCTACGATCCACAGGATCGTCATCTCGAATTCGTTCCCGCCCAGGTACTTGAAGGACTCCACCTTCGGCTCCACGAGCACAAGGTCCGCCAGCGGATCCTTGGCCGCTTGCTGGGCGATGACCTGGGAGTACTCGTGCCCCGCATCCCGGGCCCACTCGATGGCACGCTGTCGCATCCGTTCGGCCTGGGCCTTGTACGCGGGGTCCATTGCCAGATTAGTCATCTCGCCGGGATCGGCCTCGAGGTCATAGAGCTCGTCAATATCGCGGTGGGCCCAGTGCAGACAGAACTTCCACTTGCCCTCGCGCATGGCGATGGTGCTATTGGTCCACTCGCAGAACACGGCGTCACGGAAGCTGTCCTGACTGCCGTCCAGCACCTTCCTCATGCTGCGGCCGTCAAGGTTCGGCGGTGGCTCGATGCCGCAGAGGTCCAACAAGGTGGGAAAGAGATCAATGTTGCTGGCTAGAGCGGCGGTGCGCTGACCGGCCTTCGTGACGCCCGGCGCCCGCACGAGGAGCGGCACGTTGAACAACTCTTGGTAGCCGCAGTAGCCCATCTTCCAGATGAAGCCGTGCGCGCCGATCATATCGCCGTGATCGGCCGTGAACATCACCACCGTGTTGTCCCTTTGCCCGGTCTCCTCCAGCGCCTGGAACACCTTGCCGATCTGGCGATCAATGTAGCTGCAATAGCCCCAGTAGCGCCGGATGTAATCCTTGAATTGCTCATCGGTCCACTGGCCCAGCTTGCGGCAGCGGCGGTTGTTCCGCTGGCGGAAGGGTTTGTTCTCCAGCGGATCGCGGTGGTTTGCGGGGAGTTCTACCTGGTCGAGGCTATACATCTCATCCCACGGCCGCGGTGGAGCGACGGGCAAGTGGGGACCGTAGAAGGACATCGCGGCACACCAGGGGCGTCCGCTGTCTTTCCGGCCGCGGATGAAGTTTGCCGTCTCGCGGGCGAAGAACGCCGCCATATGGAGCTCCTCGGGAAGCTGCGAGTACATATGCTGTCCTTCGGGCGCGCAGGGCGCGTCATTGTGGTTACCGACCCGTGGGAACTCTTTCAGCAGGTCCGCGCGGCCGGCTTCGCGCAAGTACCTGTGGTAGTCCCGCCAGCCTCCCGCCCAGGTTTCAAAGCCGTGCTGCGGCGCGTCCTCGCCCTGGCCGCCTTCGGCCTTCTCGAAGCGGAAGCCGTCTTCACTGGGCTTGCGGGACCAGTACCAGTGGTCGTCGGGATTATCCTTGAGCGCGGTGCCGCGGTACATGTGCCCGCCCAGGTGCCACTTGCCGGCGTAGGAGGTGTCGTATCCTGCAGCCTTGAGTACCTGGGCCAGGGTCAGCAGCTTGGGGTCGTAGAGCACGTCATTTTGCTCCACGCCGTGGTGGCAGGGGTACAGGCCGGAGAAGATGGAGGCGCGGGAGGGGCTGCAGGGGAAGCCGGAGATGTAGAAGTTCTCGAACAGGACGCCGGTCGCGGCTAGTTTGTCCAGATGCGGCGTCTGGACCACCGAATTGCCGTAACAGCCCAGCGTGCTGACCGGCTGCTGATCGGTCATGATGTACAGGATGTTTGGCTTACGTCGGTCCTCCGGCGCTGACAGCGCCTCGCCCGTCGAGATCGCGACGAGCCCGCCTGCGACCGTCTTGATGAAATCCCGTCGGTTCAGAGCCATGCTCGCTCGCCTCGCTGTCTGATGGTGCTCGCCTGCCAACGCTAGTTTCTCTGATCAGGCGATTCTTCCTCCCGCTACGACCCTCCCGTTCTCACCGCTGTAGATCACGGCGAACTGGCCGGGCGCCGCGACGACGGGTTCCTCAAACGTGAGAATCATCTGGCGGCTATCGCCGTCCAGGTCGGCCACTTCACACGAGCACGGCCGGCTGCGATAGCGCAGCATCCCCAGAGCTTTCTCCGGCGGGGCACTCGGCCATCCGCCCGCCGGAAGATCGCACCAGTTGACGTCGCGCACGGCCACTTCGCTCCGCTGCAGCTCCTCCAGCGTCCCAATGACCAGAGCATTGTCCGCCACGCGCTTTTCGACCACGTAGTACGGCCGGCCCAAGGCGACGCCGAGTTCCTTGCGCTGGCCGACAGTGTACCGGTGCAAGCCCCGGTGCCGACCGACCTCACGGCCGTCGAGCGTTGTGATGGGGCCCGGCTCACTGCACACGCCTTTGCTCTCCAGGAACTCGTGGTAGCTGCCGGTACGCACAAAGCAGATGTCCTGACTGTCCCGCGTCTCGGCGGTCGGCAGAGCCAGATCGCGCGCCGCCCGGCGCACT
>JALGUG010000444.1 GCA_029820995.1 Candidatus Zipacnadia bacterium
TCCAGGCGCGCGCTCAGCTCCGAGTGGAACTTGCTGAGCGCCTTGAACAGCGGGCTCTTGCCCACGCACGACGGCCCGGCAAGAATCACTAGCTGGCCCATGTGACACCTCCAGTGCCGAAGCCTGCCCCTGCCCCTTTCCCTGCCACCGCGAGCGGCCGCCGAGGAGAGGCGTCAAAGACGGACCGGCCCGACTTAGGGCGACTCGAGCAGTTCGAGCTTGACATCGTCCAGGCGAATGGTGGCCGTGGCGGCGAACTCTCGGCCGCCCTTCTCGATGGCCAGATGGCCGCCGGCGGTGTTGGCGGGGGTCTCGAACTTAGCCTGCAAGTGTTGCCAGGTGCCGAGGTTCTTGGTGTCGTAGACGTTTGTCCCGATGTTGGCAAACCATTTGTCGTCTGCGTCCGTCAAGCCAATCTTCAAGTAGGGAGCCTTGGGTGCCTCAAAGTCATCCACTCTCATCCAGCAGGACAGACGGTACTTGGAGCCCGGCAGCACCGCCATTGGCAGCTCAAGAAAAGCGTAGTTCCATCTGCCTTGCTGGGTCCCGGTGAGGAGCAGACAGCTCTGGCCCTCGTGCGGCTGTGTTCGGTCCAGGGAGGCCCTCATGCCCTCAGCGGCGCCCCAGAGCTGCGCCTCCCCCTCGAACCCTTGCTGATACACCGGACCGGTCGCGGCCTGGCCCGGTATGCCTTCGACCTCGCACACCGGATAACGCCACTGCTCATCGGCGCCCGCCAGGCCCAGCTTGATGCGCAGGCCTTCCTGTTCCGGTTGGAGCATCGCGACCCTCACGGTATAGCGCCCCGCCGGCAAATCCGGCGGCAGTCGAAGTGACAGACGCTCGGTGACCTCCTCTCCCGGCCACCAGTGCGTGGTCGGCGTGCGTGGGAAGTGAAGGTGCTCCGCCACCACTTCTCCCGCCGGGTTCAGGACAGTGTACTGCAGGGCATAGCTCTCGTAGCACGGCGCCACGCCAATGTTCTTCCAGGTATGCTGCAACAGCATGCGCGACGGGCGGCCGGCCACGAGGTGGAATTGCTGCAGGAAGCGCACCTTCGTGGCGACAAACCGATAGCCCACTCGCCGGGCGGCGTCCTGCAAGAGCGCGCGCACATCGTCCGGAGCCTCCCGAAAGCCCTTGTCCTTCAAGAGATTGATGTGAAGGTAGCTGATCGGCGCGTCGAGGCCGGCCTGGAGCGTTTCGGTCAGGCCCCAGCCCTTCTCCCTCATGCTGCGCAGGTCGCTGTGGAACTCGAAGTTGCACTTCACGCCGCGTCGCGCGTACGGCTTGTAAAGCCACTCTCCGACGTTGTAGCTTGCGCCACCGGGCTTGAGGCCGTCCTGGCGGAAATGGAGCCCGCGGAGTGCGGCATAGTCGTCAATGCAGTGGTACGAGCCGACGTTGAGGAACACCGCAGTGTGCGGGAATGCGCGGGCAAAGGCATCAATGATCCGGCGGTAGGCGGCGATGTACTTCTCCTCGGTGAAGCCGGTTTGCTCCTTTTGCTCGGGTGTCCAGCGCCCCAGGTGCATCTCGCCCCACTCGCCGATGGACCCGATGTCCACGAACTCCAGGCCGGGCATTCCGTCGAAGAACGCCCCTAGCGCGGCGATGAACCTCTCCTGCTCGGCCAGGTAGCGCTCGTCCCAGAATACGGGATCGAACTGGTGGGGGACGTAGAGGCCCTTCATGTCCACACCGGGCACCCCTTTGTCGAACACCCAGCGAGGCGTGACATATTCCTTCTGCGAGTGCTTGTTCTCGCTCATGATGCGAAACGAGAACCGCTTGCCGCGCCGTTTGACCCACTCCTCAATCACCGGGCCGAAGTACTCCTGAAACTGGTACTGTCTCTCCTCGGGCTCCACGTCCGCCCAGTCAATGCGGTAGTACAGAATGTCGAACAGCCTCAAGTGCCAAGAATCGCCGTCGTAGAGTTCGAAGTTCTTGGAGCCGAAGAGATACAGCCCCATGCCCGGATTGATGAGCACGTCGTCCGTCCGCTCCGGAACCTTCTCGGCCCAGGACAGCCCGCCCGGCTTCTCCTCCTGCCCCTGCACCGCGCCGCCGCACATCACCACTAGCAACATGATTCCGCAACAGAACATCGCCATCGTGAGCCACTCCGTTCCCAGCCAGACATCCAGCGTTATCTCGGAACGACACAAGGTGGTTTCGCCGCGGGAGGGATGAATCACTTCCGGCGAAGCGTGGTTCGCGGCTGCAGGCGTCGCGGGTTCCGTTTTCGCGGCCGGCGCGAAGGATGGCGCCGCGCCGAACGCGAAGGAGCAATAGCTCAACGCCAACCTGGCTCATGGGGAGGTCGGTGCTGATGCCGGTCCGCGAATTCGGCGAACGCGAGCTGGAGCT
>JALGUG010000135.1 GCA_029820995.1 Candidatus Zipacnadia bacterium
GCGGAGGCGAAGGCCAGGCCAGGGAACGTCTGCCTGGAATTCAATGAATGACGCAAGAGGGATCCGTCCCCCTCTGCGGCTGCGAGCTGAGGGCCAGCCCCTGCGCATAACGGACCTCTACCCAGCAGGCGAAGATGTCCGCGAGGGCGCAGGCGGGATCAGGCCAGCCACCGCCGAAGACTGAGCCGTCCCTTCGGTGCAAAGGCGCGGACTGGTAGGAAAGGCCGGCGTCGTGCGATAGCCAGACTCTTACCGCACGCGCCTCCGTCACACGATCCACCTGTGCCTCGAACCGGAGCCCCTGGGCCGTCTCCCGAAGGCGGAGCGTCGGTCCCGCAGGTAAGTCGTTCTGCCCGTGCAGGAGGCTCCGGATGGCTGCACGCCGGAGTGCAGAGCCGTACAGTCTCGCAGCGGGATCGGCGGAGGGGAGAGGACCGTGATGGGCCCAGTTGGGCAGCAGGCACAGACGCTTGTCGGCACGGATCGCAGCATAGGTGCGCCGTGTTTGAGGGAGGGGGAAGTACTCGTCTTGCGCCGCCACACAGAGGCAGACGGTTCCGTGCTGCGTTGCGAGGTAGTTTGCGGGATCGAACCACCGGGCGAACTCGGCGAACTCGGGCGTGACGCTGCTGACGCCGAACAGATCCCGTAGGATCACGCGGGCCTGCCCGCCCCGGCGCACCGCGTCCAGGATGAAGCCGCCGGTCGCCGTCGGCAGGGCGAGCTTCACTCGGTTGTCCAGACCGTTGACCAGCAGGGCCATGGTGCCGCCTCGGGAGGAGCCCGCGATGGCCAAACGGCGGCCGTCAACGCCCTCCTGACGTTGCAGCACGGTGAGACCTCGCAGTGCGGCGACGACGCTGTGATACATCCAGCTCTCGCGAGGGTCCGGAACGCAGTCATACCACAGGGAAAAGACGTCGGCGGGTCCGGACGACAGGCCGGTCCCCGGTCGGTCAAGCGCCAGGCAGGCCACGTTGCTCTCGAGCGCCCAGCGTGTTGCCCGCCAGATGTCTCCCCAGTCCAGCAAGAGGCCCGGTAGCGGATCAGAGCTCTCGGGGACCGCCAGATAGGCGGCAATCTGCACGGGCCGGCCTTGCCACCGACCTGACGGGAAGCTCAGCTCGGTCTGGCACACCCAGCGGCCTCGTACCCTGAGGCGCCGGGTGGCAGCAATCTCGACCTCGAGGGGGGCTTGCTGGATCCGGCGAACATCGTAGAACCGGGGTCCGGGCGCACCGCTGGTGGGCGTCAGCGGATGCTTGACGGGCGCGTAGCCGCCCGCGGCGGACCACAAGAGAGCCGAAACGGTCGCGACGGCCGCGACACACCGGGCTAGTCGAAGTCCCACTCGATATCCCAACGCTGCTCGACCGCGAGGCGTCGTAACGAGGCCTCGTCGCCCAGGTCCACCTCTTCCTGCCAATGCGGCACATAGGTGCGCGCCTTGTACTGGGTCTCAATCTTGGTGGCCAGCTCGAAGGCTGCTAGCTCCTCGCCATGGACACAGGCGGTAAAGGTCGGCGGCGGCTGGAAGTGCGCGAACCAATCAAGCAGACCCGGTTGATCCGCATGGGCTGAGAAGGCGTTCATCGTCCGAATGGTAGCCGCCACCGGCACCTCGCGGCCGAAGATGCGGACTGGGTTCTCGCCTTCGCGCAGCCGGCGGCCCAGAGTGCCGCGTGCCTGAAAGCCCACGAACAGCACCGTGTTCTTCGCCTGGGGCAGCGCATGCTTGAGATGATGCCGAATGCGCCCCGCCGTGCACATACCGGAGGCGGAAATGATGATACAGGGCCCCGGAAGCTCATTGATCTGCTTTGATTCCTCAACCGTCCGCGTAAACTGCAGCCCCGGGAACTCAAAGGGGTCGTCGCCCTTGGTCAGCAGCTCATGTGTGGCAGCGTCAAAGCACTCGGGGTGCGCTTCGAAGATCTTGGTGGCACTGATTGCCAGCGGGCTGTCTACGTAGACCGGGAGAGGCTTGAGCATCCCGCCCTCCACGAAGTTGTTGATCTCGTAAAGCAGATCCTGCGTGCGCCCCACGCTGAAGGAGGGAATAATCAACCTGCCGCCGCGGTCGGCCGTCTCGTGGATGATGGCCAGGAACTTCTCGGAGCGTTCCTCCGGCGGCTCGTGAAACCGATAGCCGTAGGTAGATTCGGTGAGTAGATAGTCGGCCCGCTCCAGCGTCGAGGGATTGCGCAGCAAGGGCCGGTTGGGCGTGCCGAGGTCTCCGCTGAAGACCAGCACTCGCTCGCCTTGGTCTTCCTGAACGATAACCTCAATGGCGGCCGAACCGAGGATGTGCCCCGCATCGTGGAAGCGGACCGCCAGGCGGCTGTCCAGCTCGATGATCTCGTTGTACGGGACCGGACGAAACACGCGCATAGCGTGTTCCGCCTCGGCCGCCGTGTACAGCGGCTCCGGTGGCTCGCCGGGGTGGCCGTGCTTGGCCCATCTCTTGCGCAGGTACTTGGCATCTTCTTCCTGAATGTGGGCCGAGTCCGCTAGCAGGATCTTGGCCAGGTCAATGGTGGCCGAGGTGGCGAGGATCCGTCCGCGGAAACCCTGACTAACCAATCGTGGAATGAGGCCGCAGTGGTCAATGTGGGCGTGCGAGAGCAGGACGTAATTGAGCGTCGTCGGATCGGGCCAATAGGTGCCGCTGTTGCGGCGCTCGAGGCTGGCACTGCCCTGATACATCCCACAGTCGAGCAGGAGGCGGCCGCTGGGCGTTTCCAGGAGGTGGCAGCTCCCGGTGACGGTTCGGGCTGCGCCGAGAAATTGGACAATCATGAGTGTGCTCCTGTGAAGGCCTCACGGGCCTTCCGCGCTATCACGACGGGACCCGTTTGGCCGACCGGATCGTCCAGCCGCCACTTGCCACACACATGCACCGGAGAGAGCCCAGCCATTTCGGCGTGTAGCAACAGGTCCTGCACGAGGATGACCCGTAGGCGATCAGTCCCCTGGTGCCTTGTTCGTCGGCCACGTCGCCGCACCTCGTAGGTATGTCGGTCCACGCACGTCTGCTTGAGCCAGTCAGTAGTATAGCGGTGCGTCATGCGGACCTGAAGGTCAGCGGTCTCGCAGGTGTCGCGCCACTGTCCTTGCCAGTCGCTCGGGTCCAGGTAGCTGATGAAGTCGAAGATGAATAGTCCGCCGTGGCGCAACGCTCGCCATACGGCCGCCAGCAGCCCAGCGAGGTCCCGGTTGGTGACCATGTAGTTCAGCGTGTGGTTCAAACAATAGACCGCGTCAAATACCCCCGCCCGCAGGCCCAGGGCGCGCATATCCTGGCAGAGAAAGCTTGGGCGGCTGGTTCCGTTGGCCTTAGCGCAGGCCTGGCGAAGCAGCGGGATAGAGGTATCAATGCCCACGACGCGGTGTCCCGCAGCCGCAAGCCGGTGCGCGTGGAGGCCTGTGGCGCAGGCCAGATCCAGCAGTCTGGCACCGCGCCCCACGCCCCAGCGGTCAAGCGTCTCCTGTATCAGGCGGACCTGCTGGCCGTAATCCCTGGCGGCTTGGTTGAGGGCGTCGTACAGGTGGGCTAGCGGGCCGTACTCGACCTCGCTCAGGAATGTCACCTCCTTCGGTTCGTTTTCGCCGACTGCCTGCGGCCTCCACACGCGGGGAGGCACACTATAGCGAATATTATGGGGGCCTCCATCTACTGTCAAGGCGCGAAAGGGAGCTATTGCCCTTGAACAATGGCAGAGACCGCCAGACAATGGCGGAGGCCGGTTGCAGAGACAGGAAGCCTGCTCGGCGCCTATTCGTCAGAATTCGCCAGCCTATTGTGGCTCTGAGGTTGTTTCTTCTGCCAGTCTCGTGTATAATCTGGGCAAGTTTGGGGGCTAATCTTAGACATCGCGTTTAGTGCCGTCGGCTGGAGGTATATCATGCGGTGTCCTGATTGCGGCACGATCAACAGCGAAGGCGCCAAGTACTGCAACGAATGCGGCAATCGCCTCCCACCAACGCCTTCTGCCGATGAGGTGCAGACGCCGGTAGAGGTTACTGCCACGTCGGAAGAACCCTTGACGCAGGCCGAGACGCTGCTGCTGGAGGCTCGCGAGGCGGCTCGGAAGGGCGACGTGAGCCAGGGACTGGAGCTTTCCCGCCGGGCACTGATTATCGAGCCTGGACTGGCCGACGCGCACTCGCTGTTGGGCGAGCTGTACGAGCTGCTGGGCGAGGATTCCGTTGCCGCGGCGGAGTACGAGGCGGCGCTGGAGATTGATCCTGAGCGCGAGCACGATGGCCAGCGGTTCAAGGCCTTGCGGTCGCCGCGCCGGCCGGTAGAAGCGGGCAAACCGGAGAAGCAAGAACGCTTTGCCTTCCTGTGGGAGCGGCCGGCACTGTCCATTGGACTGACAGCCTTGGCTATGGTTCTGCTGGTTGCAGTGGTCAGCGTCGTGGCTGGGCGTTCGCAAAGCAGCGCGCTGTTGGAGGCCGAGTTCCAGCGGAATATGGAGGCCGGCCGGTCGAACCTGGAGGGTGGTGATGTGAACGGTGCGGTGGAGGCCTTCCGGCGGGCGGAACGCCTGCGTCCGGATGATCCCGAGGCGGAGTACTGGCTGGCTCAGGCGGAGTTGATGGCCGGTCATGCCGCGCCCGGACAGTCCACGGCGCGGGTGTCGGGCACCGGTACACCAGCGGCCGCAGCGCCGGGAGCCAGTGGCTCTGTGGCCGCCAGAGCCACCACCCCCAGATCACCATTCAAGCCGATCCCTCTGGGTACTGCGTCTCCGGTGCGGGCCTCGTCGACAGGGGTAACCCGGGCCACGAGCCGACCATCCGGGGCTCGCCGGCGAGGGCTATCGCCGCCGCAAGTTCTGAACGACCTGGCCTCGGCCATGCCGAGCCCGACCATCCAACCGGGAGAAATCCCGCCCAACGTTCGGCCGCTTGGCGAGGGGCAAGGCTCTCGCACACCGGTGATCGCCAAGAACGTGCCCTTCGCCTCGGAGACTGAGGAGAAGGCCAAGGAAGAACCGCGAGGGACCGAGGAACAAAAGCCACGAGGGGAGATCCGGATCTCCGTGAGCAAGCGGCCCAAGGCGGTGGAGAAGAAGCCGGAGCCGCCGCCTCCGGGAACTGTCGGGCACGCCCTGCGGCGGGAAGCCGCGCAGCTTTACGCCCAAGGCATGTACCACGCGGCGGCTGAGAAGTACCGCCAGGCAATCCGATCGTATGAAGATGACCTGAAGCGAGGGGGAGCAGGAGTGGAGCCGCTGCGAGCGGCTATCCGCTCCTCCCAGCGGGGTCTGGAGCTCTGCCAGCGCGACTAGGAGGCTGCGCCCATGGGGTCTTTGGCCTCGCTCGGCGGAGAAAGGAAGACCATCGTGCTGCCGCTACGGTTGTCGGCCATAGCGTTGCTCGGTCTGGGAGCACTGAACGGTCTTGCGGCGCCAAGGGCAGGGGAACCGGCTAGTTTAGCCATCTACGTGACGAGCGATGTGCCGGACCGAGTGCCTCGCGCCGGGCTGGCGGCCATTGCCAACGCGGTGATCGCAGAGTTGGCCGCAGAGGGTCGGCCGCTGCTGGCCGTAACGCTGGACTCGCCGCTGGTCAAACGCTGTATCGCGGAGGGAAGCCTCTCCCCGACGGACCTCGAGCCGCCGGCGAGCGCTGCGACGATCGGTCGCTTGTGCCAGGAGCTGGAAGTGGATGCCTTTGCGTTCGTGACGGTGCGAGAGCTCACCGCCGCGGGTAAGCCCGCTGTTTTGGCTGACGTTACCTGGGGTGATCGGCGAGGGCGGTTTGGTCAAAGCGTCGTGGAGCTAAAGAGCGGCACTCCCGGCTTCCAGGTCGGCGGGACGGCGAGTGCAGCGGCCGTGGCTCAGGCGGCCGCCCGAGGGCTGCTGGCCACGATCAAGGAACTGGAGGCGCGCGCTCCCGTGGTCCTCACGTCGAGGGCTCCTGCAGAAAGGCCGGCGGCCGCTGGACCTGAGTCGAAAGCAGCACCTGCCGCCTTAGCGGCGCCGCCCGCGGTGGAAGAGAAGCCGTCGCCGCCGATCCCAATGGTGGCGCCCTCTGCCACAGCGAGGGGCGGATCGCGTAGCGTAACAACGCGGCCTACGGAGAAGGCGGAGATCGTGGGAGGCTCCGCGAGCAGGGAGAGCCGTTTGACTAATCCAATGCTGGGGCGGCGCACGGCCCCTCCGGCGCGATCAACGTATGAACGAGCGCTGGAAGCGATTCGTTCGGCGCGCTATGAGGAGGCGGAAGCCCTGCTGCGTGAGGCGCTGCAGACCGAGGGCGAGGTAGCGGAGTACCGGTTGCTGTTGGGGGATACCTATGCAGCTCGGGGGCAGCGGGAAGCGGCAGAGGTAGAGTACGGACGAGCCGCCGCCGGTGACCCGACGTTGGCCGAGCCGCACATGCGTCTGGGCAAGCTGTACGCGGAACGACATCAGTGGCAACGTGCGGTGCAGGAGTTCGAGCGGGCGCTGGAGACGGACCCGCGCTTGATGGATGCGCGGCTTCGGCTGGCGCAGTTGTACCGTGACCACGGGCAGTGGGACAACGCGGCGCGAGAGCTTCGGGCTGCCGTGGAGCTAGACCCCGCCAATGCTCGGATCTTGGTGTCTTTGGCGGAGGTGGAGCTCAAGAAGGGAGACCAGGAGGCGGCCGAGGTTGCGCTGGCACGGGCAGTGGTCAGTCAGAGCCCCGACGCCCGGCTGCTGGCGTTGCTGAAGCTGGGGGAGATGTACCGGGAGGATGGACGTCATCGTGATGCGTTTCGCTGCTTGGCGCAGGCCAACCGGCTGCTCCCCGGCGAGCCGCGTCGGTTGCTGGAAGAGCGTTACGTGATGACGGCCCAGGAGGGGGACCGAGCGGTGCGTGCAGCCCTGGCGCAGTCAAGAG
Source organism: Candidatus Zipacnadia bacterium (assembly GCA_029820995.1). Taxonomy (GTDB): domain Bacteria; phylum Armatimonadota; class Zipacnadia; order JALGUG01; family JALGUG01; genus JALGUG01. The sequence goes on from JALGUG010000135.1 coordinate 6,877, forward strand.
AGCAACTGGATGCGTACAGTGAGCGCAAGGTCACCCGAGAGCAGGCGCACGAGAGCTGTCAGCGCATGAGACAAGAGCTGGAGGAGATCATCAGGTTCGCCCAGTCGCTGAACCCGCCCCGAGGGCTGCAACAGGCGCATCGCGAGCGCCTCGCCGCGTACCAACAGGCCCAGGAATCCACGGTGGACCTCCTGGCTTATCTGGACTACAACGACGAGAGCTGGAAGGAGTTCGCGCTCGAGGTGGCACAGCAGTCCTTGAGTGCGCTGGACCGATTGGCTGCCCAGAGTGGGGAGGCCGGCTCCTGACCGAGGCTGAAGATCATGCAGTCCCTAGCCAAGCTGCTTATCCTCGCGGGTGCCGTTCTGTTGGTTACTGGGATGATTGTCCTTGGGGTGTTGCACTTCACAGGCGGACGCGGGCTCCCCGGGGACCTGGTGTTCCGGCGCGGTAACTTCGTGTTTTATCTGCCGCTGGCTACGTGTGTCGTTCTAAGCCTAATCTTGACAATCGCCTTGTATCTCTTCGGCGTACTTAGAAGGTGAAGCCTGTGCGTTTGCATGAATGGATGAAGTACCGAGACGGGCAAGCCCTTCGGGCCGAGCCTTCCGAGGACCGCGAGGTTGAGACCCCGGGTGGAGACGGTTCCGAGGCGGGCACACAGGAAGACGCATCGCGCGAGGCTGTCGCGGCGCCGCCGACCTCCGAGGAGGGTCCTGATGTGCCGGAGGCTCAGACGGAGGGCGGGCCGGAGGCAGACGTGTCGGCGGAGAAGGGGGCCGCCGTGGCGCAGCAGCCGACGGAGGCTGCGGATGTGGGTGAGCCGGGGGTGAAGGATCGAGCTGACGCGCCTGAGGCAACGTCGAGCGCCTCCGTGGGCCAGGCAGCATCGTCGCCGCTGGCTGGGGTGCGCGAGGAGGTGATGCGCCGGGTGCGAACCGTGCGGGCCCAGAAAGCACAACAAGCTCTGCCACTAGACGTGGATGCCGTGCCGCCGCGCGCTCGTCGCGGAAGTGTCAGGGAGACTCGCGAACAGCTTATCTCCCGGCTTATGGACCCCTTGCTCACCTTGCGGGAGACGGCGACGCTCCTGGGCGTTTGCCCAACGACAGTTAGGCGTTACACGAATCGGGGTATGCTGAACCACTTCCGAACTGCGGGGAACCAGCGCCGTTTTCGTCTCTCGGATGTGCTAGAATTCATGGAAGAGCAGGCTCAAGCTGCCAATGACAAGAAGGGAGAGTAGGGCCGGCCGCTCTCACGAGCGCGCGCCTGGGACTCGGCAGGCGTTGCCGGCCTCAATTGAACCAGGGAGAGAAGAACATCGTGAGCGAAAAAGTCCTGGTCGTGGACGATGACGCCGAACTGCGTGAGCTCCTGCGCCGTGTGCTGGAGAGAGAGGGCTTTGAGCCGATTCTGGCCGAGAACGGCGTTGAGGGATTGGTCAAGGAAAAGGCGGAGGATCCGGCCATCGTGGTGCTGGACCTGATGCTGCCGGACATAGACGGGGTCGAGGTCTGTCGGCGAATGCGGAAGCGGGCCAGCAAGCCGATCCTGATGCTGACCGCCAAGGACGACGAGATTGACATTGTCGTTGGCCTGGAGGTCGGGGCCGACGACTATGTGACCAAGCCCTTCAGCAATCGGGAACTGATTGCGCGGATCCGGGCTCTCTTGCGGCGGGCCAAGGAGTACGCGCAAGCCAGTGACGAGGAAGAGCTACTCAACTTCAGCGGCTTGCGCATTGATGCCGGCCGGCACGAAGTGGTGGTACGCGGCGAGCCGGTGCGGTTTACACCGAAGGAGTTCGACCTGTTGCTCCTGCTCGCACGAAACGATGGCCGAATGGTGACGCGCGAGATGATCCTGGAGCGTGTGTGGGGCTATGATGCCTCGGTGGATTCCAGGACGCTGGACGTCCACGTCGGGCGGGTGCGCGCGAAGATCGAAGAGGATCCGCGCCAGCCGCGCATTATTGTGACTATCCCCAGTGTCGGTTACAAGTTTGTCGCTCCCTCCTCGTAAGGCTAGCCCCGCCGCAGCCGGTTCGCGACCTCTGTCCGGAAGGTCCCCGCTGGTGGACGAGGAAACCCCTGCAGGGACTTCGGCCGATAACCGACGATGACCGTGAATGAGCAGGAGTGTTCCATGAGCGCGTACGCCCAGGGCCGTCTGCGGGTTGGGGTGATTGGTACCGGGCTGCAGGGCGAAAAGCACCTCGAGTGCTATGGTGCGGCCCCGAATGCGACCGTCGTGTCGCTGTGTGACGCCAACGAGGCGCGAGCACGTGAAATGGGCGCAAAGCACAACGTCGCGCACGTGTGCTCAGACTACACTGCACTGCTGGCGCGCGAGGACATTGACGCAGTGTCCATCTGTCTGCCGGATCCCTTCCATCTGGAGGCGACGTTGGCCGCTTTCACGCACGGCAAGCACGTGCTGCTCGAGAAGCCGATGGCTACCGACGTCTCGCAAGCCGAGCAGATGGTCAAGGCGTGGAAGCTGAGTGGCCGGAAGTTCATGATCAATTGGAGCAACCGCTGGATGCTCCCCTTTGCGCAGACTAAGGAGGCCCTTGATGCGGGCGAGCTGGGCGACCCGCTCTACGTGTACGCGCGGCTGAGCAATACGCTGTACGTGCCGACGCAAATGCTCTCGTGGGCGGCCAAGACGCGGCTGCCCTTCTGGTTGATCTGTCACCGCTACGACCTGGCACGGTGGTATTTTGGCTGCGAGGCCAAGCGGATCACGGCGGTGTGTCGGTCGAGGGTGCTGCGCGAGCGCGGCATTGACACGCCCGATTTTTACCAGGCGACAGTCGAGTTCGAAGGCGGACAGGTCGGCAACTTCGAGTCGTGCTGGATTCTGCCCGAATCACTGCCGAGCATCGTGGACTCCAAGTTTGAGCTCATTTGCACTAAGGGCTTTGTCAATATTGACCCGCTCCAGGCGCCGTGCCACAAGGCAACCGAGAAGGAGTACTCGCTGCCCGGAGTAATGTTTGGCGATTGCATGGGCCGCCCCGTGGGGTTCGTGTACGAGGCGATCTGCCACTTCATTAACTCGGTGCTGGCCGACACCGAGCCGCTCATCACAGGCGACGACGGCTTGCAGATTACTCGTGCACTGTGTGCCATGGTTCAGGCGGCTGAGACTGGGGAGGCCGTGGTACTGTGAGAGTATAGGCCCAGGCGGGGTGGGAGGCCTCCTGGTTCGTGGCGCCACACGCGGCGAGGCGACCTGATCCGTCGGCAGCGGCATGGCGCCAGGACGCGTGAATGCAGTGGACTCGCCCTCTGGTGAGGGTCGCCCCCTGGTGCTCCCTCATTGCCCGGACGCTGCTCTCCCGCACCGCTGGTGGCGGAAGATGTCGTGCGCAAGAGCGGCCGCCAAGCACAATGGACGGGTTTGAGGGCTGATGGGCGGATCAGCCGGTCCGCCGAGCGACGGGAAGTAGACTGAGGTTGGGGAAAACGTGGTGGAAACTGCGCACACCAGCTTGCCGGCGTTTCAGTGTCAACCGTTCACAGGGCTGCTTTGAGCCAGTTTTTGGGCTTTGCTGGGGGTTAGTCGCGGGTTGAGTTTTCCACAGGGAATTGTGGAAAACTGCTAGTGTTAGTTCACATCGGCAGGTCGGAAGGTTGGAGAAACGCCGCTGGAAACAGCCCGCATCAGGTGAAGGATGATGACGAAGAGGCAGCTCCGGGCGCTGTTGGATAGGCTGTTGGTCACGCACAGCCCGCCGGGCGACGAGCGGGAGATGGAGGAGCTGGTGCAGTCGGAACTGGAGGAGGCAGGGGTCGAGGTTGAGCGGGACCCGCACGACAACATCGTGGGGAAAGTTCCAGGCATTTCTGCGGAGGATGCCATCCATGTCTTGACGCACAAGGATGAGTTGGGGACCATCGTCCGCAAGATCGAGGAGGACGGCAAGATCTGGCTCGAACCCCTGGGCGGGGCCTATGCCTGGGCGTACGGCGAGGGGCCAATGGACCTGCTGGGGGATGAAGTTGTCACGGGCGTTCTGTGTGTGGGCAGTAAGCACTCCAGCGCACTGTCCCAGCGCGTACACAAGGCGAAGACAGGACCACTGAATTGGGACCTGTGCTACATAGACTGCAAGCTGGACCGGAAGGCTCTGGAGAAGAAGGGTGTGACGCCGGGCACGCGCGCAGTCGTTGCGCGGTCGCGGAAGCAGCCGCTGTATCTGGGCGACCATGTCGCGGGGTACGGGCTGGACGACAAGGCCTTGATGGCCGTGCTGCTGCTGGCAGCCCAATGCGTGGTGAGAGAGGGGCCTCCGCCGCGCGATGTGTATCTGGTGGCTACCAGTTGCGAGGAAGTGGGCGTCTCCGGTGGCGCGTACGCGACCCAGGAGCTCCCAGGAAACGTTACAGTGGCGCTCGACATCGCTCCGGTCGCGGAGGAGTACCCAATCGAACTCGACGGGCGGCCGGTTGTCCTGTACAAGGACACGTTCATCTATCACAAGGGGCTGTCGGATCACCTGTGCGAGCTGGCGGATGAGATCGGCGTGGGGCATCAACGAGGGCTGTTCCGCAGCATGGGCACTGACGCGAGCCACGCCACGCGGTACGGGCATGTGGGCAAGGCGGCGGCGCTCGGCATCGCCACGGAGAACACACACGGGTACGAGATCACTCGCCTGGACGCGATCTTGAACTGCGCCAAACTCCTGAGCGCGTTCTTGTTGGAGGACCCGCCATGGGAGGGCGCTGGGGCGCCGCGCGCCTCGCGGTCGCGGCGTCGCTCCGGGCGCCGGAAGGGACAAGCAAAATGACCGAAGCGCTGGGCGCAGCCGTGATCGGCTGCGGGTATATGGGCGACCGGCACGCGCGCATCTGGAGCCAGCTTCCAAACACAGAGCTCGTTGCGCTGTACGATGTGGACCGCGCCCGGTGTCAGGCCGTGGCGGCCGAGTGCGGAGGGCACGTGTGTGAGAGCCTCGAGGAGGCGTTGAACCGTCGTGGCGTGGACCTCGTGAGCATCTGCACCGACGACCAGTCGCATGTTGCGCCCTGCCAGGCTGCTGCTGCTGCGGGGAAGCACATCCTGGTGGAAAAGCCTCTGGCAACCAGCCTCGATGACGCCGACGCCATTCTGACGGCGGTACGCGAGGCAGGCGTGACGTTCATGGTCGGCCACGTGGTGCGCTTCGATGTCCGCTACAACATGGCCAAACATGTGGTCGAGGCGGGAGAGGTGGGGGAGGTCGTCCACCTGTACGCGCGGCGGAACAATGCTCGGGCCAGCGGCCTGCGCATCGGCGCGCGCACCTCAGTGGTGTTTTTCCTGGGCGTTCACGACCTCGACCTGATGCGCTGGATCACTGGCAGCGAGATCGTGAAGGTACACGCCGAGAGCGTCCGCAAAGTGCTGAGGGA
>JALGUG010000445.1 GCA_029820995.1 Candidatus Zipacnadia bacterium
CTTGCCGTGGTCGATGTGCGCGACGATGCAGAAGTTCCGCACGTTCTGCTGCGGAACCCGCACAATCCCGTTCTGCGCATTGGTCTTCGATTCAGTCGCCATCGGCTGAGCTATGCTACCCTTCCGCGCGTCCGGGGTGAGGTCGTCCTCAGGTCGTTGCCGTTGCCGTGCCGTTTGGAGGGGCGCGACTACGTTCGCGCCCGGTCGTTTGCCGTTGGCCGTCTGCCGTTGCTGTTCATGGAGAGGCGGGACCCCGCTCCCGCCTGTGCCGTTGTCGCGCGTCGTCTGCCGTTGCCGTTGTGCCGTCGGGTGGTTGCGGCAGTACCGCCCGCGAGGGCTCTCATCGCTCCAGTTGGTCGGTGGCAGCATCGTCGTCAGTCTCGTCGCCGTCTTCTTGTCCGGCTTGGTCCTCCTCGGAGTTAGGTCTGCCTTCGTCCGCCGCCTGATTGCTGTCGGCTTGCTCCTCCACATCGGTCATCGGCGTCTGCCGCGCCGCACGCATCGCGTCCTTGATCGGGCCCATTCGCATCTGCTGCACCGCCCGCATGGCCTCCTCAACCGGACCCATTCGCATCTGCTGCACGGTCCGCATGGCCTCCCATATCGGACCCATTCGCATCTGCTGCGCCGCACGCATCGCCTCCTCAATCGGGCCCATTCGCACTTGCTGCACCGCCCGCATGGCCTCCCATATCGGACCCATTCGCATCTGCTGCGCCGCCCGCATGGCCTCCCATATCGGACCCATTCGCATCTGCTGCGCCGCACGCATCGCCTCCCCAATCGGGCCCATTCGCATCTGCTGCGCCGCCCGCATGGCCTCCTCAACGGGACCCATTCGCATCTGCTGCGCCGCCCGCATCAGTTCCTCCATGTGCTGGACGGCGCGCGCGTCGAGAGCTAGCATCTGCTGTGCTTGCGCCGACGTGATGGGTGCCGTCAGGTCCGCTGCCTCAAGGCGCGCCACCTCTTCGAGCGTCTCCTCTTCGACCTCAATCTCGAGGCGCTCCCTGGCTTCCGCGAGTAGGTCGTGGGGCGAGTACATGTGGAACCGGATGCCAGCTTCCCCGTGCATCTCAGCAATGAGTTCCGGGCGTGGCCCGATGCGGCGGCCGCCGGCGATCCACCACCAGTCCTCTTTCAGGTCGCCGGTGACGAAGATGATCGGCTTGCCGTCCCGCTTGGCCTTCTCGATCATCTGGAACCAGATGATAAGGTCACCAAACGTAGAGCAGGTCGCCGCGCCCTCGCTTGCGTAGTGGGCGTCTAGATAGCCTGGTGGCACCGATCTCCGGTACCTGGAGGCGCCGATTTCGGCTATGTGTGCGAGCGTGTCCTGGTCGAACGGTTTGCCGACCTTGTCGTTGAAGATGTCCTGTATGATCTGCTTGAGGGGATCCACGCTCTTGAGGGAGTGGACCTGAGACTGTCTCTCCTTGAGTTGTGCCTCAAGCTCCCCAAGTGAATCATCCCAGCGCCTGAGGGCCGCCGTGCTGACGAACGGGTGCCTCTCAGTCTCAAGCGGCTTCTTCAGGGACCGTCTCTGTTCCGCGATCCCCTTCAGCATAGCGTCGTAGGCACTAGCCGCCTCGGCGATCACCTGCGGGCGGTTCCTGTAGTACTCGATTCCAGCTTGGTGGGGAAGCCAGAGGCGTCCCTGCTCAGCCAGTACCCTGAGCACGTGTATCATGTCCTCCCGCGTCTCTTCCGACCACCGATAGAGATCAAGGAGCACATTGGCGTCGAGCACGAAGGTGCCGTCCGTCCAGAGCTCCTCTAACTCGTCGGGCGTCAGTTCGTGGAACTCCGGGAAGAGGTCTCTCACGGCAACCACCCCTATCCGAACTGTCTCATTCCAGGCGATCACGGCAGACGGCAACGGCCGGGCGCGAGCGTGGTCGCGCCCCTCCAAACGGCACGGCACGCCCACGGCACGGGCGGGAGCGGGGTCCCGCCTCTCCATGACGGCAACGACAGCGCCCCTGCGGGGCGCACCCCGGCGAGGGCGCCGGGGTCACAACGGCAACGGCCAAACGGCAACGGCCGACGGCAACGGCCAGCGGCAGCGGCCAGGCGCGAGCGTAGTCGCGCCCCCCCAAACGGCACGGCGAGGGCAACGGCGCACGGGCGAGACCGCCCGTGCCACGGAACGGCAGCGGCCGGGCGGGCGCGTAGGCCCTCCAGAACGACAACGACGACGGCAACGGCTATGCCCGCCGCCGGAAGCGCCGTGCCATCAGCGCCCAGGCCGAGGTCAGCTCGCGCAGGCGCATCGCGCGGGCGACCGCGAGGAAGGCCAGCGTGCCCGCGGTCATCGGCGCGAATACGACCACCGC
>JALGUG010000446.1 GCA_029820995.1 Candidatus Zipacnadia bacterium
GGCCTCGAGCAGCGTCGGGAACACGTCAATGTTCTCAACCAGGGCCTCCGACGTTTGGTCTGCCGGGATCCTCCCCGGCCAGCGGAGAATCAGCGGGACCCGCAGGGCCGATTCATAGAACACGGACTTGTGCAGACGACCATGGTCGCCGAGCATCTCTCCGTGGTCCGACCAGAAGACCACGAAGGTGTCATCCAGCCAGCCGCGCTGCTCGAAGGCGTGCAGGATCCGGCCAAACCAGTGATCCAGGAGCGAGATCTTCCCGTAGTAGTTGGCGCGCAGCCGGGCGATATCCTCGGCGGACATGCCCGCGATACGCCCGCGTGTCGTCATATCGGCGGCGCGTTTGCCGATGCCGACAAGGGGTTCAGTCGCAGGGATCGCGGGCGGCACGTCCGCGGGATCATACATCGTCGCGTAGTCACCGGGCGCGTCCCAGGGCTCATGCGGGCCCCCGAAGCCCACGAACAGGCAGACCGGCTTGTCTCCCTGATACTGCTCAATCCACCGGACCGCTTGCCGCCCGATGTAGCTGTCCAGATGGTCCTCCACGGGCAATGGGCTGGGCCAGACTGCGCAGGGGCCCGTCTCGCGGCGCCGGGCGTAATCATCCCGGAACTTCTGCAGCAGCCCCTTCGCCTGCCACTCGTCGGTCATGTATGAATCCGTGCCGCAGGTGGCCCAGGGGCCGGTGGTCTCGTGGACCTCGTCCAGGCCCCGGGCGTGCATGTAGTCCTCGCGCTCACGCATGTGGATCCGCCGATGCTCGTAGAAGTGCGACTTGCCCACATAGCTGGTATGATAGCCCGCCGCCTGCAGGTGATGAAAGAACGTCTCGTCTCGGGCCGGCAGCTCGCCGGCGTTGTTCCACATCCCGTGGTTGTGAGGGTACGTGCCGCTGACGAAGGAGGCGCGGGCCGGCATACACAGCGGGCTGACCGTGCAGGCGCGAGCGAACCGCATCCCTTCCCGGGCCAGGCGGTCCATGTTGGGCGTCTGGATGACCGGGTGGCCGGCGGCGCCGAGGCAGTCGGCCCGCTGCTGGTCCGGCATCAGAATCAGTATGTGAGGCAGTTGGTGGCTCATCTTGCGCTCCAAGGATGAAGTGTTGCCGGCGTGCTCTTCTCCAACTGGAGACCGTAGGCCTGCCTTGCCTCCCAACGACATGACTGAAGGGAGGCGCATAGCAGGCAAGCGGAGAAGGGCGACAGGCACCAGGCCGGGCGCATCGGCTAGGTGCAGCCTGCCGTGGTGCGACGGCTGCGCGGGGCAGGAGGCAAAGCATGGACCAAGTGAAAGTTGGCCTAATCGGCTGCGGGCAGCGGGGGAAGGGACTGCTGAATGAGATCCTGAACACGGAGAAGATGCAGCTCGTCGGAGTGGCCGACGTGGACGAGGCGCGGATGAAGGCGGCGGCCGAGCGGGCCGGAGTGGAGGGCTACGCGGATCACCAGGCCCTGCTGGCGCGAGACGATCTGCAAGCAGTGTTGATTGCCACCCACACGCGTCATCATGCGCCCGTGATTACTGATGCGCTGGACGCCGGGAAACACGTGCTGACCGAGAAGCCGATGGTGGACACCGGCGAGAATGCGCGGGCGGTCGTCGCAAAGCTGGAGGCGACCGGACTGCGCGGGATGGTGGCCTATCAGCGGCGCTTCGCGGGGCAGGCGGAGATCGTGCGGCAGAAGACGCAAGAGATCGAGGCCCTGCAGATGCTCGTGGCGTGCCAGCGCGGGATGATGGCGCCGCAATACTTCTTCCCCGAGCACTACGGCGGGGTGATTGATACGATCTCGCACAGCTTCGACGTGGTCAACTGGGCGCTGGGCGGGCGGCCCGTGCGGGCGTGCGCGACCATCCGGCGTAACGTCTTCCGCCGGAAGGACGCCATCGAGTTCGTCTCGGCGCTCGTGGAGTACGACACGCCGGCGGGGCCCTGCACGGCGGACTTCTTCGCCAGCCTGGCCGGGGTCAACTGCCCCAACTTCATCCAGGCGATCGGGCCCAAGGGCACGTTCCACGTCGCCGGCGGGAAGATGACCGTCACGCGACACGAGGGCTTCCGGGAGGACAAGACGCCGATCAACGAGCAGAGGGAAGAGCTGGAGGCCCCCGAAAAGGGCGGCCCCGCCGTGAAGCTGATGCTGTCCCATTTCGCTCGCTGCGTGCTCGAACCGGACGCGGACCTGTACCCCGGCTGTAGCTTCAAGGAAGGGCTGGCGGCGGTGTGTGTCAGCGAGGCGATCGCCGAGTCAGCCGAGCGCGGCACGCCGGTGGAGATTGAGCTTTGAAGACGATTGGACTTGGCAGCTCCGGAGGTCGTTTCAT
>JALGUG010000136.1 GCA_029820995.1 Candidatus Zipacnadia bacterium
CTGCTTCTCGAAACCGCCTTCATCCCGCAGGAGGACGGACCAGGGCAAATCGTCGCTACCGTCTCCGACACCGGGTCCGGCATCAGTGCGGAGGATCTGCCGCGCATCTTCGAGCCCTTCTTCACGACCAAAGGCCGTCTCGGCGAAAGTGACGTGGCCGGTACTGGTCTGGGCCTATCGGTCGCACACGGCATTGTAAGTGCCCATGGGGGGACGCTCAACGTGCACAGTGAACTGGGTGTAGGCACGACGTTCGAGCTGCGCTTGCCGGCCTATGAAGGAGAAGAGGCCCGCGCGTCGCAGCCCGACAAGTTAGAGCTCCAGCCTGAAGCAGGCGCAGGGCGCACAGTGCTGGTGGTGGAGGATGAGCAGGAGATCCGCGAGACCGTTCGCGCCCTGCTCGGCGAAGAGGGGTACGACGTAGTCGCCGTTGCAACCACCGATGAGGCGCTCGAGGCTTTGGGCCGCACGCAGTTCGATGCGGTGATCTCGGACGTGCTGTTACCCGGCGCCGGCGGGCGCGAGGTGCTCGCCGCGGCCCGTAGGCTCCCCAATCCGCCACCGGTGCTCCTGGTTTCCGGTAGAGGCGAGGAGGAACTTGGGCGGGAACTGATCGAGTCGGGCGCCGCGGGTCTGCTCCGGAAGCCCTTCGGTCTGAACAAACTGCTGGAAGCATTGCAGAACGTCCTGGGCGACGCGGGATAGGGAGGTCTGCGCGAACGAGGCCGGCGGTGTGCTTACTGCAACTGGAATCGGCTGACGACGAGGAGGTGCGTGATGCGCCCGGCAATCTGTGCTTGCTGTCTGGCATTGATGTTCCCGGCTGTCGTGGGGCGGGGCGACACGCCGTACCCGCGAGGCAACGTCGTGCGGGGGCTCTATTGCGGCTCCCGGGAGTTGTTGAGCGCCGGCGCCTGGGGCCCGTGGGGATCGGGGTTCGAACTCGACCGGGCGCAGGCTCACGGGGGCAACTGGAGTCTGAAATGCACCAGCGCCGATGAGAAGTCCTCCTCCGGTGCGGGCCAGACCGTGAAGCTGGATCAGGCAGAGGCCAGGCCGATCCTAATCAGCGGCTGGTCCAAGTGCCGGCGCGTCAAGGGAGAGAGGAGCTACAAGTACTCGTTGTATGTGGACCTGCGCTATCAGGACGGCGAGAGCTTCCCGATGCAGATCGCGACTTTCTCGCCCGGCACGCACGATTGGGAGCACTCGGAGTTCCTCATCCGCCCGAAGAAGCCGCTGGCCAGTGCGCGGTTCTACGCCTTCATCCGAGAGCAGCCGGGTACCGTGTGGTTTGATGACCTGTTCTTTGGGGAGCCGGGGGGAAAGAACCTGCTGCGCGACCCGGGCTTCGAGGCGAGCGAGCATCCCGACACCTCGGAGCGGGATAAGGTGCTCGATACATTCGCGGATCTGAACGCAAACGCGATCCACATTTACCTCAACCGCGGCAGCCTCGAGCCGCCCAATCCGCCCGCCAAGCGGCGTGACGCCGTGGCGGATTTTCTGACCGCCGCGCACCGGCGCGGGTTCGGTGTGTGGGTGACGATGGGCGCCGGCGGGCGGCCGGTGTCCAGCGCCGATGACCCCAACTTCCCGGAGTACTTCTGCGTGAATGGTCAGTGGGGACGCGACTGGTCGGAGCTGATCGCTTTCGCGGCCCAGCGGCCTTTTGACGCTGTCGGGTTTGTGCCGGACGAGTACAACTGGAGCAACGGAGGGCTGAAACGACGCTATGCCAAGGCCAGGGACGAGCGGGTTAGGGAGTTCTATGCGAAGCTACCCGCCTACTGCAATTGCCCGGACTGTCGCAAGAAGTTCGAGGCGATGTTTGGTGAGCCGTTTCCCGAGCTGCCGCCCGGCGACCCTCCGGGGCCCGATCCCATCTGGCTGAAGTTCGTCCAGTTCCGGTACGCCTCTACGACGGACTGGATTCGGCGGACGGCCGAGGCTGTGCGACGCGTCAACAAGGACATTCGGCTGGACAGCATGATCTGTGTGACGCCGATCTGCTCGGACCGGTGGCTGTCGCCCGGCGTCGCCTGGGACCAGGTGGGCTATCGCTCCGGCATTGACATCCTACAGACCGACCCGTACATCCTGCTGCACAACTACCTCGGCGACAGCACGCATTGGTACGTGACCGAGACCGCCACTCACCTGGTCGGCGCCAATAGGAAGCGTCGGGCGGGCGTGACGCTGGAGGCCAGCCGGCTGCGCCCCTCGACTGAGAAGGCGCCCTACCGCAACCTCGACCCGGTAGAGGTGTACGGTAGCGCGTACTCGGCCGTGTTCCGTGGTGCTCGGGAGGTCTTCTGGTGGCACTACAGCCACCTTACCGGAAAGAGCAATGCTCTGGAGAAGCCGGAGGAGAACTACAACCTCGTGAAGGACTGCTACGCGGTGCTGAAGAGCCTGGACTCGTTCCTGCCTCCGCAACCGCGGCCGCAGAAGATCGCAGTGCTGCATTCGCGGGCGAGTGAGGACTTGTTCAGCCTGTACGTGAAAGCCCCGGACTCGTCCGGGTTGACGCACAAAACCGAGGATCGGCGGTACGGCTATCTAGCGCAGAAGGAAGTGCTGTATGCGCTGTTTCGGGAGGGTGTGCCCTTCGATCTGTACTACCTGGAGCAGGTAACGAAGGAGCAGCTTGCCCCATATCAAGTGCTGATCGTTCCGTTCCCGTTTGTGGTCTCCGAGGAACGGGTCAAGTTGCTGGAGGGCCTGGCCGCGGCGGGTAAGAAGCTGCTCGTCATCTCCGAGTGCGGGCGCTGCGACGGTTTGGGCCTGCCACGACCCGCGGGAGGGCTGCAGAGCCTCGTCGGGCTGAGCGGCTGGCCCAGGGGCGAGAAGGAGGGGGAGCTGACCTTTGAGGCCGGAGCGGCGTTCCTGGGCGGGCAGACTGTGGGGACCCTGAAGGCATACGGGGCCGTGCCCGTGGAGGGGGCGGAGGTGTGGGCGAAGGTCGCGGGCACACCCGCGGTGCTGCACCGGCGTGTCGGCGCGGGTGAGGTCGTCTACGTGGCCGGAGAACTCGGCTACGGGCTGCCCGCGACGCGCCAGAATGAGAAGAGAACGCACGCCGAACGCATCCTGCCGCCTCCGCTTCGGAGTGGGCACGTCCGGGTGCTGCTGTCGGCGCTCGACTACCTGCTGGGTGCGCCCTGCAGCCTGTTCGTCCGGAAGCCGCCGGGACGCGAGGTCGAGGTCCAGGTGGTGTGGTTGCCGCGCGGGAAGGCGCTGCTGTTGGCGACTAACTGGGAGAATAGCCCGGTATCGGTCGAGGTGCGAGTGCCAGGGATGAAGCGGGTGCGGATGTTGGGCCAGGCGCAAACGCCGCAAGGAATCACGCCGGTATCTGCGACAGAGGTGTCCGATGCTCAGCGCCTGGTGCTTGCTCTGCGACCACAAGAGGCGCGCCTGCTGCGGATTGAGCCCAGTTCAGCGCATTGAGGGAGCGTGTCTGGGGGGCAGCGCGCCGTTGCTTGACAGTCCGTTGCGGTCTGGTTATAATTCGAGCGAAATCCTGGGCTCGATTCGTCGTGACATGCGAAGGAGGCCCAGATGTTGAGGCCCAACGTGGAGGAGTACGCCAAGATCCGCGTCGTGGGCGTTGGCGGTGGTGGCGGAAACGCTGTCAACCGCATGATCGAGTCCGGGCATATCGGTGTCGAGTATCTGGCCATGAACACCGATATCCAGGTTCTGGATCTGTCCAGTGCGGATCGCAAGATCCAACTGGGTGCCAACGTCACGCGCGGCCTGGGAACTGGTGGTGATCCGGAACTTGGTCGAGCCGCGGCCGAGGAGAGCCTGCAGGAAATCAAAATGGCCCTCGACGGCGCGGACATGGTGTTCATCACCGCCGGAATGGGTGGCGGAACGGGTACCGGGGCCAGCTCGGTGATCGCTCAGGCCTCCAGGGAGCTGGAGGCCCTCACAGTGGCAGTGGTGACGAAGCCCTTCCGTGTGGAGGGTGTGAGGCGCGCTCGGCTTGCCGAGGAGGGCATTGAGGAGCTCAAGCAGAACGTTGACACGCTGATTGTTATTCCCAACGACAGGCTGCTCAATCTGACGGACAAGAAACTTACGCTGGTGGAGGCCTTCGCCTTCGCGGACACGATCTTGCAGCATGGCGTGCAAGGGATTTCCGAGCTGATCGTGATCCCGGGCCTGGTCAACCTCGATTTCGCTGATGTGCGTGCTGTGATGAAGGACGCCGGTACGGCCTTGATGGGAATTGGCCTTGCCTCCGGCGAGAACCGGGCCGAGGAAGCGGCCCAGGCGGCCATTGCCAGCCCCTTGCTGGAGACATCCGTCGAGGGCGCGTCTCGCGTGCTGCTGAACATCACCGGCGGTAGCGACCTGTCACTGTCCGAGGTGGAGGAGGCGCTCAACATCGTCTCGGAGGCCGCAAAGGGCTCGAGCAACAAGGAGGCCGACATCACGTTCGGCGCCGTCGTGGACGAGAAGAGCGAAGGGGAGATCAGGGTTACGGTTCTGGCCACGGGATTTGAGAAGCGGGCCGAACCGACACCGGCGCGTCCCTTGACCCCGGGAGAGCCGAAGAAAGAGGCCGAAGAAGCGGGGCCGCAAGAGGAACCGGCGGAAGAAGCTGAAGAACCGACCGAACGGCGTCGCAGAACTGAGCTGCCGACGTACCCGGAGGACGATCTGGATATTCCGGCCTTCCTGCGTCGTCGCTAACAGATTGCCGGCCGAACTACTAGTTGTGCGCTGCCAAGGGATGTCGCAGGGCGGCGGTGGTTCTGCCGAGAAGCGGCGGTTGTCTTGTGCTCAGACGTGAATTTGCAACGCGGAAAGGGGAACTCACAGCATGAAAAGCAGCTTGCCAACGGCACACATCGCAGCACTAGTGGCACTCCTGATCTGCTGGTCAGCAGCCGCTCAAGCAGCCGAGGTGCAACTCGTCGGCATTCGTCTGGGCCAACACGCGATCAATATCCTGGATGTCTACGGGAACCCGGATGGGGTCGTGGTCGGAAGCGGGGAGGAGATCACTACGGCTCAGGCACCGCCGGGAATGGGCGCGCCGGGCGGCGCTGAGATGATGGGGCCTCCCGGGGGGATGGGGATGGAGATGGGGGGAGGCGCACCGCCAGGCGGCGAGATGATGGGCATGCCGCCCGGCGGGGAGATGATGGGCATGCCGCCCGCCGGTGGCCCGGAGGAAATGGGTGCCATGCCGGGCGAAGCCATGCCAGGGGCGCCGGGGGCGGCCGCCGGCGGCGCCGGTGCGCAGGTGGCGCCATTCCCGCGTTGGGGGCTCCCCGTGTGGGTTACCATGCGGGAAGGTGAGGTGGAGTGGATCTATCGCAAGGGCCCCGTGGTGATGGGTTTCGTGCTGGATGAATTCGGGTACGTTGTAGTAGTGGCGGTAGCAGGAGAGAAGTGCGACTACGCCCGGACGGCTATGTGGCGGCCGCACGAGTACGTGCAACTCGGCGACAGCTTCAAGCGGGTGATCTATCGCTACGGCTGGCCGGACGACACGATCACTTTTGATACAACCGGAGGGGAAGTTGCAACGCCCTTCAGCGGTCCCGTATCGGTTCAGTTCAACCAGAACACGCGGACGTTCTCGCGGGACGTGATTCTGCGCTACACCGAGCGGAACAACATCGCGTTTACCTTCCACAACATGAAAGTGACGCGAATACACATCTGGAGCAGACTCTAGTTTCCCATCGCGCATTGTAGCCACCTTCGGCCCCGCGCGAGCGGGGCCGAAGGCTTTTTCATGGGCGAGGCGCCGAGGCCGATGTGGGAAGCAGGAGTTGGTCGCGACGCGGCGAATAAAGGGAGAATGGTCTGCTCAGGCCGAAGGATTGTGCCTGAGAGATGCAGAGCGGGCAGTACAGGGGCTTGGGGGCCGTGGTGGCGAAGTCGCCGAGGTCCAGCGTGCAGCGCCGTCAAGCCGGGCAGGTGAGGGTCTCGAGGACTGATGGAGCAGGATTCCATTGTTGCTGACATCAAAGAGCGGGTAGACATTGTCGCCTTGATCTCGCGGTACGTTCCCCTCAAGCAGGCCGGCCGGAACTTCAAGGGTCTTTGCCCCTTTCATCAAGAAAAGACACCGTCCTTCAATGTGAGCCGGGAGTACCGTTCGTTCAAGTGCTTTGGGTGCGACGCTTCGGGCGACGTGTTCGAGTTTTTGCAGCGCATCGAGGGCTTGACCTTTGTAGAGGCGGCGGAGCGGCTGGCCCGAGAGGTGGGCTTGGAGTTCAGGCCCTCGGGAGCAAGCGTCCAGCAGGCCGGCGAGCGAGAGCAGTTGGCGCAGGTGAATGAGTTCGCAGCGCGGCACTTCCAGCGGCGCCTGGGCGAGTCAGAGGCAGCCCGCGACTATCTGGCGCAGCGCGGATTGTCGGAGGAGACGATTCGGGCCTTTGGACTGGGGTACGCGCCCGAGTCCTGGGACGACCTGCTGCACGCCTTGAGTGCGGGCCAACAGGATTTGCAGATAGCGCAGCGAGCCGGGCTGCTGAGAGAGCGCGAGGGCGGGGGATACTACGATTACTTTCGGCATCGCATCATGTTCCCGATTGTGAACGTTGCGGGCCGAACGGTGGGGTTTGGAGGGCGCACCCTCTCGCCGGACGATCCGGCGAAGTATATGAATAGCCCGGAGACGGCGCTGTTTCGCAAGGGGCGGACGCTGTACGGTCTGAATCTGGCAAACCGGGCAATTGCGGAGGCGGGCTACAGTATTGTCGTGGAAGGATACACGGATGTGATCGCGTTGCGCCAGGCCGGTGTGCCGAATGTCGTGGCCACGCTGGGCACCGCGTTGACGCCCGACCATGCGCGAGTGCTGGCCCGGTATGGAGAAGAGATTGTTCTGGCGTACGACGCCGATTCGGCGGGCATGGCGGCGGTAGTGCGCAATGCGCGCAGTTTTGAGGGTTTGCCCGTGGAGGTCAAGGTCTTGGAGCTTCCCGAGGGCATGGACCCCGATGACTGCGTACGGGCGTACGGGAAGGAAGGATTCCTGGCGGCGCTTGATGAACGGACGACGTTGATTGAGTACCGCTTGGCACTGGTATTCCGGGACGCTGGAGAGGACCCTGACGCGCGCCTAAGGACGCTACGGGAGGCTGCACTGGTCCTGCGGGACATCCCTGACCGCGTGCGGCGGGCGGAGTTTGCGCGGCGGATCGCCGAACGTTGGGCCGGGAGTGACCCGGACGCGCAGAGCCGAATGCAGCGCGAGTTGCTGTTTGAAGGGCGAGCGGCCAAGGATGCTACTGCAGGGCCGCCGGCCAGTTCGCCGGGAGCCCGCTCTTTCGTCACGGAAGCGCTCGAACGCGGGCGGACAGGCGAGCAGCGCGGTCGTGAGCGGCGCATTCGGGACATGCTGGGAGCAATGCTGGCCGATGTTGGCCTGGCGCGGCGGATACGCCGGGTACTGGGACCGGCGGGTTTGCCGCGGGCGGCGCAGCAGCAGCTCCTGGAGGGGATCTACTGCCAGTTAGACAGCGGCGTGCCGGAGATAGCGGGTGAGGCTCTCTTGGAGGCGTTGCCGGACGGAGAATCGCGGGACCTGGCCCTGGAACTTCTGATGGCCGATCAAGAGGCTGAGGTGGATCCGGAGGTGGCTCTGGCGGCAGCGCGGCGGATCAGGCAGGAGTGGGAGGGTGCGGGCGAGAAGGCGCTGTATGAGACCTGCGTTGAGCCGCCGGAGGGAGAGGTAATTGACCGTGTCGCCTTCGAGGAATTCGAGCGAGAGGTTCTACAACGCATCCAAGAAGGCAAGATGACGTCGGATGATCCAGCGTACGTTCGCTACCATGAACTGCGCCGTCGCTTCCATGGTCGCGGACAGCTTGAGTACTGGGAAGGGAGCTGACTTGCTTGCAGAAGGGGAATGGTGCGGAGGCTGAGAGCCGCCGAAACGTTCGAGCCCTGGTGGAGAAGGGGCGCAAGGCGGGTGTGCTCACGTACGAGGAGATTCAGGACACGTTGAGCGAGGACGAGAGTCTGGACGCGAACGCCATTGATGACATTTACCAGATGCTGGCGGACAGCGGCATCGAGGTTGTGGATACGGCGGAGAATGTTCGGCAGGCCGCCGCGGATCAGAGCGAGGACGAACTGAAGGAAGAGGATTTCGAGGCGCTCGAGGGTATCCCCATTGACGACTCGGTGCGGATGTACCTGCGGGACATTGGGCGCGTGCCGCTGTTGAGCGCGCGCGATGAGGTGGAGTTGGCGCGTCGCATCCAAAAGGGCGACGGTGACGTCGTTTACGACCGCGAGCGAAATGTACTCCGCTTCCTGCCTCATGAGCCGCTGGAGCCGGAGACGGCGTACACAGTCACGATCCGCGGTGGAGAGAATGGCATCCGCGACCTCGTTGGTCGGCGGCTGGCCGCCGATGTGACTTGGACCTTCCGAACCGGCTCGGCGAGCATGCCGCTGCGGCTGCTGGCGGGGAGCCCGGGGCCACAATCGAAGGACGTAGACGTCGGTTCGCCGATTGTGCTGGAGTTCAATACCCGGGTTCGGGAGAATGCGCCGCCGACGGCGGTAATGCTGTACGACGCCAAGAAGAGGCCGGTGCCGGGCTCCATTACAGTGGGGCCGGAGCCGGGGCGTGTGGTGTTCACACCGGATGAGAAGCTCAAGCACCGCCACAAGTACCAGGTGGTACTAGCTGCGGGAGCAAACGGTTTCGCGACGCTAGAGGGGCAGGGCTTGCGACGAGCGGAGCGTTGGAGCTTCACGACCGCGGCGCGACGTCACTCGCCGCGACTGGTGGAGCATTTCCCGGAGGCGGAGGCGCGCGAGGTCAGTCCCTGTGTCGCCATCCGGTTGCGCTTCGACAAGCGGCTGAATCCGCGGTCGGTGAACTCGGAGTCGGTGGTACTGAAGGCAGCCGACGGCACAGCCGTGCCGGGCTTGGTCACCTACAACGAGGACTTGCAAGAGGTCCGATTCATTCAAGAGACGGCCTTGCAGCTCAACACGGGCTATGAGCTGACGTTGCGAGGTGGCAAGCGAGCCGTGCGCAGTCTTGACGGGCATCGCCTTCGGCGGTCGGTACGCTTCAGCTTCCACACTGCCCGTGCGGCTCTGGCCCCGACCGTGGCGGAAACGCAGCCGGCCAAGGGCGAGGAGCTAGTCGCTCGCGATCAGGCCATCATCGCTGCCTTCTCGCACCAGATGGACGCCGCTTCGGTAACGCCCGAAGCGATTAAGCTGAAGGACGAGGAAGCGATTCAGGAACTGGCCGAAGCGAATCTGCGGCTGGTGGTCAGCATCGCGAAGAAGTACACCGGACGGTGTTCCATGTCCTTCCTGGATCTGATTCAGGAAGGCAACATGGGTCTGATGCGCGCGGTTGAGAAGTTCGACTTCCGGAAGGGGTACAAGTTCAGCACTTACGCCACATGGTGGATTCGGCAGGCAATTACTCGCGCGATTGCGGATCAGGGGCGAATCATCCGCATTCCGGTCCACATGGTGGAGACGATTAACCGTCTGGTGAAGACCTCTCGACTGCTGCTCCAGCAGCTCGGGCGCGAGCCGACCCTGGAGGAAGTCGCCGCGGAGATGGACATGCCGCTGGAGCGAGTGTCGGAGATCCGGCGGATCGCTCCGGAGCCGCTCAGCCTGGAAGCGCCGGTGGGCGAGGAAGAGAACAGCCACCTGGGAGACTTCGTGCCGGACGACGAGGTGCGCTCGCCGGTGGACGCGGCCAGCAACCTGGTGCTGCGGGAACAGCTCGAGCGGGTGCTGCACACGTTGAGCCCGCGTGAGCGAGAGGTCCTTAAGCTGCGCTTCGGTCTGGACGACGGATACCCGCGAACGCTGGAGGAGGTGGGGGGTATCTTCAAGGTCACGCGGGAGCGGATCCGGCAGATCGAGGCGAAAGCTCTGAAGAAGCTGCGTCATCCGAGCCGCAGCAAGCGGCTGAGGGATTACCTGTAGCCATGAGGGATCTTGCGGAGAGGCAACTAGCTCCGCGGGCCCGTAGCTCAGCGGTTAGAGCAGTCGGCTCATAACCGATTGGTCGCCGGTTCGAATCCGGCCGGGCCCACCAGGACCGGCAAACGTAATGACGAGCACGCGCTAGCGCGGTCGTTGCCGTTAGGGGTGCTCTCCGCGCTTGGTCAGGGAACGGACGAGGTTCAGATCGAGGTCGCCCTTCTGTCCCCAGCCGCGTTTGCCCGGGGCGATCTTCGGACGGAACTGCTCGTAGAGGCCGTAGGCCAGTTCCTCCAGTTCCTCCCGTCTGAAGGCCTTGGCGAGTTGCGTCATGGCCTGGCGGACAGCCGGGAGCGCTTCGCCGAACTTGCGCTGCAGGTACGTCTGGACCTTGGCGGGATCAATCGGCTTGTCCTTGACGACCGCGCGAACTCCGGCATCGGTGTTCTTGGCCGGGAGCGGCTGGCCGCAGAGCTCGACCCAGAACTCCTCACCCAGGCGGGTGTTCTTAGGGGGACCGCCGTATGGCTGCTTGGCGGGTTGATAGATGCCCAGCGCGCGTCCCTTGGCTTGCGCGCCAAGTCCGGCCAGTGCCTTGCCCAGCGTGAGCGCCTCCTCCGGGCGGAACCCGAGCCGCTCTGCGACGACCGCTCCCCAGAGCGTGAGCACCGGAGCGCGGTTGATCCTCACGATGTTCTGTGCCACCTTGGCCTCCTGTCGTCAATACTGGAACGACTTGGTGAGGCGAACGGTGCGCTCGGCTCGCTCGTACCATCCCTGGGGAGCGTAGTCCGACGAATGAAGATAGCACTGGACCTGCACCTCGCTGCTCCCCTCGACAAAGGTGAGCAAGCGGCTCAGGGGCACCGTGGTCTTGTGACCGTGATGACGGGACAAAGCCGCAACGTTGATGAACGTCACGTCCCACTTGCGCTCGATGTGGGAGCGGCCGCCGGTGCAGTCGTCCGGATTCGTATGCGTGTGTGCTCCCAGCCACAGGTCTATCGCACCGGGGTTCTGAGCAAGGTAGTTCTCGAAGACATGGGCATTGGGCTGCCCGCCCACGAAGTACAGGTACGAGGCTCCCTCGGGCGCCCCGTCCGGGAAGTAGCCATGATAGTGTGACTGCCAGTGTCCCTTCTCGTCCTTGAGGAAGCCCTCCCAAGGGCCCGAGGCCACGGTGGTTTCCCGGAGCATGTGATGGTGGGTTGAAATGATGATCGCATCACGGTTGCCTTCGACCATGCGTCGCCACCATTCGAATGTCTCATGTGTGACCGCGCCGGCGGGGTATCCGCCGCGGGGGCCGCGTCCGACTGGAGGGCCTCCGTCGTTGCGGTCACTCATCATCAGGAAGAGCAGGTTGCCCACACGAAAGGAGTACCGCTCCCACGTTCCCTGAATGGGATAAGGTCGTCTCGTGGGATCGAGACCTGAGTAGGTGGGATGCTCTCCGGTGGGGTCAACCCACTGGCGGAACCACCATTGAGAGGGCTCGCCGGGACCGCTGGCGTCGTGATTGCCCGCCACGTTGTAGAAGTGCTCCCGGGGATGCTGTCGGGAGGCGGCGAACTGGCGGACCACTTCGCGGCCCTCTTCGTCTTGGGGCGGCGTCTGGCTGCCGGACAAGTCGCCGAGGTGCAGGGCAATATCCCAGTCGAAGGGTGGGCCTCCCTCGCTGCCGCCTTCCTCGGACTGACGAATGGCCTCGGCGAGGCTCCTACGGCCGGATGCCCGCAGGTCAGTGCCGACATGAGAGCAGGCGGCGGCCCAGAGACGGAACTGTGGGTGGGAAGTCATTTATGGGGCCCCTCGGGGGCGTCTGGAGCAGAATTGGTTGATTATTCGGCTGGAGGTGGCGCATTCCCTCCGTTGAGTGGGTAGCTCTGCGGGTATCATGCCTGCGGGGGCCGGACACTGAGTCTCCGGTGCTTGTGTGTGTGCAGTGGTACAGGTATAATTCGCTAAGGCCGGGGATGATGTGCGGTTGGGGCGGGATCTTCAAGGCGTAAGCGGCACGGTGAGAACAGGCTGTGCAGAGCGGCGGAGGGGAAGGCTAGCGGAAACGCAGAAGCAAGGTGCTGCCGAGGAGGGAGAAGCAGCCGATGGCGAAGGGTGAAATGAGCGGCAGGGAGCGCATTCTAGCGGCGATGGCGCACGAGGAGCCTGACCGAGTGCCGATCTCGCCGCGG
>JALGUG010000447.1 GCA_029820995.1 Candidatus Zipacnadia bacterium
CTCTCCCTGGTAGAACCGAGCTTATTCGCGACCGTCGCCCGTCGTTGGCCCTCCCACAACGAGATTCTGCGCTGAGTGGTCTGCGCGGCCTGAGGAGCAGCCGAATGGGGACAAACGGCTCCAAGCGACCCGCAGGACCGCAGAGACCCCTGCCGTCAGATTCGGCCAACGAACCGGTGGTGGTTTGGCCGTGGCGGAAGCTGGACTGGGGAGTGGTGGTACTGCCGGGCTCCCTCTCCTGCAGGAGAGCGCCGGGGTGAGGCCTTTTCGGTTTTTCGAAAAACCGAAAAGGGTATCGCCTCAGTCAATCGGCCATTCGCGGATGCTGCTGCACATCGTCATACCTGAGCGTCCGTCTGCGCCGCTCCTTGAGCCACTTCTCGCAGACCTGATGCCCGCCGCTTGGGTCGAGCAAGCCCACAGGCGAGGCTCCGATGCGTGTGGGGCGCAAAAGCCAAACGGCCCCGCCGATGGCGGGGCCGTTCTCCCGTAAACCGTCGCTTACCAGTACCACGGATTCTGCTGTTGCTGGTTCGGCGGCTTCGGCTTGGCCTTGTACTTGGGCTTCGGCTTAGCTTTCCCATAGCCCTGTTCTTGCTGACACCAGCCTTGGTCTTGCTGTCCCCAACCTTCCTCCTGCTGTCCCCAACCTTGCTGCTGCTGATTCCAGCCTTGCTGCTGTTGCTCGTTCGGGTAGTTCGGGTAGCTCGGATTACCGGGAATCGTGAAGGAGCCGTCGGGCCCCGTAACGGTACTCGGGTAGCCCGGTGTCCCCGGCACGTTGTGCGTCGCGGCCCAGATCAGTCCGGCGGCCAGGGCGGCCCAGCCCGCCCCGTGGCGGTGGTGGCGTGCGACGCGCAAGGTCCGTGTCGGATGAGCGAACGCCTGGCCGGCAAACGCCGGCACCAGAACGATCGCCATTATCGCTGTCAGCGCTCGGAAGTTCACTTTGTTGGTCATCTTAACTCACCTCGTAAGGAGGGGTTGGTGTTCAACGTTGATTTCAAGATGCCCCGCGCCGGCTACCGTCTAACGTGACCGCTGTCACCGCGACCCGGTGACCGTAGTCACACAGGGAGGGCAACGATACCTGGTCGGTGAATTGACCGTGGCGATCTGTTCCGGCAAACCATGGTGACACTCCTGCTCTTCCTGATGACAACTTCTGCTCCGGGCGCGAGCCTCGACGTCTACGCTGATCAACGCGCCGACCGGCCCATTGACCGCCGGCTGTTCGGCAAGTTTACCGAGCATCTGGGCCGCAACGTCTATGGCGGCTTGTGGGCCCAGATCCTGCAGAACCCCGGCTTCGAACCCGACGACGTCTTTGGCCACACTGACGGCATCCGCACATGGGTCGGCGGGGCGCTCAGACCACTCCACGGCCCGATCCAGCCGGAGGCGCTCCGCGCGATACCTCTCTGGTGGGGACCGTTCGGCGCGGGCGATTTCACCGCCATCCTGAACGCCAAGGCCTTCAACTCCCGCGGGTGCCTGAAGCTGGAGGTCCGTGCCTTGCGCACCGGCCTGGTCGGCGTTGCCCAGCCACTGTATCTACCGGTTCATCGCGTCCGTCGGTTTGAACTCTCCCTGGCCGCTCGAGGGTCGGCGCCGTCCGGGATCACTATGCAGCTCCTCCGCGCGGACGGCGAACGAGAGCTTCTGTGTACAGCTCAGATCGAGAACATCTCGGACGAGTGGACCAAGCACGCGGTGTCGCTGGAGGTGCCGGCGGGCGCACTGCAGGCCGGGGAGTTGGCGATCCTCGCGCTCGGGCTGGCCGGGTCGGGCACCGTCTATCTCGATCAGGCCTTCCTGTTCCCGGCAGACCATGTGGACGGCTTTGATCCCGACGTCATCCGCTACTTGAAGGAAGCGCGGCTCCCAATTCTGCGCTGGCCGGGAGGCAACTTCGTCTCCGGGTATCACTGGGAGAACGGAATCGGACCGGTAGACCAGCGCCCCACGCTCAAGAACCCCGCCTGGCCAATCAGCGAGCCGAATCACGTGGGCACCGACGAGTTTATGACCTTCTGCCGACACGTCGGCTGCGAGCCGATGATCTGCCTCAATGCGGGCAACGGAACGCCGGAGGAAGCAGCCCGCTGGGTCCAGTACTGCAATGGCGGGCCGAACACCGAGCAAGGCCGTCGGCGAGCCGCCAACGGGCATCCGGAGCCCTATGGCGTCGAATACTGGGAGATCGGCAACGAGCTCTACGGAAGCTGGCAGGTGGGGCACTGCAATGCCGAGGAGTACGCTCGGCGCTACCGCGCCTTCTACCAGGCGATGACCAACGTGGACCCCGGCAT
>JALGUG010000448.1 GCA_029820995.1 Candidatus Zipacnadia bacterium
GGACCCCGCGCGCGTTGATCACGTAGTGGTCGTAATCGCCCGCCGCACGATCGGCATCGGCGTCCACGTAGAACTCAACGCAGTCGTCCATCCACACCTCGGCATCGCGCCGGGTCACCTTGTCCAGCAACTGCTTCATGTGCGGCTCGTGGCAGGTGTATCCCAGGTAGAGCCACTGGTCGTCATACGTCAGCAGGACCTCCGTCGGAGCCTGCACGGGCCGGCCGGTGGTGTTGAGCACGAAGTGGCCGATCTTCGCTGCCTGGCGCCAGCAGGGGTCGTCCAGCTTGCCGTCAATCTTCGGCGCCGCACCGGCGCGTGGGATGGTGACCAACTGATGCACCTGTACGCCGGCCATGGTCTGTAGCGTGATGCCCTCGCCGACGAACCTCGCCGCCACGTCGTACTTCCGGCCCTGCGACTTGGCCGGTGGGGTCAGAAGGAAGTCATGCGTCCAGACCCGCCCGGCCACCGCCTCGGCAGGCACGGTGGGCCCGGGCTCGACCTTCCAGCCCGGCGGCGGCTCGACCGCGCAGGTGCCCTTGAGGCCACGCGCCAGGCGGTTCAGGAGTACGGCCCGGACCGCGATCCGGCGGCCCCGGGCGGTGCCCGGCCCGAAGCGGGAGCGTTCCGGCTTCGACTGCGAGGCGTGGAGCAGGCGAATGTCATCGAACCGCCAGCTGAACTGGTTCTGCTGCTTCAGATGCGTCTCGTACAGGTATAGTGCGAGGGCATTCACCTGCGCGCGCGGCCAGAAGGTCAGGTCGAGGTCAAGCTCGGTCCACTTGTTCACCGGCACGTCATAATGGTGGTCGAGCAGGCCGCCGTCGGCATCGCGAATCTGGAGGGCAAGGGCCCGGGTCTTATGGTCGGGATTGGCGTCGGTGACATGGGCCCACAGTCGCAGCGTGTTGTAGCCGGTCCAGTCCTTGTTGTCGCTGATCGTTCGCAGCAGGTGCACATAGGCTTCCCGGCCGTCGCCATTGTTGACGACATCGGCCCGCAGCGCGCCGGTACCCTGCTTGGCCTGGCCTTGCACGATGCTCATCTGAGCCTGGTCGGCGCTCTGGCCCACGCGCCAGCCGTGCAGATCGTCGCACGGGTCGAGCAAGGTCTGCTCCGGCTCACCCCGCCGATAAGTCCTCAGCGACAGCTCCGGCTGGCGCACTTTCACTGTTGCCGAGCTGCGCCTTCGCCTGTTCCCGACCCGCACCTCGGCGTCCACCTTCACGCTCCCGCTCGGCACCGGCTTGGTGCACCGGAGCTCGAATGTAGCGCTGAAGGTCTTGCCCGGCTGCAGCTCGGTGAACCGGCCCGGCTCGGGACCCGTGATGGTGACCGCGTCCTCCGGCTCGACCAGCGGCTGGACTGAGATGGCTCCGGTCAGCGGCTGGGCGGTCGTGTTGCGGAACAGGACGGTGCCCGAGAGGCTGTCGCCGAGGTCCACGTGGTCTTTCTCCCAGTACAGCGTCGGACGCTCCAGCGGCAGCGCCACCGGGAACTGCGCGGCCTCGGCCCCACGCGCCGAGCACTGGAGGCCCTCCAGGGGCCGGCCCGCAGCGTCGGTCAGGCAGACGTTGAAGCCCCAGAGATCGCCCCAGTTATTGCAGACCTTGAGCAGCAGCCGATTCCAGCCAGGTGCGAGCTTGACGGGCACAACGTCCTCATCCACCAGCAGCCCGTGGGTCGTCTCGTCGCGGACCACCTCCTGACCGTTCCACCAAGCGACGCCCCGCCCCGTCGTGGTGACCCAGAGCCTGGCCGGGCGGGCCTTGGGCGCCTTGACGTGCGTGACCGCGTAGGCGACCGTCTGGTCGTGGTCGTCCAGCAGCATGTGCAACGGCACGGGCGCGAGGCCCTCCGGCTGCGCCGTATACCGCTGCCAGGCGACCTTGCCCACCTTGCCCGCGTACGATCCAGTCAGGCTCAAGCTCGCCTCGGGGCCGTAGTCCGTCGTCATTCCCTCGCAGGCTCGGTCATCAAACGGGCCCAGCACCAGCCAATCCCTCAGCGAGGCCCGCTCCAGGTCCTGCGCCCGCTGGGCATCGGCGGAGGGCGTGTCCGTGAGCTCTCGCAGGGCAATCCCCGTGACGGCCCAGGAGCGCCCGTTGCTGAAGGTCGGCCCCACCGGTCCGCCGTAGAATCTCAGGTCCAATACGCCGTCGGTCACTCGCACCGGGAAGCTTCGCGTGACCCACAGGCCGCCCCACGAGAGGGTTCCGAGCAGGCGCGTGGCACCCTCGGCATCCACACAGGTGACAGCGCACTTGTGATAGGTGCTCGGACTGCCGGTGATCACCGTCACCTCGTA
>JALGUG010000005.1 GCA_029820995.1 Candidatus Zipacnadia bacterium
TCTAGCGCCCAGTACAGCCGAGCAAAGGTTGGTCTGCTACGTGACAGACAGTGAAGGGCAGGTCAACGCGCGCGGACAAGGAAGACGGCCGCAAATAGTCAGTTGAATGATTGCCGCCGATATGTGGCTCCGTGAGGACTGATTTCCTTGGCTGCACGGGGGATCTGATGCGGACTTGCGCGGCCCAGCACCAGAGGTGGTTTCATAGCCTGAGCGCCGCCGACAATCGCGCCTAAACGCGCTCCTGGCAAGAGCTGTGAAACAGCTTTCACCGGAGGAACGGACCATGGCTGCCGTCTCCGACGATCGGCCTAACTTCCTGATATTCATGACTGAGCAACACCGCGGCGACTGCTTGAGCATCGAGGGCCACCCAGTGTTGCTGACGCCGAACATGGACGAGATTGCGGGCAAAGGCTGCCGGTTCACCCACGCCTATTCCACGTGCCCGGTGTGTGTCCCGGCGCGTCGGTCCTTTCTGTCCGGGCAGTTCCCGGCGACGCACCGCGTCTTCGGCAACGCCAACATCGAGTGGGAGGGTCCCACACTACCGGGAGAGCTCTCCAGGGCGGGTTACCACACCTGCTGGGTGGGGCGCAGCCACCATCAAACGCCGCCTCGAAAGCGCTACGGGTTCGATCACATGGTCTTCAACGACCACCGTGAGCCCTTCGACGACTATAACGAGTGGCTGGCCCAGCACCAGCCGCCAGGTGGCGGGGGATACTACGGCACGGGCGTCATGCACAACGACTGGACGGCTCGACCGTGGCATCTGGACGAGGCATTGCATCACACCAACTGGACGGTGAGCCTGGCACTGGACTTCCTACGAAAGCGCGATCCCTCTTGTCCGTTTCTGTTGTGTGTTTCGTTCGTCGCGTCGCATCCGCCGCTAATCCCACCCACGTGTTACTTCGACCGTTATCTGCGGACGGGCGTTCCGGATCCCGTCATCGGCGAATGGGCAGTTCCCCCGGAAAACGACGGCCTGGGCGGCGGCGTCAGCCCGCGCAAGGTGCATCTGAGCGGCGAAGCGCTCCTGTCCGCCCGGGCGGGCTATTATGGTCTGATCAACCACGTTGATGACCAGATCCATCGGTTGCTGAACAACGTCACCGGCGTGGATCGAATGACCGGCGGCAATACGGTCGTGATCTTCTGCTCCGACCATGGTGAGATGCTGGGCGACCACTACTGCTGGGCCAAGAGCTTGCCGTACGAAGGTGCGGCGCGGATTCCGCTCCTGATTCGCGGGCCCGAGCGGTTCGGCATCCGACCGGGAACCGTGAGCGACCAGCCGGTGGGACTGGAGGACATTGCGCCAACGGTTCTGGAGATGGCCGACCTAGACATCCCGGACACAGTCGAGGGGCGGAGTCTCCTGCCCTTGATGCGAGGCGAGGACGCTCCCTGGCGTCCGTGGATTCAGATCGAATGCGGCTCCGGCTTCCAGTGCCTGACGGATGGTCGGGAGAAGTACATCTGGTTCACCGCCGACGGGCGTGAGCAGTTCTTTGACTTGAATGATGATCCGCGAGAATGCCATGATTTGGTCGGCGATCCAACTCGCGCTGAACGAATCAACTGGTGGCGCGCTCAGCTTATCGAACGCCTGAAAGACAGACCGGAGGGTTTCTCCGACGGCAAACGATTGCTCCCTACGAAGCGATAACACGTGCCCGCTCACCGGGCGAAAGACTGCCTTGCAGCCTCGGCGCACGGGTGGAGCGGGACGTAGCCGCCCGCGGGGAGTTCTGCGATGCGGCCGATGCTGCTCACGTGCGCGAGTTCCTTGAATTCTTCCGGGCAAACAGGTAACCTAGTTAACCCTGTGGCGCCGCCTTTGTGACGTCACATCGGTTGACCAGGATCTGAGTACTGCCAGATGAGGACGCTGAATCATGGCTTCTGAACCTGTTTTTCTGGGGCTCGATGTTGGTTCCGTCAGCGTTAACGTCGCGGTCGTGGACGAACAGCGAAACATCCTCCACACTCAGTATCTTCGCCACAAGGGGCGGCCGCTTCACACGACCATCGCCGCCGTGGAGGAGGTTCTGAGGAGCTACGATCGCGAGCGTTTCGCCGGCCTCGGGGTCACGGGTGCCGGCGGCCATGCTGTGGCCGAGTGCCTCGGGGGACGGAGATTGAACGAGGTCATCGCCCAGGCGACGGCCACCGGGCACCTGCATCCCGAGGTGCGCACCGTTGTGGAGATTGGGGGGGAGGATTCGAAGCTCATCTCGCTGCGCGAGGAGCAAGACGGCCTGGGCATCGCCGATTTCGCCATGAACACGATGTGCGCCGCGGGCACGGGCTCGTTTCTGGATCAGCAGGCAAGCCGGCTGGGGCTGACGATCGAAGAGTTCGGGGAATTGGCGCTCCAATCGAAAGCGCCGCCGCGCGTGGCCGGGCGGTGCTCGGTATTCGCCAAGAGCGACATGATCCACCTGCAGCAGAAGGCCACGCCGACGAGGGA
The DNA here is from genome assembly GCA_029820995.1 of Candidatus Zipacnadia bacterium. Classification (GTDB taxonomy): domain Bacteria; phylum Armatimonadota; class Zipacnadia; order JALGUG01; family JALGUG01; genus JALGUG01. The sequence continues at coordinate 2,480 of JALGUG010000005.1, forward strand.
CATCGTGGCGGGCCTCTGTTTGGCACTGGTGCGGAACTTCAAGAGCACCGTAGGCTCGGCGGCCAGCTTCGATCCACCGGTATCCTTCCAGGGCGGCGTGGCGGCCAATCCCGCCATCGTCCATGCTCTGGAAAAGGTGCTCGAGCTTCAGCCGGGAGAGCTGGTCATCCCTGAGCACTTCAACTGCATGGGAGCCATCGGGGCGGCGTACAGCATCATGGACGACTCACCCGGGCCTCCGAATTTCGAGGGCCTCGCTGACCTAGCTGCCCACGCTGCCCGAGGCCACCGACGGCACATCTTGGAGCCGCTCAGGCTGGAGAAGTCCCGGGTGCGGCAAGGCGAGATGCATGCACCTTCTCCGGGCAAGCGAGTTCCGGCTTATCTGGGCCTGGACGTCGGCTCGATCAGCACCAATCTGGTGGTGCTGGACGCGGAGCAGCGAGTGCTGGCCAAGCGCTACCTGATGACCGCCGGTCAGCCGATTGAGGCGGTGCGGACCGGGCTGCTGGAGATCGGCCGGGAAGTCGGCGATTTGGTGGAGATCCGCGGCGTGTGCACGACCGGCTCGGGGCGCTATCTGACCGGCGACTTCGTCGGCGCGGACGTGGTCAAGAACGAGATCACCGCCCAGGCCCGCGCCGCGGCGTTCATTGACCCCGAAGTCGATACCATCTTCGAGATCGGCGGGCAGGACTCCAAGTACATCTCGCTGGAGGACGGCAATGTCGTGGACTTCGAGATGAACAAGGTCTGCGCCGCGGGCACGGGGTCGTTCCTGGAGGAGCAGGCGGAGAAGCTGGGCATCAGCATCAAGGGCGAGTTCGGCGAGTTGGCCCTGGCCGCCGAAGCGCCGATCAACCTGGGTGAGCGGTGCACCGTCTTTATGGAATCCGAGCTGCTGAAGCACCAGCAGGATGGCGCGGACCTCAAGGACTTGGTCTCCGGGCTCGCCTACTCGATCGTGTACAACTACCTAAACCGCGTGGTGGCCGGCAAGCGCGTGGGCGACCGAATCTTCTTTCAGGGCGGCACGGCTTTCAACCAGGCGGTGGTGGCCGCCTTCGAGCAAGTCACCGGCAAGCCGATCACGGTGCCGCCGCACCACGAGGTGACGGGCGCCATCGGGTGTGCGCTGATCGCCCAGGAGCACGACACCGGCGCGGGGAGCAAGTTCAAAGGGTTTGACCTCACCGAGCGGCGATATGAGATCCAGTCCTTCGAGTGCAAGGGCTGCCCCAATCACTGCGAGATCAACAAGGTGATCATCGAGGGCGAGAGGCCGCTGTTTTATGGCAGCCGCTGTGAGAAGTATGACGTGGACCGACATCGGGAGGCGGCGGCAGGAGTTCCCGACTTGTTCGCCGAGCGGGAGCAGTTCCTGCTCAACTCCTATTCCGCCCGGGACGAGCCTCCCGAGGGCGCCCCACGCATCGGCATGCCGCGCGCGCTGCTGTTCTTTGAGCTGTACCCCTTCTGGCAAGCTTTCTTCTCGGAGCTGGGCTGCGAGATTGTGCTGTCGGATCCCACGAACAAGGAGATCATTCACAGCGGGGCGGAGGCCTCCGTGGCCGAGACCTGCTTCCCGACCAAGGTGGCCCTCGGTCACGTCCTCAACCTGCTAGACAAGGGAACGGACTACATTTTCCTGCCCAGCGTCATCAACTTGCCGAAGATGGACCCCCACATGACGGACAGCTTTGTGTGTCCGTATATCCAGAGCCTGCCCTATGCGATCCGCTCGGCAATCGAGCTGGAGGAGGAGAAGCTGCTGAAGCCCGTGATCTACCTCAACTACGGCACCGACCATCGCACCAAGGCGCTGGCGGAGGTGGGTCGGAAGCTGGGCAAGACCCGCGGTGAGGTGCGTCGGGCGGTGGAAGCGGGCCAAGAGGCCTGGGACCGCTTTCTGCAGGCCCTGCGGCGTCGCGGCGAGGAGGTCCTGCAGGAGCTGGGCAGCGACGAGCGCGCGATTGTGGTCGTGAGCCGTTCGTACAATGGCTGCGATCCGGGCGCGAATCTCGAGATTCCGCGCAAGCTGCGCAACATGGGGGTGCTGGCGATCCCCATGGATTTCCTCCCGTTGGACGACAATCCCCTGACCGGCGATTGGACGAACATGTATTGGCGCTACGGCCAGAAGATCATGGCTGCGGCCGAGATCGTGGCTCGCGACGACCGGCTGTTCCCGCTGTATCTGACCAACTTCGGCTGCGGTCCCGACTCGTTCATCACGAAGTTCTTCCGGGAGCGCCTGGGCGACAAGGCCTGCTTGATCATCGAGGTGGACGAACACAGCGCCGACGCCGGCATGATCACGCGCTGCGAGGCCTTCTTGGATAGCCTGGAGGCTACCGGGGGCAAGATCAACCGGCGCCCCCGGACCTTTGAACCGTTGTCCATCACGAATCACTCCAGCCGGACCGTACTCATTCCGAACATGAGCCCCCATGCCTTTGCTCTGGCCGCAGCCTTTCAATGCTCCGGAATGGACGCTCAGGTCATGGAGGAGCCCGATGAGGAGACTCTGTACTGGGGCCGCCAGTACACGTCGGGCAAGGAGTGCTTTCCCTGCATTGTGACCACCGGGGACATGGTGAAATACGCCAAACGGGAGGATTTCGATCGCGACAAGTACGCCTTCTTCATGGGCGGCTCCGGCGGCCCGTGTCGGTTCGGACAGTACAGCGCGCTGCAGCGCATGGTGCTCGATGAGCTGGGCTTTGAGGACGTTCCGCTCTACGCGCCCAATCAGGCGAGCAGCTTCTATGACGATCTGGGCATCGTCGGCCGCAAGTTTCTCCGGCAGGGCTGGCGCGGCATCGTGGCGGCGGACATCCTGTACAAGGCGCTGCGGGAAACGAAGCCGTACGAGACCGTCCCCGGCAGTGCGCAGCAGGCCTTCGACGAGTCCCTGGAGGAGGTCTGCAACGTGATCCGAACGGATGGTGACCTGGTCGCCACTATGTGGGCGGCGCGTCGGCGGTTCGACCGCGTCGAGACCAACTACTCGGCCTCCAAGCCGGTGATCGGACTTGTGGGGGAGTTCTATATCCGGGCGAACCGCTTCAGTAACCAGAACCTGGTGCAGCAGATCGAGGACCTCGGAGGCGAGGTGTGGATGGCTCCCGTCTTCGAGTGGTTCCTGTATCGGAACGTCCGCCGTGGAATGCGCAGCAAGCTGGACCGCGATTACGGGCTCTATGCCAAGAATTGGCTGCGGAACATCGTCCAACAACGCGACGAGCGGATGATCCTGGAACCCTTTGTGGACTTCCTGCGCAATGCGCACGAGCCGTCCAGTGTGGAGGTCCTGGCCATGGCCGCTCCGTACGTGCACCGCTCCTTCGAGGGCGAGGCCATCATGACGATCGGCAAGGCCGTGGACTTCGTGCGCAAAAACCTCGCCGGTGTTGTGGCTGTGATGCCCTTCACTTGCATGCCCGGCACGATCTCCAACGCGATCCTCAAACGCGTGCGGGAAGTCGAGGATGATTTCCCCTTCCTGAACATGGTGTATGACGGTAACGAGCAATCCACCGCGGCGACGCGTCTGGAGGCCTTCATGCACCAGGCCCGTGAGTACATGAAACGCAAGGGTCCGGTGACTGCGTGGTAGTCGGCCCTCCGTCGGGGGCTGTCGGCTACGCGGAGCATGTTGCAGAACTTGGTCGCGCAGGAAGAAGTGCTGCTCGGCGGGCACTTTTGGACACTCTGGGACGTTGCAACACGAAAACAGTCGCCACTTCACAGGCCTCAGGTTTCGTGGTATAATGCGGTCGCCTTTATCCCCACCGTCCGTCATGTGGGTGGGGCGTTCGTTGCGTACCGCGAGCGCCGAAAGGAGTTCTAACCGTGCGCAGAGTCCTCTTGCTGGGCACCGGGATTGTTCTCGCGTGCCTGGTCGTGCTGCTCGCCGGTTGCGGAGATAAGCCGGTCGCCTTCGTGAACGGTGAGAAGATTACCCAGAAGGAATTGATGGATCAGCTTGAGACGCTGGGCGGCCACCAGGTTCTGCACGAGATGATCGTTCGGCGCCTGCTGGAGGACGAAGCCAAGAATCTCGGACTGGTGCCGACCGATCAAGAGATTGACGCCGCGATGGGCGATTGGCGCAAGCAGTTCCCCGATGAGGCCACCTTTATCGCGTACTTGGCCCGCCGCAACATGACCCCGGAGACCTTGCGCGAGCGCATTCGGTTTGAGATGCTGCAGCGCAAGCTGGCGGAGAAGGACGTCAAGTACACGGAGGACGATCTGCGCAAGTTCTTTCGGTCGCGCAAGGACCTGTACGACAAGCCGGAGCGCGTCTTGATTCAAGAGATCATGACCTTCAAGCAGGAGGAGGCCCAGAAGGTCTATGAGCTGGTGACCACCCCGGGCACGGATTTCGACGGCATTGCGCGGCAGTACAACATGAACCCGGAGACGCAGGCGACGGCCGGAAAGCGCCCGTTGCTGGCCAAGAACCAGCTCTTCCCACTGGCCTTGCGCAAGCCGGCGTTCACGCTGAAGGTGGGCGCGGTTTCCAAGCCCATTCAGGCCAATGGCCACTGGTATGTGATTCGCGTGCTGGATCGGCTGCCGGCGGAAAAGGCGCAGTTTGACAAGCTGCGCAAGGACGTGGAACGTGACTACAAGGCGCAGCATGCCAAGGACTTCAACGAAGTGTTGAACGCGATCAAGGCCAAGGCCCAGGTGCAGATCGTCTCGCCGAAGTATGCCGACGTTGCCGAAGCGTTTCGGACCAGCCAGTTGCCCGAATGGGGGCAGCCGGGGCAGCCGTCGAAGGAGGCAGCGCCGGCGGGGAACAAGCCTGCGAAGCAGTCGGGAGGCGGCGCCAAGCGGCCTGCCCCCAAGGAGACGGGGGGACCTTAGCTGGTGCCGCAAAACGAGGACTTGCACCCAGAGGTCGGGGACCCCGAGCAGATTCAGACCGACGAGATCCCCTCGCGAGCTACTGTCGAGTTTGGTCGCCTGGTGGAGATCATTGCTCGGCTGCGGGCGCCCGGCGGCTGTCCCTGGGATCGCGAGCAGACGCATGAGAGCCTGAAGAGATACCTGCTGGAAGAGGCGTACGAGGCTTTGGAGGCCATTGACGCCTCCGACCCGGACAAGCTTTGTGAGGAGCTGGGGGACGTTCTCATCCAGGTTGTTCTGCACGCCCAACTGGCGGCCGAGCAGCAGCAGTTTGACATCGAACAGATCGCCCGCCGCACCGCCCGGAAGTTGATCTGGCGACACCCCCACGTGTTCGGTCGAGTCAAGGTATCGGGTTCAGGCGAGGTGCTGGCGAACTGGGAACGGCTCAAGCGCCGCGAGCCGTCGGCCAGTTCGCGCACCTCGGTGCTGGACGGGATCCCTCGGGCTCTGCCGGCGCTCCAGCAGGCGGTCAAGATCCAGAAAAAGGTCGCCCGTGTAGGCTTCGACTGGTCCGATGCCCGGGGCCCGCTGGCGAAGGTCCGGGAGGAGTTGGGGGAGCTGGAGGAGGCGCAGGCGCAGGGCGAGCAAGAGGCAATCGAAGCCGAGCTCGGCGACCTGCTGTTTGCGCTGGCCAACCTGGCTCGGTTTCTCCAGGCGGACCCCGAAGATGCGCTGCGTCGGGCAAACGAACGGTTCGCCACGCGCTTTCGCGCCATGGAGCGGCTCTCGGCCGAGCGCGGACTGCAGTTGGCCGACCTGTCGCTGGCGCAGATGGACGAGCTGTGGGAGCAGGTCAAAGGCGAGGAGAGCTAGGGGTGCGCCTGGACAAGTACCTGGCGTTGTCGGGTCTGGTGCGCCGCCGCACCAAGGCCCAGGAGGCATGCGAACGCGGGTATGTGGAGGTGGACGGCCGTCCGGCGAGGCCGGGCCGGCAGGTCCGGTCCGGCCAGGAGATCACGCTCCGGCTGGGCCCAAAGGAGCTGCGGTACCGCATTGTCGCTCTGCCGGACCGGCCCGTGCCCCGCGCACGGCAACACGAAGTGGCGACGCTCTTGAGCAGTCGCGAGCCCGATCTCGAGTCTGATTGATCGGATGGGTCTCGCCGGCTGGGCTGCCGGCCCAGGCCGCGAGCCTGACTGAACTGACAGGTCTCACGCTCTTGGGTGGGACCCTTTTGATGTCGGCCCGCCAGAGGCCGACGTGGGAGGATGAATTGATGGCCAAGTTCAAGCGCGTGTACATGTTCGACGAAGACCTCAAGCCTGTGGCCAGGGAACTGGCGAAGGAGAAACGACTGCCGAAAGATCTCCTGGGCGGCAAGGGCTCCAACCTTTTCGTTATGACCAATGCCGGCTTGCCGGTGCCGCCCGGTTTCACGGTCACATGCGACACCTGCATCGAGTACCAGAAGCTGGGCCGCAAGTTCCCGCCGGGCCTGGAAAAACAGATCATGGCCGCCCTGGCCAAGCTGGAGAAGAAGACGGGCAAGAAGTTCGGCGATAAGAACGATCCCTTGTTGGTGTCGGTTCGCTCGGGAGCGCGCGACTCGATGCCGGGGATGATGGATACCGTCTTGAACCTCGGCCTCAACGAGCAATCCGTCCAGGGGCTGATCAAGCAGACCAAGGATCCGCGCTTCGCCTGGGATGCGTACCGACGTTTCATCATGATGTACTCCAACGTCGTGCTGGGCATTGACCGCGAGAACTTTGAACGGATTCTGGGTCAGGTCAAGAAGAAGGAGAAGGTGAAGGACGATACGGCAGTCTCCGCCGCGGGCCTGAGGGAGGTTGCTCTTAAGTCGAAGGCCCTGGTCAAGCGGCGCCTCAAAAAGCCCTTCCCCGACGACCCGAAAGAACAGCTCATCGGTGCGATCCGGGCGGTGTTCGATTCCTGGAACAATGACCGGGCCATCGCGTACCGCAACATTCACAAGATCCCCCACACCGGCGGGACGGCGGTGAATGTACAAGTGATGGTGTTCGGCAACACGGGCGAAGATTCCGGCACCGGCGTGGCCTTTACGCGTGACCCGGCCACCGGCGAGAAGGTGCTCTACGGCGATTACCTGCCCAACGCTCAAGGCGAGGACGTAGTCGCCGGGGTGCGCACCCCGATGCCGATCTCCGAGCTGAAGGACACGCAGCCGGAGGCCTTCCGGCAGTTTGTCAAGATCTGCGATATGCTCGAGAAGCATCAGCGCAACATGCAGGACATGGAGTTCACTGTCGAGCACAACAAGCTCTGGATGCTGCAGACGCGAGACGGGAAGCGCACCGCCGCCGCCGCCGTCAAGATTGCAGTGGACATGGTGGACGAGGGCTTGCTCACGGAGGAGGAGGCCGTTCTGCTCGTTGAACCGGACCAGCTCGACCAGCTTCTCCATCCGCAGTTCGACGCCAAGCAGCGGCCCGATCCAATCGCCTCCGGTGTCCCGGCTTCGCCCGGTGCCGCGGCCGGTAAGATCGTTCTCACGGCCGAACAGGCCGTAGCTGCGGCCCGCAAGGGCGAACGGGTGGTGTTGGTGCGCCACGAGACGAACCCTGACGACATCCGCGGTATGGATGCCGCGCAAGGGATCCTGACGGCGCTGGGCGGCAAGACCTCGCATGCCGCGGTCGTGGCTCGCCAAATGGGCAAGCCCTGTGTGGCAGGCTGCGCCGCGCTGGACATTGACTACGCCAAGAACAAGGTCGCCGTGAACGGCAAGACGATCAAGGCCGGCGACTACGTTTCCATTGACGGGACGGCAGGGGAAGTGATGGAAGGCGATGTGCCGACCGCCCCTTCCGAGATCATCCAGGTCCTCGAGGGCACGCTCAAGCCGAAGGACGCGCCCCTGTACAAGCTCTTTGCGCGGTTCATGCCCTGGGCCGACAGGGCACGTACCATGGGCGTTCGCACCAACGCCGACACGCCGGAGGACGCGCATCTGGCTCGCGTGCTCGGCGCCGAGGGGATCGGGCTGACCCGGACCGAGCACATGTTCTTCGGCGCAGAGCGCATCCGTCTGTTCCAGCAAATGATTCTCGCCGATACGCCGAGAGACCGGGCCCGGGCGGCGGCCAAGCTCAAGCCGTACCAGCGCAAGGACTTCGAGGGGATCCTCAAGGCCATGGACAAACTCCCGGTAATCATTCGGCTGCTGGATCCGCCTCTGCACGAGTTCCTCCCCCGGGAGCCCAACGACCAACGGGAGGTCGCCAAGCTCACCGGCAAGACGGTCGCCGAGATCCGGACGCTGGTCCGAGACCTGCATGAAGCCAACCCCATGCTGGGGCATCGCGGCTGCCGGCTGGGGGTGACGTTCCCGGAGATCTACAAGATGCAGGCGGAAGCGATTTTCGAGGCGGCGTGCAACCTCAAGAAGAAGGGCTTGCGGCCAATCCCCGAGGTGATGATCCCGCTGGTCGGGATCGTGGGGGAGTTCGAGATCCTGAAGAAGCTCGTGGTTCAGGCGGCCGAAGACGTGATGAAGCGCAAGGGCGTCAAGGTCAAGTACATGGTCGGCACCATGATCGAGCTCCCGCGGGCCGCGCTCCGGGCCTCCGAGATCGGCGCCCTTGCGGACTTCTTTTCCTATGGCACGAACGATCTGACCCAGACGACCTACGGTTTCAGCCGGGACGATGTCGAAGGCAAGTTCATTCCGCAGTACATTGAGCAGAACATTATCCAAAGCAGCCCCTTCGATGTCATTGATCGCGACGGCGTGGGTGAGTTGGTGCGCCTCGGCACTGAACGGGGCCGGGCGGCCAATCCGAAGCTGGAGGTCGGCATCTGCGGCGAGCACGGCGGTGAGCCGAAGTCGGTGGAGTTCTGCCACGAGGTGGGGCTGGACTATGTGAGCTGTTCGGCACTGCGCGTGCCGATTGCGCGTCTGGCGGCGGCACAAGCGGCCGTGAAGGAGAAGCAAATGAGCGGGCGCAAAAGCAGGCGGCGCTAGCCGCGGAGCGTTGGCACTCGCGGTCCCGCACAATTGCAGGAAGGTGGGCAAATCCGATGACCACGATTGAGCACATTCACGCCCGTGAGATACTGGATAGCCGGGGCCAACCGACGGTCGAGGTAGAGGTTTACCTGGCCGGCGGCGCCATGGGGCGAGCGGCGGTCCCCTCCGGGGCTTCTACCGGCGAGCTGGAGGCTCTGGAGCTGCGCGACGGCGACAAGAAGCGCTATGGCGGCAAGGGGGTGCTGCAGGCCGTCGAGAACGTCAACGAAAAGATTGCGCCTGAACTGCTGGGCCTGGACGCCACCGAGCAGAGCGCCCTGGACGAATTCATCTGTGAACTGGACGGCACCGACAACAAGGCCAACCTGGGCGCCAACGCCACGCTGGGCGTCTCGCTGGCGGTCTGCAAGGCGGCAGCGGAGGCGGTCGAACTGCCGCTGTACCAGTATATCGGCGGGGTCTCGGCCCGTGAACTGCCCGTGCCGATGATGAACATCCTCAACGGCGGCGCCCACGCCGACAACAACGTGGACCTGCAGGAGTTCATGGTGATGCCGGTGGGCGCCCCCAGTTTCGCCGAGGCCCTGCGGATGGGCGCGGAGGTTTACCACAGTCTGAAGAAGGTTCTGAAGGACAAGGGTCTCAGCACCGCCGTAGGCGATGAGGGCGGCTTTGCGCCCAACCTGGAGAACAACGAGGCGCCGCTGAAGGCGATCGAGGAAGCGGTCGAGGCGACGCCCTACCAACTGGGCGAGGACGTCGTCATTGCCCTGGACCCCGCGGCGAGCTCCTTCTTTGACGCGGACAAGGGCAAGTACGTCCTGGCCGGCGAAGGCCGCGAGCTCACCTCCGAAGAGATGATTGATCTGTATGAGGACTTCGTCAACCGCTATCCCATTATTTCGCTGGAGGACGGCTTGGACGAGAACGACTGGGAAGCCTGGCCCAAACTGCGAGCGCGTCTGGGCGACCGCATCCAGATTGTCGGGGACGATCTCACGGTCACCAATGTGAAACTGCTTCAGCGGGCCATTGATGAGCGGTGCATCAACTCGATCCTGATCAAGGTCAACCAGATCGGCACCCTGACCGAAACGCTGGCGGCCATTGAGCTGGCCAAGCGGGCCTCGATGACCGCCGTGGTCTCGCACCGGAGCGGCGAGACCGATGACACCACCATTGCCGACATTGTGGTGGGCGCCAACGCCGGCCAGATCAAGACGGGAGCGCCCGCACGGATTGACCGCGTAGCCAAGTACAACCAACTGCTGCGGATCGAGGAGGAACTGGGCGAGGTCGCCCTGTATCCAGGCCGCGAGGTCTTCTACAACTTGCCAAAGCAGGGCGGATAGTGTAACGTTAGATGTGTGGTAGGAGCAAGATTCGCAGCTAGACATTGCAGCAACGTTCGGAGGTGAACCCCCATGGCGCGCGCCGGGGGGAAAGAGCGGCCTCGCGCATGGTCCTATGAGCACTGGTGGTGGCGTCTGGGGCCACGGGGTCGGCGCGCAGTTGTGATTGGCGCGGTCTTGGTGTTCCTGGTCGCTTACGGGCCGCTCTTGGTGCGGCCGCTGGTATCCGCCTATCGTGCGGCCGACAAGGTGCTTCTGCTGGAGCGCGAACGCGACGAGCTGATTGCGGAAGGCCAGGAGCTGAGTTGGCGGCTGGAGCAAGCGACGAAGCCCGAGGGTCAGCGGCGAGAGGGGAAAGCGCTCGACCTGTTCCCGAAAGGTGAACGGATCCTCGAACTCGATGACCCGGCGGTGGAGGCTGCGCTCCGCCAAGCAACGACCTCCCAGTCCGGGCTGGCCGGTCGAGCGCAGGCTGTTCGATCTGCCGCAGCGGCCAAGGCGCACCATGCCGGCGACGTCTTGTCCCGCCTGGTCAGCGACCCCTCTGCAGCGCGCACCACGGACCAGCCGTGAGCCTTACTTGAGTTTCGTGTTGTGTGCGGCGCCGCGCTTGAGCTCGGCGCCGCTTTGTGGTCTCGCGCAGGCTATTGGGGACCGGCGTCGAAGTGGGGTCTAGGCAGGCTGGAGAAGCTTTCCGAAGGCCGGGGCGAGGGCTTGCTCTCGCACGTGCCTTGTGAGGCACGGGCTGATGTCTACGCTCAGGTTCCTGTTCCCAACACGCAGGCGCCGAGCCCTTGTCTTAGGGCTCGCAATATGGCTTGGCGTGACCGCGCTGGGTGCTCTGGGCTGGTTGGGGTCCCTGGAATCCAAGCTCATTGATTGGCGGTTTTATCTGCGCGGCCCTCGCCCGGCGCCTTCGCAGATCGTCTGTGTGGAGATTGACAACGAATCGGTGGCGGAGGTGGGTGATTGGCCCTGGGCCTGGGATCATGCGACGCTGGCGCGCCTGGTGAAACGCCTGGACGAAAGCGAAGCCAAGGTGATCGCATTGGACCTGGTAGAATTGGCGCGTTCGTCCGAGCAAGGGGCCGCCGTCTCCTCGTCCAACGCCGCCGCAGGCGATCCTTTGGCGGAGGCATGCCAAGACCACGGCGGTGTGGTTCTCCCCTTGAACCTGGGAGAGCGCGTCACTGATCCGGAAGGGCCAATCTGGGCGTCGCCGACCGGCCCGGAGCCGAGGCTCCGCGCCGCAGCCGCCGGACTGGGCTTCCTCAATATCGTGCCGGACCTCGACGGTGTTGCTCGTTCCATTCCTCTGGTGGCCGAATCCGATGGACAGCCCCAGCTATCATTTGCCTGCGAAGCCGCCAGGCTGTGGCTCGGCCTTGCGCGCGAGCAAATCGTGCGCTTGCCGAACGGGCATCTGCAGTTTGGTGACCGGGAAGTTCGGCTGGACAGCGCAGGCGAGATGCCGGTGAACTTCCTGGGCGGTCACAAGCACTTCCACTTCGTGCGGGCCGCCGATGTCTTGAGCGCGGAGCGCTCGATCCGTGACGACGTTGCGGGCAAGATCGTCGTCGTCGGGAAATCAGCGACGGGGACGGTGAGCCTGATGCGAACACCGTTCTCGCCCTTGGCTCTGGGTATGGAGCTTCAGGCCACGGCCATTGCCAATCTCCTGATGGGCGATTTCCTGTTTCGCGTTCCGGCCTGGATCGGTGCGTTCGTGGGTTTGATGGCGGTCCTGCTCTGCGTGTGGGTCATCCCGGCCGTTCGGCCCGTGCCCGGTGCCCTTGCCGGCCTGGCCGTCGTTGGCGGCTTGCTCTTGCTCAGCCTGAGCCTGTTCTACGCGGACATCCTACTGGGCACCGCGGCCCCGCTTCTCTCCTGTGCGCTGACCGCGGTGGCTCTGGTGGGCACCTCAGTTGCCGCGTTGGACCGCAATCGAGCCCGGCAGGAATCGCGCGTCAACACGATGATCGGCGTGGGGAACATTCTGGGCTCCACGCTCAGCCGCCGCGAGCTGCTCCGCTCGATTATGGAATGGGTGAACGCCGAGCTGGAGGTGGAGGCTAGTTCGCTGCTGTTGCTGGACGACGAGCGTGGCGTGCTCACCTTTGAGATCGCGCTGGGCCCCAAAGGCGAGGAGGTCATGGACTTTGAGATTCCGCTGGGGCCGGGCAGCATCGTCGGGTATGTGGCCCAGAGCGGCGAGTCCGTCATCGTGCCCGATGTGCACCGCGACCCCCGGTGGGCCCAGGAATACAGCGAGGCCATCGGGTTTCAGACCCGCTCAATCATCTGTGTTCCTCTCAGGGTCAAGGACCGCATCATCGGCGTCGTGGAGGGCATCAACAAGCTCGGCACCGAGCCCTTCGGACCCGCAGACGAGCGCCTGCTGTCGGCTATTGCCGGTCAGGCCGCGGTGCTGATTGATAACCTCAAACTGTATGAAGAGCTGGAGAGCCGGATCAATTTCGCCAACCAGGAGTTGGTGGCCGCCAACCGCGAACTGGCGACGGAGAAGTATCGGATCGAGGCCATTGTGAACGCCATGGCCGACGGCCTCATCGGGATTGACGCCAACGGCACGGTGCTGCGGGTCAATCCGGCGGCGGAGAGACTCCTGGGGATCAAGGAGAGCGAGGCTCTAGGCCGACACGTGCTGGCGGTGGTGCAGGAACACGATCTGGCCCAGTTGTTTCTCGAGTCGGTGGCGGAGCACGGCGGGTCCATCGCGCGGGAGATCCCGCTGGGCGGCCCGGAGGAGCGAGTGGTGCGCGCTCAAATGGCTCTGGTGGAAGACGAGGACGGCGTCGCCGGGAAGGTTTGCGTCCTGACCGACATTACGCAGCTCAAAGAGCTGGACCGCATGAAGACGGACCTGGTCTCCTTCGTGTCGCACGAGCTCAAGAACCCGCTGACTTCCGTGAAGGGCTTCACCTCGCTGCTGCAGGATGACCTGGAGGCCTCCGGTGCCCGCGAGACCGTGCAGTATGTTCAGCTCATCGCGCGCCAAGTGGAGCGGATGCAGCGCCTGGTAGTTGACTTCCTGAATGTGGCTCGGTTGGAGGCGGGGCGCGAGCTGGAGATGCAGTGGGAGACCATTCGGGATCTGCCCGAGATCATCAATGAGATCATCGTTTTCGAATCTCGCAGTACCGATCGCCACACCTTCCGGACCGACTTCGAGCCCGAGCTCCCGCCGCTGCGCGCCGACCGAGACAAGGTGTATCAGATCTTGGTGAACCTGCTCAACAACGCCGTCAAGTACTCGCCCGAGGGCGGCGAGATCGTTCTGGGTGCCGCGGTGCATAACGACGAGATCGTGCTGTCGGTGCAGGACCACGGGGTTGGCATCGCGCCTGAGAATATGTCGCACCTGTTCCAGAAGTACCGGCGTGAGCGAACCGCGCTGACCCAACGGGTCGCGGGCACGGGTCTCGGGCTCTATCTGACGAAGCGCTTGGTGGAGGCGCATGGCGGTCGCATCTGGGCGGAAAGCGAGGTCGGCAAAGGGTCCACGTTCTCCGTGGCCTTGCCGCTCCGGGGGAATGAAGCAGGAACGTCCGCTGAGCCGGACACGACGGCCGAGAGCGATGCCGCCTCATCTGCGCCCCCGAACAACCCGAGGGATCAGCAACCGTGAGTCGAATCCTCAAGCTATCCGCCGGCGACCGTGTGCGGCTGAAGAAACAACATCCTTGTGGCAGTTGGGAATGGGAGATATTGCGAGCGGGGAGCGACGTCAAGGTCAAGTGCTGCGGGTGCGGACGCTTGGCCAGCTTTCCGCGTTCGCGGTTCGAGCGGCAGGTACGTGGGCACTGGGGGCCGGACGGGCGACCCAAGTGATTCTCGCGGTGCTCGCCGTCGCGGCTGTGAGCCCACCGGTGCATGCTCTTGACGGGCACGAAGCGACCGTGCTCGGAGAGCCACAGCGGTCTTTGCGCCGACAGATCGCGGCGGCTGCCGGACCGCTGCAGGCCGCCCAGCGCACTTTGCAGCCGCTGATTACGCGCGAGCGGAGCCTGGCGGCAAACCTGGACGACGCTCTATCTGCCGCGCGCAGCATCGTCGGTGAGTTTGAGGCAGGTTCGGAGCCTTCAACGAGCAAGGCGGTGCGCCGCATCCACCGCGCGTTGCTGCAAGTCTCGCGGGCGGAGGTCCTCCTGCTGAACTTGATCGAGCGGGAGGAACTCCCACCGACTGAACGCCGCATCGCCCTGGGCATGTTGCACGACGGTCAGCGCGCCCTCTCTGACGCGAGCTGGCTGGCGCACAAGCTCCGGCTCAAGGTCCACTTCCAGGGGCAGTCCAGTGCCGCGGTCCCGGAACTCGTGACAGTCACCTTGCAGAACCGCGGCTCCTTCGACCTGGGGACTACCCGCCTCCTCGTTTATGGACCGCCCGGCGTGGTCAGCGAGGCCCGGGGCGCCAACTGCTTTGCGACGGTGCCGGCCGGCGGAAGCGTTCAGGCCCGCTTCAGACTGAAGACCGCTACCGGTGCGGGCCTGGCCGGAGCTCGTCTAACCGTGCACATCACGTACTTCTCGCGCCGCTCGAAGGCGGTGCTCACTCGGCAATGCGACCTGAACTGACCGCAGCTAGTGGTGGTTCCCCGTGCGGGGACAGGTCGGCCCCTGCGGCGCCCGACTGGGAGGCCTTCTGGTCCCGGATCGAGCGGCTGCCCACCGAGGTCTGCGACGGATGCACCGATTGCTACCTGCGCTGCGCCGGCGAGCTGCAACTGACGCACCACGAGTTCGCGAGCGTGCGCCGGTTTCTCAGGGAACACGGGCTAATGCCTCTGGCCCGCACTCCCTCGCGCGGCCCATTGGACCCGTGCCGCTTTCTGCGTTCCGATCATTTCTGTGCGATCTACCCCGTCAGGCCCGTGATCTGCCGCCTGTTCGGTCTCGTCGAATGGCTCCCCTGCCCCAAGGGCCACAGCGTTCCGTGCCTGCAGGATGGTCCAGCTTTGATCCAAGCATACGCCGAGTTCCCGCGGGCTACGTACGCCGAGTGGGAACAACGCCTGGCAACCGAGGAAGGTGCCCATGCCAACTATTGAGTCCGCACTGCATATCAACCATGACCCCCAGCAGCTCTTCGGGCTGGCGCGCGACCGGGTGGAGCGTCTTCCGGAGTTCTCCGAGGAGATCGAGAGCGTGACCATCCTGGAGCGGGAGGGCCCCCGGTCAGTGTCGCGGTGGGTCGCCAAGATCAAAGAGTTCAACCGGACGGTGGAGTGGACCGAAGAGGACGAGTGGGATGAGAGCACGCGCGTCTGCACGTTTCGGCAACGCGAAGGGGATTTCACGAGATATGAGGGCGTGTGGCGCTTTGAGGCCGCGGCGGGCGGCGGAGCAGATGTGTCGATCGTGCTGGACTACGAGTACAATGTGCCGCTGATCGGCGCGCTGATTCAGGGATTGCTCAAGCGCAAGGTCCAGGAGAACTGTGACGGGACGCTGAAGGCACTGGAGGGTCTCGCCGAGGCGGAACTGAAGCCTTGAGGCCGGACGAAGGCAGTGCCGAGCTGGATTCTCAGCGGCCCCACTCGGTCAGTGATAGGCGGGCAACGATGCGAGAGCGCTATGACGTGGTGGTCATTGGTGCCGGGCCGGCCGGCGTCTTCTGCGCGTTGGAGATCGCCGAAGGCAGCGATCTGTCGGTCGCGATCCTGGAGCGGGGTCCGGACCTTCCGGCCCGCCAGGAGGCGGTGCGGGCCCGCACGCGGCCCCGGGGCCTCTCGCCGATGATGTGTGGATGGGGCGGCGCCGGGGCCTTCAGCGACGGCAAGCTCACGTTGTCGCCGCGCATCGGCGGTCACTTGGCCGAGTACGTGGGTGAGGAGGCGGCGGAGCGTTTGCTGGGCGACGTGGACGCCGCTTTCCTGCGCTTTGGGGCGCCGGACCACGTGTACGGCGCCGACCCGGAGCGCGCTGACGAGGTGGCCCGCCGCGCGGCCCAGGCCGAGTTGCTGCTGATCCACACGCGGTTGCGGCATCTGGGGACCGATCGAACCGTCAACGTCTTGAGCGCCATGCGTGACGCACTGGACCCGCGCGTCGAGATTTACACCGACACGGCCGTGGAGCACTTCGGCCCCCGATCGGACGGCACGTTGGAGGTCGAGTTGGCC
Source organism: Candidatus Zipacnadia bacterium (assembly GCA_029820995.1). Lineage (GTDB taxonomy): Bacteria > Armatimonadota > Zipacnadia > JALGUG01 > JALGUG01 > JALGUG01. The sequence goes on from JALGUG010000005.1 coordinate 18,852, forward strand.
GGGGGGACTTCGGTGCGCTGTCGGCATCTGGTGGTCGCTCCGGGGCGCAGCGGCGCGGAGTGGCTGATCAGCGAGGCGCGCCGGCTCAACCTGACGCGGGAGCGCAATCCCGTGGACCTGGGCGTTCGAGTGGAGATTCCCGCCGCGATTCTCGACGACTTGACCAAGGACTTCTACGAGCTGAAGCTACTATATTACGCCAAGACCTTCGACACTCGCGTTCGCACCTTCTGCATGTGCCCGTACGGCGAGGTTGTGGCCGAAAAGTACGGCAGTGTGACGCTCGTCAACGGTCACAGCTATGCGCGGCGCCGCAGCGAGAACACGAACTTCGCCCTGCTCGTGAGCAGCACGTTTACCGAGCCCTTTGACGACCCGATCGCGTACGGCGAGAACATTGCTCGTTTGGCCAACTTGCTGGCGGGCGGCGTGCTGGTTCAGCGTCTGAGCGACCTGCATCGTGGTCGGCGGTCCACACCCGACCGCCTGGCGCAGAGCATTGTCCGCCCCACGCTTCCGTCGGCGACGCCCGGCGACCTGTCCTTCGCGCTGCCCTATCGCCATCTGGTCTGCATCGTGGAAATGCTGGAAGCGCTCGATCGCTTCGCGGCCGGCATGGGCTCGCGACACGCGTTGCTGTACGGCGTGGAGGCCAAGTTTTATTCCGCCCGTCCGAAGCTGAATGATTGCTTCGAGACCGAGGTCCCCAACTTGTTCGCCGTCGGCGACGGGGCCGGCGTCACTCGCGGCTTGACCCAAGCCGCGGCCACGGGCCTCGTGGCCGGGCGGGAGATCCTGCGCCGCAACTAGGCTGTTCAGCCTCCACGCTACTTGAGCTCGTCCACATTGTCGCGGACCTTTTGGATGGCCTCCAGGATCAGGTCCATGTCGGCCGTGCCGCCCAGGAAGACGGCGTGGCTGATCGAGAGCGCCTGCTCCGCGTGTACCCGCTCTGCCACCGGACAGGAGACGCTGCTGTAGTCCACCTCACCGCGGTGCAAGGGGCACTTGATCGGGCAACCGGTGCGCCCGAAGTTCATGCTCTGGAACAGCGGGTTCTTATAGATCGGGGCCCCGTGGGCGCCCACGCCGATGGGCGCGCCCTCGGCCCTCACGGCTTCGAGAAACTTGTCGCGCGGCAGGCCCTCAAACGCGTCCTTGCGGTAGTGGAAGTTCCAGTAGTAGAAGCCCCAGCGGGTCACATTCGGGGACCGGTCAATCGGGTCTACGCCCGGGATCTGCTTCAGGCCTTCCGCCAGATGCCGGGCGTTTCTCTCGCGGGTCTCGGTCTGCTCCTCCAGCCGGGAGAGCTGCGCGAGGGCAATGGCGCCCTGCCATTCGGTCATCCGCAGGTTCGAGGCGACGCGGTGGAACTCGTAGAAGGGTCGCCCCGAGATTCGCCCGATGTGGTGGAAGGAGTAGGCCTTTTCCGCCAGCTCCTCGTTGTTCGTCAGCACGATGCCGCCCTCGCCACAGGTCAGCGTCTTGCCCATCTGGAGGCTGAAGCCGCCAAGGTGACCGATAGCGCCGACGCCGGTCCCTTTCCACTGCGTCCCGTGCGCATGCGCGGCGTCCTCAATGACCATGATGTCGTGTTTCCGCGCGACCTCGGTGATCCGGTCCAGGTCCGCGGGGTAGCCGCCGTTGTGCACCGGCATGACCGCGCGGGTCTGATCGGTGATCGCGGCCTCGAAGGCGTCGGGGTCCATGTTGTAGGTCTCGGGATCCACGTCCACAAAGATGGGAATCCCATTGACCAGGGCGGCCGCCGTCGCGGTCGCCACGAAGGTCAAGGCGGGTACGATGACCTCGTCTCCCGCCTCGACTCCCGCGGCTTTCAGCGCACATTCCAGCGCCTGCGTGCCGTTGGTCACCGCCACGCCGAACTTCGCGTCCTGGAATCGCGCGAAGGCATCCTCGAACTGCCCCACCTTCGAATCCTTGGCCTCCGGGTACCCGCCCCGCCACCACTTCCCGCTGTGCAGCACCTCACGCAGGGCTTGCTCCTCCCTCTCGTCGTACACCGGCCACGGCTTTCCCAGGCTGCGCTCGATGACCGGCGTGCCGCCAGTGATTGCCAGCTTACCCATCCATGATCCCTCCCAGGAGAATACTGTCGGCCAGTACTTGCACGGCCCCTCTCTTGTGCATCGAGGCATCACATTCCTCCGTTCGGGTCAGAACCGCATGTGGGGCTGGAGGGGCACTACGCAGGATAGGCGGCTTGGGGCAGCGAAGAAGCGGTCAGCACCGTAGAGCGCACTTCACCTGGGAAAGGAGGACACGCTGTGGATTGTGTTCAGCAGAGCAAGAACCTCGCTCGCTGCAATTGCAGCTACCCGGGCTGCTCTAAGAAGGGCAATTGCTGCGAGTGTCTGCACTATCACTTGAGCATGCAGGAGCTACCCGCTTGCTGCTTCCCGCCGGAGATCGAAGCGACCTACGATCGGTCATTCCAGCGCTTCGCTCGGCTCTATGCCTGAGGCTTCGCTGAGCGCTCAGCCTGAAAGGAGACTAGTGTGAAATTCTTCATTGACACCGCCAGCGTGGATGAGATCAAGCAGGCCATGGACTGGGGGATTCTGGACGGGGTGACAACGAACCCGACGCACATCTCGAAGGAGGGGCGCAAGTTCCGCGAGCTGGTGGAGGAGATCTGCGCGATCTGCCCGGGCCCGGTCAGCGCCGAGGTCGTCGCCACGGACGCGGAGGGCATGGTGCGCGAGGCTCGGGACATCAACAAGATCGCGGACAACATCGTGGTCAAGATCCCGACGATCCCCGAGGGCGTGAAGGCGATCAAGCTGCTGAAGGAGGAGGGCATCAAGACCAACGCCACGCTGATCTTCTCGGCCGCGCAGGGGCTCCTGGTGGCGAAGGCCGGCGCCACGTACGCCAGCCCCTTTGTGGGGCGCCTGGACAACGCGGGGCAGGACGGTATGGAAGTGGCGGAGCAGATCAAGACCATCTACGACAACTACGGCTTCCCAACCGAGATCATCGTGGCGGCCGCCCGGGGCCCGCACCATGTGCTATACGCCGCGCTAATGGGCGCGCACATCACTACGATGCGCTTTGAGATCATGGAGCAACTGTTCCAGCACCCGATGACCGACGTCGGGCTCGAGCGATTCCTGGAGGATTGGAAGAAAGTGCCGCAATAGCGGCAGAGGCCAGGCACTGAATAGCCTGCGTGTGTGAGGCCATCAGAGTGCCGGCAGGCACGGAGAGGTGAGAGAATGAACGTATTCGAGGCGATCAAAGCGCGGTACAGCGTGCGCAGCTACCAGGACCGGCCGGTGGAAGACGAGAAGCTGGGGCGCCTCCTGGAGGCGGCGCGACTGGCGCCCTCGGCCGCCAACCGGCAGGAATGGCGGTTCGTGGTCGTTCGCGACGCGGCCAAGCGACGCGAGCTGATGGAAGCGGCCAATGGTCAGAAGTTTGTCGCCGAGGCGCCGGTGGTCATCGTGGCATGTGCGGTGGGCGAAGACCGGAAGCTGGACTGTGGCGGTGCGCTGTGGGTGCTTGACGTGGGCATCGCGCTGGAGCACATCGCCCTGCAGGCCGTGGAGGAAGGCTTGGGCACCTGTTGGATCGGCGCGTTCAGCCAGGCGAGGGTCCGGCAGGCCCTGGGCATTCCCGATGACGTGCGGGTGGTCGAGCTGATGCCGGTGGGCTATCCGGCCGATAGGCCGCGGGAGAAGAACCGTCTGCCTCTGGACGAAATCGTGAGGTACGAGGCCTGGACTGCCTAAAGGTAGCTCTGGCTGTGGCGCCAGGCTTGAGTTCGCAGGGGCTTCCCGGTATGGGCAGCGAGTCACCGCGGGCGTTCTGGGGTATGATGGTGGCGTTGAGTGGAGCAGTGGTCATGGGTGCAGCCTTGCCTGAGAGCGCGTACAAGAGCATCGCCGACAGCGACTTCTTCGCGGCCCTTGATCTCCAGCGTCCGGGGCTCGAAGGGGTCAGCCATCGGGCGCAGGATAAGGAGTACCTCAGCGCCTGGCGCGAGTGGGGCGCCTACTTTGCCCGGCGCCGGCGCCCCGCCTGGGTGGTTGAGCCCGCTCGATATGCCGAGTTCCTGGACGAGAACTTCCCGGCGTATCGGCCCGCCATCATCGCGGAGGCCGATCGGATCGTGGGCCACAACCTGAGACAGGGCAATGTCCTCATTCCCTACCAGGGCGGGCACTACGACTGGCTGGACCCTCAGCCGCCGGGCGACACGAACTACTACGGTGCCTTCTACTTCTTCTGGATGACCTGTCTGGGGCGCGCCTACGCGCTGACCGCCGATGAGAAGTACGTGCGGGCCTTTGTGGAGAGCTTCGGGGACTGGTACGACCAGCGACCGCAGATCGAGGCGCAGGACCGGCGCGGCTTGGTCTGGCACAACCTGCCGCTGGGCCTCGGCGCCCGGATCCTGGCGGATGTGTACCATTTCGTGCGGACTTCGCCCGAGCTCTCGCCCGAGATGCATGCCCGCGTGTTGAAGCAGCTTCTGGGCTCCGCCCGCTGGCTTGACGCGCACAATCAATCGTACGGGCGCGGAAACCAGCCCTTCACGGCAGCGTGCACGCTGGTCATCCTGGGGACGATGTTCCCGGAGCTGCGCGAGAGCCAAAGGTGGCTGGCCACCGGCATGCGGCAGATGATCGCGCACCTCCGGGAGGACGTGTACCCCGACGGCACGCACAAGGAGCTGTGCACTCAGTATCACAAGACGTGCCTGCGCGATGCCTCTGTGGCGAGCATTGTGCTCGAGCGCAATCGCGGCTGGGGGCTGTACACGGGGGCGCAGAAGGGGAGCTTGCCCGAAGGCCTCCGGCCCGAGGACATCAACGAGGCGCGTCGGCAGTTTGAGCGCATGTATGATTGGCTGGCGCGGATCATGATGCCCTCCGGCCACACGCCCGCGCTGCATTCGGCGGTGTACGCTGACGACTGGATCAATCACCTGGCGCTGGCCGGCGTGTACTATCGGCGGCCCGACTTTGCCTGGCTGGTTCTACAGCACCTGCCGGAGCACCGGGTTCCGTACCAGAAGGGCCGGTTCGCTATCGGCAATTACCTGCTGAATGAGGAGGCCCGGCTGGGCGCTCTCCGTGCGCTGGGGCCTCGCCCGCCCGAGTACCTGTGCACTCTGCTGAAGGACGGCGGGTTCGCCGTGTTGCGCGACGGGTGGCAGGCGGACGCGCTGTACATGATCCTGCAATGGGGGCAGGCGAATACCGGCCACGCCTACCCGGCCAACTTATCCTTCGTCCTCGCCGGGCGCGGTGTGCCGCTGGCGCTGCAGCCGGGCTCAACGATTTCGTATTCCGTGCCCGACTATGCCCAGTGGTGCCACACAACGCCGTCGCACAACACGGTGGTCGTCAACGAGAAGAGCTATCCGAACGTCAAAGGCATCCCGCCGGGCGGCGAACTCGATCTCTGGGCCGATCTGCCCGGCGTCACGTTCCTCCGCGCACACCATGACGGGTACCGAGCGAGCGATGGCGTCACTCACAGCCGCACGGTCGTGTTTCTCAAGGGGGAGTACTTCGTTGTCGCCGATCGGCTGGCCGGCGGCGAAGCCGGGACAACGTACGACTGGTATCTGCACCCGCGGCGGGAGATGAGGGAGACCGGTCCGGGTGCCTATCAGATGAGCGAGGGCCCGGGACTGGCGCTGCGCCTGGGACGCCCCGAGGAGGTCACGGAGACGTTGACCGGCCGCGGTCTATCGGCCGTGCCGACGCACGGCGGCGAGAACATCTGGGAGCGGATCCCGTATCTGGCCTTCCGCAAGATCGCGGGCCGGGAGCCGAGTGTGTTCTTCGCAGTTCTGTATCCCTTCACGGGAGGCCCGGCGGAAATGACGGTGCGGAGTCTGGAAGTGGCCTCCGATGAGCCGGGGACCTTTGCGGGATACGAGATCGAGCGGCCTGGCGGCGTGCGGGAGGTGGTGCTGCTCAGCGCGGGCGGCGACACGGTCTACCGGGCGGCAGGCTACCGGTGTGACGGGGTGGTCAGCGTCATCCGCCGGCGCGGTGCGCTGATGTTGGGGGCCGCGGCGACCCGGTTCTCGCACCTCGAGCATCGAGGCCGTGTGCTGATGGAGGGGGAGCACCTGGAGGCCTGCGAGGTGCAGTGGGAGATGTCGAAGGTCAAGTGCTACGTGGACGCCCGCGGGCCGACCAAGCTTCGCGTGTGGTCCCCGGGTTGTGCCGCGGCCTCGTGCGACGCCGGAGCGCTGCCGTGTCGGTGCGACGGTCACATTGCCCTGGTCGAGGTGCCCGCCGGTCGCACGGAGTTCGTGGTGCGCTGAGGGCCGGGGACGGATGCGGTTGCCGCTAGGATTTTAGGTCGCTGATCTCGTGTGTTTGGCGCAGTTTGACGATCTTGTCCGCCGGGATGAAGCCGCCGATGGATGTCGTTGTGTAGACCAAGCTGCGCGGCCCGAGCAGGGTGCCGGGGTTGGCGACCGAGTTGCATCCGATCTGCGCGCGGTCGCCCATGATGATCCCAAGCTTGCGCAGACCGGTCTCATACTTGCGGCCCTCAATCTTCACGACGATGTGACCGGGCGTGATCTTGAGGTTGGAGATCTTGACCCCCGCCCCGGTGTGGGCCTTGAAGCCGAGAAGGCTGTCTCCGATGTAGTTGAAGTGCGGTATCTCCGCCTGCTCGCCCACGACCGAGGTCTTTACCTCGGTGCTGTTGCCGACGGTGGCGCCGGCACCGATGACCGCCAGCTCCCGCAGATAACATGATTGGCGCAGCTTGGCCTGGGCGCCGACATAGATGCTGCCCTTCCGCGCGTCCAGGTGAGCGTGCGGTCCGACGGTGGCGCCCGGACCGATATAGACATAATGCTCGCCGGCGTCAATCACGGTGCCGGGAAGAATCTCTGCGCCCTCGTCCAGCAGGATTCCGCCGGTCCCGCTGAAGGTCACGTGCGGGCGAATCACCGCACCCTCGGCGATCTTGATCGGCTGCCCGCCCTGCGCCATCGGCTCGGGGGCGACCGGGGCCTCCGATTGCTCAAACTTGCGCCGCGCGAGCTCCTCCACGTACTCCTTCTGCTGGAGCTTGGCGACGGCATCCCACACGAAGGCCGCGCCCTCAAACAACGCGCGGTGTTCGAAGCTGTCGAGATCGAAATAGTACTCGGGTTTCAGGACTTCCGGCACATCGCTCATCGGCGGCTCCTCCGGATGACTAGGATAGCTTGGCTCTGATGGCCTGATGGAGCTCGGGGGTGCAGGCTGCGACGAAGGCATAGCGGGCCTTGCGGTCGCTTTCCAGGCGCCCGAGCTGCTCGGCGAAGTCGAAGGGTTTGCCCTCCAGGTCGGTGACCACGGCTCCGGCCTTCTGGGCCAGCGGGAAGTAGACGATCTCGTAGATCGGCTGCCCCTTGATGAAATCGAGAAAGGCGTGCACGTTGTTGGCCGATCCCTCGGAGAGCCGGCCAATGATGATCGGTCCGCCCATGTTCATGGTCCGGATGTTTTCGGCAAACAGAGGCGTCCGGCCGAACTTGACCCGTCGTTCCCGCTTGAAGTGGGGCGTCACTACCAGAGCGTTCTCGAGTTCCTTCTGCCCGGCGGCCTGGAGCGGGCGTTCCTGCTCCAGGCTCTCGGCCGCGTAGTATAACCACGCGCCTTCTTGGTTGGCGAAGTACAGCGCGTCGGTCTGGAAGTCGGCCACGGCGCAGTTGACGAACTGGCGGTTCTGGTCGGCGATACACACAGCGACGTTGTTGTCGCGGTAGCCAATCATCGCCAGCGAGGTGTTGTCGAAGGGGTCCGTAATGATCCGCTTCCGCGGCTCCGGTCCCAGGTCGCGCCAGCCCTTCTCCTCGTCAAAGACCTTCCAGCCGTCCTGGGCGCCGCTCTGCCGGCACTCGGTCAGCAATCGCTCCAGCACGTCGGTTCCGATCAGGTCTATAATGTGCGTCTTGTTGTCCGGGTCCTTCTCGTCCAGCGGGAACTCCTGACTCATATCCGTCTTCAGACGCGATTGATTCCTCATGTACGGCATCATGAATTCGCGCACGCTCAGCGCATACTGCACCGCCAGGCGGTCGAGGGGATCGGAGAAATAACGATCCCAATTGTACCGTTGCTTCACCTCCCCGAGAGCGGTCTCGATGGCTGGAGCAAAAGGCTGAATGAGTTCTTGGATTCGTTGCTGCACCGTCATGTCTTGGTGTCTCCCCTCTGACAGCGATTCTGTGCGGACCTCGCAAGGGCGCCGGCTGGTCCGGAATGACCCGGTCCGGGCAACTGCCGGACATCAGATCAACAGTGCTGCCGCGCCCGCGGCGACGACCCATTCACCCATCGCGGTGCGGGCGAAAAACTCCGGCTGGATATCCGCCTGGCGCAGTCGGGCCCGGGCGTCCTCGAATTGCCTGCGCAGCAGCTCTTCGTCGAACGGAAGCTGCCGACTGTTCAGATAGGCCCGCTGGGACTCGAGCGCGGCCTGGACGGCATCGGGCACGTATCTGGAACCGCCACGCAGCGCCGTAACCAGGGCCGAGCACATGCCGTTCGCGAGCAAGCTCATCGCCTGGCTTACTCCTCCGCCAAACACGACCCGCGGGATTGTTTGGTATTCGGCCACGAGTGCCAGCATTGCTACCGCCATGCCGTATCCGAGGAACCGAGCATATCGCCGCACGGCGGAGCGGGCCATGCGGTCTCCCTGGCGTGCCAGGTCGGCGACCTCTTTGGCCTCGGACACATCCTGGGCCCCGCCCCGGGCCCAGTACTGCTGGACAATGGCATGGCCCGAGACATAACCCTCGCGCAGCTCTCGGCCTCGATGGAGAATATACCGACCGGGCTCGTCGGCCAGTGGGGGCGGGTTCTCCACGAGCTCCCGGTTCAGAGCGACCCCGCCGCCGAATCCGGAACTGATGGTGACGTAGTAGACCAGCGGGTCGTGTTGCCCGGCCCCGTACCGCGCCTCGTACAGCGTGGCGCAACGGGCATCGTTGTCGAGCTTGATGGGCAAAGCGGGGTTCGCGGGGCCAAGCGTCTCTGAGATCATCGCGCGGTACGTGGGCAATCTGTCCTGCCCGAGCTTCTCGTCGGTTGGGAGGCGAGTGGCCTCGGTGACCAGCTCGCCCTCCATGATGCCCGCCACGGCCGCACCGATGCCCTTGAGCTCGGCGTCGGGCGCGATTTCGGCCTTCGCCGTCTGCAGCCCTTTGAGGCAGCCGACAACGGTTTTGTAGACTGCGCGAGGGTTGTTCGTGGCCCTCGCAGGCGTGCGTGTCGTAACGGTGATCAGCCGCCGGAAACCTTCGTCAAACAGAACCGCGCGCGTGTTCGTACCGCCCAGATCCAGCGCTGCATAGACCGGAGAATCGCACACCTTCCCGAGCACTCTCCCTTCGCGCGCGAACCTCCAACTGACTCGTGCAGTATAGACGTCGCCGGTTACAGCGTCAAGGCGGCAAAAAGAGGCGGCCCGTCCGGGTCCGGCGAACTATAGAGTGCATGTGGAGGTTGGATATGATGCGCCCAGTTTCGTGCACACTCTTGCTCATGACGGTTCTGACCTTGGCGCTGCCCGCCGAGCCTGAAGCCGTTAAGCTCGACATCGGACAGGCCAAAGTCACTGCCGATGTCGGCAGACAGGGCAACAACACGCGGCACAGTCTGCCCGATCCCGGCGACGAGGTCGGTTGGACCCTGGACGCCATCGCGCCGGGCGTGTACCAGATCGTGCTCGAGGGCCGCACCGGCGACCGGGGTGAGGGTTTAAGTTTCATCGCGGGCTACCGCATGACCTTGCCCCGGCGCGCCTTTCCCGCCGGCCGGGAGCCGACTGAGCAGCGGTTCGCTCTGCTGCCGGGTGCCACGCCCGTGGTCGCCCAGGAGGGCAAGGGCTGGAAGGTGTTTCGCGCGCCGATGCTGGCCGAGGGCAAGTACTTCCTGCGACCCGGCGATACGGTGCGGGTGAAATTCACCGGCCACTATGCCTCCCTGTGGTCCCTCGAGCTTCGGCCTGTTCCCGAAGCGGAGCAGGTGGACCTCCACCTGAGCATCGAGCGCGTGGGCCATCTGTTCCGGCACGGCGAGCCGGTACCGCTCCAGGCGATGGTCACGAACTGGCACGCCGAGCCGCGAGAATGGGAGCTCGTGGTTGAGGCACTCGACCTGGGGAACCAGGTCGCCCGCTCCGCAACGCAGTCGGTCGCGATCCCGGCGAGGACCGCCTCGGCAATCCCCACCGAGCTTCGACTTGATCGTTGCGGGCCCTTCTGGGCGCGCGTCAGTGTGCGCGAGAAGGGCAAGACGTTGCTGGCGCGTGAGACCGGCTTCGGGATCACGCCGGCGCCACGCGCCAAGGATCTGCCGGATGATTCCCCCTTTGGAATCCACAAGGGCGATCTGACCGAGTGGCCCGCCATCGGCGCGAAGTGGAACCGCCTATGGGACACGGGCGACACGTGGAATCGCTATGAGAAGAAGCGGGGCGAGATCCAGTGGGAGAAGCTGGACGAGAAGGTCGCGCTCGCGGAGCGCCATGGCGTGAAACTGCTGTACGTGTTCGCGTATACGCCGACATGGGCCTCAAGTCGCCCCGAGGAGAGTCACTACACCGGCCCGGGCGCCAAGGCTCCGCCCCGGGACCCCGCCGACTGGCAGAACTTCATCCGGGCCGTCGTGTCCCGCTATAAGGGCCGTATGGACGCCTTCGAGATCTGGAACGAGCCCAATGCGGGCTTCTTCAGCGGCAATGTGGACGAATACATGGAGCTCCTGAAGACGGGCTACGCAGCGGCCAAGCAGGCGAACCCCGACTGCACCGTTCTGGGCGTCAGTGGCACTGGCGGCTATCTGCCCTGGCTGCGGGACATCTGTGAGCGTGGCGGCCTGAACTTCATGGACGCGGTCTCGGTTCATACCTACACCACGCCCAGCTCGCCCGAACAAGCCAATCTCCTGGGGCGCATGGCCGGCACGCGCGCGATCATTGCCAAGTACGGCGGTCAGCAGCCGATCTGGAATACCGAGGTGGGCATCTGGCAGCCGGAGCGCGAGAACGGCCGACCGCTCAGCGAGGAGCGGATCGCCGCAAAGGCTCCGGAGGAGACCAAACCGAACTGGAAAGCGGGCTGGCCCTTCCGGCCCGTCAGTGAGCAGGCCGCGGCCGAGAACTGCGTCCGGACGTACGTGCTCGCGCTCGCTTCGGGGACCGCCAGGCTGTTCTGGTATGCGTGGTACACCCACAGCATGCCGATGCTCTGCGACGACGGCTCGCCGCGACTGATGAGCGTGGCGTACGGCGGCATGACCGCCCGGCTGAACGGGGCACGGTATCTGAAGCGCGTTGATCTTGGTGCGGCGGATCTGCACCTTCATCTCTTCGCCAGGGGGCGGGACCACCTCGCCGTCGCGTGGGCCGCGGGACGAGAGGAGCGCACTATCGCCTTCGATACCCGGCGCGAGCGGGTGATGGTGGGCGACCTGTGGGGCAACGACGACGCTCGGAGGGTCAAAGACGGCCGACTCACCATCAAGCTGTCGGGCGCGCCCGTGTATCTGCAGGGCCTGAGTCTTCCCGAACTCGAGGCAGTGCGCCTGGGCGGTTCACGCCTCGTTTTGCAGGCCGTGGATGCCGACGTAACCGCCGACGTGGGCACCGAGGCGGTGAAGGAGCACACCTCGCGGCCTCATCACGGCGACCGCCGCGTGGTGGCTCTGGCCGACCCGGGTGACGAGATCACGTGGACGCTGCGAGGTGTCGCTCCCGGACAGTATGAGGTGACGCTGGAAGCGCGCAGTGGAAGCCGCCCGCCGGGCGTGGACGTCATCAAGTCCTATGCGTTGAGGCACCAGCCCGCTGAACCGGGAAGCGAGGGGGAAACCGTTGCCTTCCATCTGGCTCCCGGCGCCGTGCCGGAGGAAACGTCGCAGGGGAAGAACTACTCACTGTTCTACGCGCCGATGCGAGCCGACAAACGGCTGGTCCTGCGGTCCGGGGACCGGCTCAGCCTGACCAGCAAGAGCGGGTACGCGTTCGTGTCCAAGCTCACGCTCGGCCGGGTTGGTCCTGCTCCGCCGGAGGGGCCGGCACCGTGTCCCAGAACCGCGCGTGCCCCACGGATAGACGGCGACCTGGGCGACTGGAGCGTCGCTCTCAAGCTGCCGATCAATCAGCGTCGTCAGGCCGTGATCGGCGTGGCCGATCCCTTTGCCAGCACCAGCGAGCGAGATAGCTGGCGCGGGCCGCAGGACCTGAGCGCCGAGGTCCGTGTTGCCTGGACCGGCAAGGGCCTGTGCCTGGCGGTGACGGTGACTGACGACCGCTTCGTGCCGCCGCCGGAGACCGGTGGCGCATACAACGGAGATGCGGTGGAGTTCTTCCTGGACCTGCGCGCGCCTGACCAGGTGGGCAGCGCAGCAATGGAGGATGGTGTGCGCCAGATCTTTGTGAACTTCGACCCCCGCCGACCGGGCTCCGCTCACGTGCGCGGCAGCGCGCCGGAGGGCACGCACTTTGCCGCTCGGCGCACGAAGACGGGCTACACGGTCGAGGGCTTCGTGCCCTTCAGCGGCTTCCCGAAGTTCGCGCCGAAAGCGGGCTCGGTGCTCGGCTTTGACGTGGCAGCGGATGATGCGGACAACGTGGACGCGCCGAAGCCTACGCGCAAGTCGCAACTCGTCTGGCACGGGACGGCCAACAACTTCCAGGATCCGAGCCGCTACGGCCGGCTCGTGTTACGGTGAGCGCGGGTGCCGTCCTCGCTCGTGGGTCAGTCCAGATCGTGGTCTCGAATGACCAGGCCCGCCAGGAGCTTGGGATAGAAGTAGGTTGCCTTATGCGGGAGCCGTTCGCCGCCGAGCGCGACCGTAAGGACCTCCTCGGCGTTGAGCGGATTCAACAGAAACAAGGCCTGGGCGGCACCCTGTTCCACGGCGGCCAGGGCCTCGGCCGTGCGCGCCGTGTACGTCAGTTCGTCCTCGGCACGCGTTCGGGTCAGGCCCAGTAGGTGCTCGAGCACGAGCTTGTGCAGAACGGTCACGTCCAGGCTGCGCCAGACCTCGGACCGCCCTGTGGGCACCAGATCGTCCATTACACTGGCATCTCGCAGCGACAGCCGGAGCAGCCGTCCTGCGGGCAGGTAGACACCGAGCACCTGTTTCTCATCGGCTCGTGGGGCGAGATGGTCCTGCAGAACGCGCGGCGGCGTGCCGGGAGCGAAGAGGCTCTCGTTGACCTCGAAGTACCGCAGCGCCTTGGCGGCGAGGTCTTCGAGCGCGCCGGCGGGCGGCCGCGGCCAGAGTCGGTGAGTGGGCATGATGACCACGCCGGGACCGGCCGCATTGCAGAGGAACATGTTGACCCATTCCCACGGGCCATCGGACCGTCCCACAGCCTTGCGCTGCCGGTCGCGGTACGCCAGGGCCACCTCGTACCGATGATGACCGTCGGCGAGCATAATCTGCTTGTCGGCGAGGCAGGCAACGATGCGTCCGATCCGGTCCGGAGCAGTTAGGACCCAGAGGCGATGGGTTTGGCCCGGGGGCCATGCGGTCTCGGCGTCGGGAGCGCGCCGGCACTCCTCCGCCAGGATCTGATCGGCTACACGATCCGGGTCCCAGTACAGGCCAAAGATATCGCTGAGCGAGGCGCGGCAAGCGGAGAGCAGCTTGAGCCGATCGTACCTCGCGCCCGGGAAGGTCCACTCGTGCGGCAGCACGATGCCGGCGGCGTAGTCCCGCACTTCCACCAACCCAATGAAGCCCCGGCGGGTCTTCGGCTGGCCGTCCTCCAGCGCGAAGCTCTGCTCGTAGACATAGAGCGCAGGCTCCGCCTCGGCGCGCAAGATGCCCTGGGCCATCCACTGACGCAGCCGACGCGCGGCTCCGGCATAGCGCGCGTCTCCCGCCGGCTCCGGGGCCACAGCATCACCCAGCGTCAAATGGACGATGTTGTGAGGGCTGCGCGAGGCGTATTCCAGGCGTTGGGCTTCATCAATCACGTCGTACGGCGGGGCCACCAGATCTTCGAGTGACCCCGCACACTGCGGGTCATACCGCCAGCCTCGATAAGCGCGCACTTTAGCCATAAGAGCTCTTGCCGGACCTCGGGTTCGCCGGGAGGCCACGAGACACCACACTATACTTGGCGCCCGGACCTCGCGCAAGCGGTTGGCGGACGCCGGCCCGGATCACACTTCCACACCGGCGTGCTCACGCAGGAGCCGGGCCATGTTCAGGCCGAGGATCCGGCGCTTGTCGTCGTCGCTGATTTGGGCGTAGAGGATGGGGGCGAGGTTGAAGGCACCGTCGAGGTCGGGGAAGTCCGAGCCGAAGAGGATCTTCTCGGCCCCCATGGCCTGCACGGCGCGCGCGAGGGCCTGCCGTCGCAGGCAGTTCGTGGTGGTGGTGTAGACATTGTCACACTGGCGCAGCACCTGGGCGTAGACCTCGCTGATATGCCCCATGAGCAAGCACATGCGGGGATACCGGCGAGCGATTTCGCGCACGAAGTCCGGTGCGCCCCAGGAGTGATTGAGCACGATCCACCCCTGCGCGTCGGCCCATTCGTATACGGGGAAGTAATTCTCACCCGTCTCGGGGTACTTCTGGTACGCGGGGATGAGCTTAATCCCCTTGAGGCCCGCGGCGGCGCAGCGCTCCAGCTCGGGGATCATCTCCTCCGGATACCGGGCGTGCATCGTGGCGAAGCCGATGAAGCGATCGGGGCGCCGGCGCACCAGGTCAAGGGTCACATTGTTGCCGATCACGAAGTCGGAGCCCACGGCCTCCAGCGCGAAGGTCACGGCGCGATCAATGCCGAGGCGGTCCATGTGCTCGACCAGGCCGGGAGCATCGCTCTGGGGCAAGTAGTAGATGTTGAATCGCCCGCAGTGGGTATGAGCGTCAATGACCAGCTCGTCGGTCAGGGCTTGGCCCGCACGTCCGAGTTCGAGCAAGCTCGGCGCATTCACCACGGCACCTCCTCCAGCAACGCCCGCAGATTGTCCCCGGCGATCAGGGCGCGCTGCTGGTCGCCGATGTCCGCGTAGGCCAGCATCCCGAGGGCCTGGGAAGTCTCCTGGTGCGGCCAGTTGCTCCCGAAGACCAGGCGCTCCGGGCCAAACCGTTGGGCGATGTCCTCCAGGCCGCGGTAGTGCCAGTAGCAGCCGGTCTCGATTCTGAGGTTGGGGCAGAGCTCAAGCAGACGGTACAGAGGCCGGTTGTGTCGCAGGCGGTGGTTCGTCAGGATGACCGGCAGATTCGGGTGCGCACGGCAGAGCCGAAACAGGCCGTCATAGTCCGTCGGCCCTTGCGCCGGCCATTCGACGCCGAAGTCCACAATGACCGGCAGACGCGCGGATTCCAGGGCATACCAGTACGGCCCCATGCACCATTCGGCGACCGGGGAGAAGGTCTGATGGGGGCAGAACCGCGCTGCGCGAACGCCGGCTGACTGCATCGCGGCGAGCAGGTCATCCGGCGGCGGAAACTCGTCGCTCACGCCGGGGAAAACGCACCAGCAGGGATGGCAACGTTGTTCGCCCTGGAGCTCGCGAATCAGCAGATCGTTGCCCTCAGTCGGGTGCGCCTCCTTAGCCACGGCCGAGAATACCAGCGCCTCGTCAATCCCGTAGTATGCCAGATCGTCCCGCAGCGTCGCCAGGTCATAGGGCGCCTCCGCGGGCCGGGCATTGTACCGATGAATCTGACAATTGCAGTCAAAGAACGAGGGGTTGCTCACTGTTCAGGTTCCTATCCTCGAGGTCGAATCGCAAGGCAGCGGGCACGGACAGGTCAATCTCGGGCAAGCACCCGCCAGCGCGTGTTTCCGGGCGCCGAGGCGTCCTTCCTGCTTGAACCCCTCGCACATACGGCGCGCGGCAATAAGCGCGGTGATCCAACGCCGCCAACAGCGGTAAGCCGCGCCGGCTCGCCGCAGGAGGAGACGCTGACAGGGACGAACTGTCCGTCTACTGATATCGAGGCTCTACTCACGATCAAGAGACTGAGGAGCGACCAAATGCGGCCACTTCGTCTTGTGCTCTTCTTGCTGCTGCTAACGGCAAGCCAGTTCGCGGCCGAAGCTGCGGGCCGGGCTCCGGTGGCAACACATCGGTTTGTCTGCGCGCCGGCGGCGCAGGGGAGTTGGTACGAGATTCGGTCGTGGTCGAAGCGCGCGATCTTCGAGGCGGCGCAGCCGGTCCCGGCGGATAAACTGGCGCAGCACCTCAAAGACGAGCTGAAATCGCTGGATGTGGGCGTGATGGCCGTCGTTGGGCGGGCAGTGTACGTCAATTTCAGCGGCCAGGAGCTGCTGGAGATGTCCGTCGCGGGCCCGGCGGTCCGGTTGGAGACGTGGCGGCGGCCGTTGCCGGCCGAGAAGGAGACGAAGGCTCAGTCGCTGCCGCATCTGCTTGTTGCGCTCAACGTGGCGAACCTGCGGCAGCTTCAACTGGCGCTCACCGTCGTAATGGCGGCTTTCGAGCCGGACCTGGCGCAGGCGGGTGTCGAACAGGGGCGTCCGGACGACAATGCGGTGACGCGCTGTCGCCGATCGCTCGAGCGGGCGTTAAGAGCCGTGCCGGAGGAGCGCTATCCGGCCGTGGAAAGCACGCTGCGCTGTCTGCTGGCCGATTGGGAGACGAGAGCGCAGTATCCGCAGGAGATGTCGCGGCCCGCTCCAAGACCGGCGACCCGGACCGCGCCTCACGAGAGGGGGCTGGTTTTCGGCGGCTACACCAATCGGTACGAGGCGCGAAGGGACGGCGTGCCGGGAATCGAGACGACGCTGGAGTTGCTCCTGCCGCCGGACAAGCGTGAAGGCGCCCGGCTGGCGCTGGAGCTGTATTACTCGGCGAAGATGGGCGACCAGACGCTGGCGGGGCGACCGGTCCCCTCGCCGAACGGGAAGTACCAGAACGCGAAGGGCTTTTGCAGCGTAGAGGCGGATCTCAGCAAGATGCAGGGCAACCGGGTCACGCTGTTCCTGCCGCTGGCGGAGATTGACGATGGCTGGGCCGGCGGCGGCAAGCGCCTGTACACCGCCGAGTTCGTCCTGTACCTGGGTGATAAGGTGGTCGCCCGCCAGGCCAATGCCCTCAACTTCGCTCTGCGCTGCGAACAAAGGAACGGCCGGCGCGAATGCGGCCAGCCCCTGCTGGGCGAGGAGGCCGGAGAAGCGCCGGCGGCGGACGAGGACTAGGTCCTGTCAGAACCAGTCGGTCCGCCAGCAGTGGGCGTACTGCGGCGGGAACAGGGCCGCGCCGAGGGGCGTCAGGTCGCCCCGGGCTTTCGTTTCCGCCTCCAGCAAGACCAACGGCAGAGGCCGATGCCCCAGGAGAAGCTGCATCAGCGCCCACTGGGGCAGCTCCAGCTCTGCTGCGGGATCGCCAACGTCATCCTCCAAGTGAAGCTCACCGTTTCGGGCCACGATCGCGAACACGCCCAGGTCAGTAATCACGCGGCAGCTCCCGGAGAACTGTGCGCCGGAGAGTCTGAAGCGGCGGCGGAGTTCCGGCTCAATCTTGGGCAGCAGGCTCGTCAGGTCAATGATCCGGCCCATGGCGCCGCCGTCGTCCGGGTATGAGCTGCGCACGGTGCAGCCCAGCAGGCGGGCATAGTGTGTCAGCTCGTGGTCCGGTGGAACGAAGATCTCCAGCGAGGGGGCTTGGAGTTCCTCCGCCCGGGCGGCAAGGCGGGCTATGATTGCGGGCCAGGCGGCCGGGACGCGTGCGCCGGCCTCGGCGGCATGAAGGCGGCCGGTGATCGGAGTGCGTTCGCCAGTATCGCGGTTCTCCTTGTCGCGATCCACGCCGGCGTAGGCGATGATCTCGCCGGCGTGGTCCAGCACGACGAATAGCTCCGGCCGGACGAAGAACTCGCTGCCCATGGGGAAGCGGTCCGGTGGGAACGGGGGACGCACGATGGAGCCTGTGCGCAGCGCGTTGTTCTCCGCGTAGATCTCCAGAACCGCGGGCATGTCCGTGGGCTCAAAGGGTCGAGTGCGCAGCGAGGATGAGACGGGGCGGGCCTTCTCCAGTGGAATGGACACCTGATGGAAGCCCATCGTCGTGCGAAAGCCCCAGCGCGGATAGAAGTCCCGAATGCCGAACAGCAGCGAGAAGTCGTATTGCTGCTCCGCCATGTGCTGTACGGCTCGCTCCATTACGCGGCGCATGTAGCCGCGGTGCCGGTGCTCGGGCTCGGTGAACACGCCGCCAATCCCGCCCATGGTCACCCGGGCACATCCGATGCGCATTTCCCGCCGATGCAAGATGAGCCGGCTGACCTCCCGGCCCTCCACGCGGAGGGTGACGTTCGTTGTGTGTTCGTCGGCACGCGTAACACTCAGGTCCACGGCTGAACCCCCGGGCACAGAAAACATGCAGCCCCGATAATCCGGGGCTCTGAGCCTTAGCGGAATGCGCGCGGCCTACAGCCTCTTGCCTCTGATGACTGCGGACTTGAGTACCCGTTCCTCGGTGCTGCCGTTGGCATACTTCGTAATGCACTTGACGGTGCCGAGGCCCTCCGCCAGCCAACTAGTCTTCACCGTGTGAGACCGGTGCCCGGCAATCTTCCCGCAATCCACTACCATCTTGACTCTCAGGCAATCGCGGAAGGTCCCGGCCGGCACGTGGCAATCCTCCACCTTTTCCAAGGTGTACTCGACCTTCATGTTGAGCGATATCCTGGTGAACAGAAGGGGTAGCTTGGGGCCACTGTGGCCTTGGATCTCTTGCTTGTACGTCGTTCCGACCTCGCATGCCGCCGGATAGATCAGCGGCTCTTTCAGCGTCCACTTCACCAAGCCAATCTGCGATTTGCCCTTGCCCCCGATGCTCTGGACACCCTTGTCCGTATGAAGGTAGTAGTCCACAACGCCATTGCTCTGCTCGCAGACGACATACTGCCGGCCGTTGAGCTTCTTGGTGCCCTTGATCTGCACCTTGAGCGGCTTGCCAGCAGCCTTGCCTCCCTCGCGCACCTCGTATACCCACGTGTCGCCCTGATCCAGGGGGAAGTAGTCGCGAATGTCGTACGTCTGCTGTGCCAAAACGGCAGGGGAGACGCAAAGGACAAGACTCCCCAGGAGCGCCCGGGGGCCGGCGGACCAAAGGGTCATCGGCTTTCTCCTCACCCGGCAGCGGTGTGGCTCCAACCGGCGCCTGATTTCGCCACAAAGGTCCGGCGTCCTCCCACTGTACCGATGTTCGGAGGCAGGAAGTCGTGGCAGTCGGCCGGAAGACACAGTTGGTAGGGAGGTGAGCGATTGGAATGGCGGACAATTCGGTTGATGCCGTAAGGCAACTGTTCACGGCACCGGGCACGGCCGAAGGGGTGGCCCTGAGCGCATACCGGCGCGGTCTGGTGCGCTTCCAGTCGCCGATTGACGGGGCGGAGCTGGTGTTCGTGCCGGGCGGTGTGTTCACGATGGGCCTGCCGGAGGCGGAGCACCGCGGCGAATCGCCGGCGCACGAGGTTGAGCTTGACAGCTATTGGATCTACCGCTTCCCGGTCACAAATGCGCAGTATGAGCGGTTCAAGACCGAGAGCGGCCATCGCCCGCGCGCGAACTCCAGAGGCGGGGCGGATCTGCCCGTCAGCGGGGTGTGCTGGGAGGACGCGCAGGCGTACTGCGAGTGGGCCGGCGCCCGGCTTCCGACGGAGGCGCAGTGGGAGTATGCGGCACGCGGGAAGGAGGGGTACAAGTACCCCTGGGGCAACGAGTGGGATCCGGATCGAGCATGCTGGGACGGGAATGCCGGCGGCGAACCCATGCCGGTGGGCAGCTTCCCACAGGGGGCCAGTTGGTGCGGTGCGGAGGACCTGGCCGGGAATGTCTGGGAATGGTGCCGGGACTGGTACAAGCAGGACTACTACTCTTCTGGGCCTCCCCGCCACAACCCGCCGGGGCCGTCGGGGCCGCAAACTTCGCACGTGCTGCGGGGCGGCTCGTACAACATGAAGCCGGTTTCACTGCGTACGGTGCACCGCGCCGAGCGGACTGACCCGCATTACAACGTGGCCGACGGTTTCCGGTGTGTGATCGAGCTGCCGCCGGTGGAACTCGCGGAGGTCTCGACATGATAGGCTGCGGGCGAGGCCACCCGGTTCGGCGAGCAAGGCGGATGGGGCCCCGCGGCGCGGACATCTCGGTACTCCTGCTGCTCGTGGTGGTCATACTGTCGGGAGGCTGCACGTCGGGGCAGAAGGGCCGGACTGAGGCGGCGTCGGGGCAGCGAATTGTGCGCGAGTTCCCGCTGGAGCAGGCTGTGGGAGCAGAGGGCGCCACGGAACTGGTCGTCTCGCTGCATCGGGGCGAGATCACCGTTCAGGCACGTCCCGGGGGCGACGTTCGCGTTGTGGGCAAGCGAGTTATCACTGCGGCCAGCAAACAGCACGTGGACGAGTGGCTGCAGACGGTGAAGTTGCGGGTGACGCGCGAGGGCAATGCCGTCAAGGTCGAGGATGTTTGGCCGACGGGTCCCGTGGCCTGGGACGGGCATGAGGCGGAGATGCGAGCCGACCTGCGGGTGGAAGTGCCGACGGGGCTGGTGGCCGGGGTGGTGAACGGCGTCGGTGATACTGAGGTGCTGGGGGAGTTCGAGTCGGTCAAGGTTCAGGCGGGCGTAGGACAGGTTGCGGCACGCGTCACCACGGGTCCGCTTGAGGTCGCAGTGGGAACGGGCAGTATCGCCTTTTCGGGCCAGGCCACGCGGGTGGCCTTCGAGAGCGGTGCCGGTCAGATCAGTGTTGAGGGAGAACTGGGCGAGGGGGAGATCAACTGCGGGTCAGGCGATCTGGTCTTGAGCATTGTTCGGTGCACGGGACGGAAGCTCCGTGCCGTGACCGGCGCAGGCTCGGTGCGGGCACGGCTGACGCGGCTGCCGACGAAAGCCCTCCGGCTAACCACCGCCGCAGGCGATATTGATCTGGCGGTGCCCCTCTCTGCGGCAGGACTGAACCTGGATGCCCGGACCGGCACCGGGCAAGTGACCACGGCACCGGGTCTGCATCTGCGCGAAGTGAAGCGGCTTGGAAACGGGCTAGGGCAGGTACTGCACGCGGTCTACCAGGGCGGGCAGTGCGAGGTCACGCTGCGCACGGGCAACGGAGATATTTCCCTGCGGACACTGAATGGCGATGTGGAGGGCGGTCCCGGAAGTGCCTTCGGTAAGCAACCGGGGCGGTGATCGTCTGGGAGCGTAAGGCCGGGACGTCTCGAGCGCGATGTTGAGTGGGACGGGCGCGACGAGGATTGTCGCGCCCATTTGATTCATCTCAACAGTTTTCTGGCATCATACGGCCGGGTCTCCGCGAGGGGGCGGTTACTTCCGCGTGGCCTGGCAGACGTCCTTGCGGTAGACCGCGGTTGGCTTCATCCACTTGGCGTGGCCGTCGGCGAAGCCGTAGTTGCCGCCATCGTTATGGAGCGTCGGGATGTAGGTGATGTTCGAGTACAATATCAGATACAGACCGTTGCCGCTATAGCCGTTGCTGGCTGGATCCCCGATGACGATGGACTCGGAAGGGTACTGGATATCGGCGAGACAGACGGGCGCTCCGTTCCAGGTGCGGTACTCGTTGTACCAATACCCATATCCATCCCAGTCGGAGCTGTTCCAGCCGCCAATGTTCCACCCGTAACCGCCGCTGTAGCTAACGCCCGTGGGCATTGAGGGGCACTTGAAGATCTGCGTGTTCTTGACATACGGAACGATGGCATTGTACCAGCGAACAGTCGGACTGGAGGAGATGTACGCGATGCACAGGGTCTCGTCGTAGTCCTGGGCGTACATGTTGACGGCGAGCATGATCTGCTTGACATTGGACAGGCAGCTGGTCTGCCGGGCCTTCTCTCGCGCCCGCGCAAACACGGGAAAGAGGATCGCCGCTAGGATGGCAATGATGGCGATCACGACCAACAGTTCAATCAACGTGAAACCAGCCGATCGTCTCATTGGAACACCGCCTTTCGGGATGAAATTGTTACATCGTGCATTATTATAGCACAGCAAAGGGCGCACGAGAATATGTTTTTTGGGCGGAGGGCTCGTGACGCTCGATCGGCGCCGCGGGGCTCGGCGGTCATTCCTCCTGAGCGAACTCGAACGGTCGGCTGCGGGCGACGAACGGCTGCCGCCGGCCGTTGGCCAAGATCAGGTCACCCAGATTGGATTGATACATGACCTGATACGTGTGATACACAATCCAAGGGCGCAAGACACGCAAATTGTCCGCAACGTCTCACCTGCGCCGGCGCAGGATGCAACCAGACTGCGGCCCGCAGTTCAGAGGGCGGGCCGGAGGGGCTGCCGGGAGATGGCACAGTGGTTCGGTCGCGGCTGAAGCCGCTCCTACGGGTGAGTTGTCAATCTTCGCGTCGGGCGCCCGACGGTCGCGAGGCG
>JALGUG010000006.1 GCA_029820995.1 Candidatus Zipacnadia bacterium
GAGGCCAGTTCGGCGGGAGTGAGTTCGGTGGAAGTGATGTAGCAAGGGAGGTTGGCCAGAACCACATGGCCGTCGGGCAGAGGATTGCCCAGACCATCCACCACGCGAACCGAAGGTCCATCCGGCAATCGGACCAAGCGGGGTGCTGCTGCCCCAGTGTTCCAGACCGCAGCCAGGCTGACGCCGGGGCGCTGGAATAGGTAGCTGTGCAGCTTCTGCGGGAGCTTGAGCTTGCGAACGGGGCGGGTACCGGCGCGAAACAGGTTAGCCTGCACGGCCAGAGCGGGAAAGACCTTGCGTGGCACTCCGCCCCAGTCGAAGAACGTCGCGGCCGGCGACGCGGCAGTGTTCAGCGGCTCGGGCGCGACGCGGTAGAAGAGCTTCGCGACGCCGTGGGCGAAGGCAATAATGTTCAAGCGCATGAGATACTCTGCCGCGCGGCGCTCGCTGAGAGCCTGGTGTGACGCATCTCGGCCGAGCGCGGTCGGATCGGGATCGTCATCGGCCGCATAGCCGCATTCGGTGATCCAAATGGGCCGAACGGCTTTGCGGCGGACCATGGCCTCGTGGAGTGCGGCCAGGGGCAATTCATACGCCTCCGGCGGTTGTCCGTCCGGAGGCAGGTGGATTGTGAAGGCCTGACACACCTGGAGGAGGCCCGTGTCCAGTACGCCCGCCGCGCCGGGTGCGTCAGGGGGCGGGAGCTCGTCGGGACCGGCGCAGACCAAGCTGTCGGGCGCGGCAGTCCTGATGGCGGTCGAGGCAGCCCGGGCGAGTCGCGCATAATCTTGTGCCGAGTACAGACCGGGCGGTAGCGCGGAACTGGTGAGCGGCTTGTCCAGGACTTCCCAGGCCGGGACAACGTCGGCATAGCGATGGGCGCACCGCTCAGCATAGGCGGCGAATTGGCCGATATCACGGGGCAGCAAGGCTTCTCGCGGGTCCCACGACTGCGCTCGCGGCACTCGAACCAAGGGCAGCGGGTTCTCAGCGGCACTGCCGGCCCAGTGTGAACTGGGGAAGGGGAGGCAAGCGAGGAGGTTGTAGCGGAGGCGGCGGGCGCGCTCGATCAGCGCGTCGGATTCGGAGAAGTCATAGCGCCCGGGGGCGGGCTCGACGGCCTGCCAGCGGAGTGAGAAGTCGCGCAGCCAGGTGACGCCGATACGGCGCAGGTCGGCCAGGTAGGCCTCGTCGGGGAAGCCGTGGACCAGTCCGAAGGGCGAATCGGCTCCTCCTCCGAAGCCGTCAAGGATGGCCATGCGAAGGGTTGAGGTGGAGACCTGCTCCTCGTAGTGCACGCTCAAGGTGGCTCGGAAAAAGCCGCGGCGCGGCTGCGGACGCCGGAGGAGATCTTCCCGCTGCTCATCCAGCAGGGCCGAGAGGCGATGCTCCCTGCTCTTGCCGGGGCCGAGCGGCACAGTTCCTCCGGATTGGGCGGCGAGGCGATCGTAGAAGTCCGTGACCACTAGCTCGTACTCGGCCTGGACCGGACGATCGGCGTGGTTGTGGAACCGCAGGACGAGCTCCGGCGGCTCGTCTACGAAGATGTTGCCCCGGCGGTCGGTTTCGAGGCCGCCTTCGACGAGTTGAGCGGGCCTATAGTCGGTGGCGACTTCGCCCTGCTCCAGTTGGAAGGCGTCCAGCCACAGTTGCCGTTGCTCGTCGGCCGGTGGCAAGGGGCTGTCGGGAGCGACTTCGACGAACACGAGGTCAGCCTGCGGCTCGAAGGCCAGGGCGAAGCGCTCCCAGGCGTCGCGTACCAGCGCCTCGCGGGAATGGCAGCGGCCGGACGGCTCTGTTGCTCGGAGGGCCACGCGTAGCGGCTCGGAACGTGCCCGCAAGTAGACGGAGAAGACATGCGGCCGGCCCGCGGCAACCGGAAGCCAGCCGCGAGTGGCGAGGGCGAGGTTGGTGCACTTGCCGTGGGTCGGGCGGGGGACGTCGGAGTAGAACGTCGGCAGCAGGTCTGCGGTCCAGTCCAAGCGGAAGCTGCAGCGGCCGTCCACTGCAGTGGTGGAAACGACTTGGCCGTACAGGTGACCGGCGCCGGGGGTGCCCCAGTGCGTGGTGCCGACCTCGAAGCTCGAGTTGGGAATCAGATTGCCGCGTCCTGCCGGCGGGGCCTGCGTCCCCAGAGGCAGCGACAGGACGGTGGCCGCCAGCAGGCAATCAAGGAGCTTCATGGTTGCCGTTCTTCCGGGGGCTCGGACTGCGGCGGCGCAGGCGCGCGTTCGAGCCGCCCCCACCGCATCCAGCCGCGGAACAGGAGCATCTCGATGTCGCCGGCCCATTTGAGAACTCGAGCGCAGGCGCGGACCGTCCATCCGGGCCGGCGGCCTTCCGCAGGCTTGTAGATCCGGCTGTGGCTGAAGTTGGCAAAGCGGTCCATCAGGGGGGTGCGGACCTGGATTTCCGCTGTGAGGTCAATGTCTCGGTCATCCGCGCGGCCGAGCAGATCGGCGTCAATGTGGACGGATTTGTAGCCGTCGGGGCGGTCGAGGTAGTTCACCTTAGTGGCGTTGACGCGCCGAATCACGGAGGATACAACGCGGTCAATTTCCCAGGGCGCGACGACGTAGCGGATCCCGATCTCGTCGCCGAGCTCGGTGATTTCGCGGGGCCCTCCGTTGACCCGGCCTTGTGCGCGCCACTTGTTCAGCTTGCCCCGGATGCTGTCCGGCTGCTTGACGCGGGCTTT
The DNA here is from genome assembly GCA_029820995.1 of Candidatus Zipacnadia bacterium. GTDB lineage: Bacteria > Armatimonadota > Zipacnadia > JALGUG01 > JALGUG01 > JALGUG01. Next base: position 2,699 of record JALGUG010000006.1, read on the forward strand.
GGGGCTACCGGGCAGGTCTTTGAGCAGCTCGGGGAGTTCCTCGCGGATCAGTTCGTCGAGGTCTGAAATGCCCGTCGGGGTGATTTGGAGCCGGCGGCGCGCTCTCTCTTCGGCCAGTACCCGCCTGATGTCGAGCAGGCGAGAGCAGGTCCACGTGACGATCCCGATGGCGAGGCAAAGCAGGGCCAGCACGACCCGGTCGTGGGGCGCCAGCGGAGGCGGCGCCTTGGCATACAGAAACAGCGAGGCGACAAGTGAAGCGGCGGCTCCGGCCTTGCCCAGATGCGCCAGGACGGATTCTTCGCCCAGAATGCGCGTCGGCAATTGGCTGAGCCACAGTACGACCGAGAACAGCGCGAAGGCCAGGGCGCTGATGAGCGAAAGGTTCTTCATCAGGGGCGTCTGCACCAGGACTTCCAGTGCGGCCACGCCGGCCAGGAGCGCAGTAATCAGGCTGGACTGAAAGCTGTCAATCAGCATTTCGTGGCGTTGCTGCTGGCGGGCGAGAACATCCAGCCGGACCTGGAGGCTGTCGGTGGCCAGCTCGGCGCGGCGGGCCACCGCGTCGTGATAGGCCAGGTCGCTGTCAATCTGCTTGAGGAGCGTTTCCGTGGCCAGGATCTCGTGCGCGAACAGGTCACTGGCGCCGGCCGTAGTGGGCCGTGCGGCGTCGGGGACCGGCGGTCCGAGCAGTGTGGCGAAGGTTTCGGAGTGTACCTCGAGGTTGCGCCGATTGACCGCAACAGTATTGCGCAGTTCACGCACCTGGGAGATCAGCCGGCTGAAGTCGGCAACGTCGGCAGCCTCCAGGGCCAGGCGTGCGGAGAGCTCGTCGGTGTCCTCGACGGAGACGTCGTGAAAACGCGGCTCCTTCTCTCGCTGGCGCTCGAGGATCCAATCCACTCCTCGGTCGAGGCGCTTAGCCAGCAGCTCGGCCTGGGCGTGGATCTGGTGGTACTCGCGAGCCTCACAGGACAGCTTGTGCACGAACATCTCGGTCGAGACAAAGGGCGCGGGCTCGGGGCGGCCGGCCTCATACAGCAGAGCGTTAGCGCGTTCCTCGCCCTGCTCGGCCTCGCTAATGAGGGCGAAGTGGGCTCGGCGGCCCGCGTGCGGCTCGTAGGAAACGAGATGGCCGAGCTTGAGTCGGGCCTGGCGCGAGCGTCCCTGCGTGAGGGGGAGGTCGAGGCGCTCTGCGGAGGGCACTGTGGGCACAGTGCCGACAGGCGTCAGTCCCCAGAGAACAATGGTGTCTCCCCAGAACCGTGGGTGCTTCGGGGCGTCGAAGTCCGGGGCGACGGCAGCATGAAACTCGTTCCAGAGCTCTTGCCAGGCGTCGGTGCCGGCGTCTGCGATGTTATGGTAGACGCCGAATTGGAGGACCAGCGTGTCGCCGAAGGTGTAGGCAAAGGCCTGAGCGGGCCGCTGAGCGTCCTGGGATGAGCAAGAGATGAAGACGTCGAGGTCAACGTCGGAGCGCTCGATTGCGACCATATTGATGTCGTCGGGCGTAGCGTACCGGCTTCCGCTACAGTCGAGCTGGAAGCTCTCCACGAGCTTGGTGAGCAGGCGGAGGAACTGGTCATGGTGATCGCTCCGGGGTTGGCCCAGTGCGTGCTTATCGAAGAAGGCGTAATACAACAGGGACGGGTCCCTCATGGCGCTCGGGTTCGGCACACCCTCATGGTCGTCCGGTACTGGCGGCGACTTCTTCCGCACACACCGGGCTCCGTCCTTCAAGCGGGCGGAGGGCCTGTGGGCTCAGATCGCTGCGCCGGCACAAGATCGGCTCCGCCTCGCGGCCGGCAGAGACCGCGACGAGCGGAGCCGGTACGGGCTCTGAGGCGGCGAGGCTCTTGGATCAAGAGGGCGTCTCGCTGCCGTAGATCATGCGCTGAAACACGGTGCGCAGCGGCTCGGGCGCCTGCGGCGGGAGGTCGAACTTGTCCGCCGAGTTGTCGGCCGCGGCGGCTTGCGCAGGCTTGAGGTTGAGGCCGCGCTGTCCGGCCTCGAGGGGCCGGAGGGCTTGACCTGTCGCGTTGGCCACCGCCTGCGCCAAGCACTCGACACTCTCCCGCGCCTGCTTGAGCGCAGCGACGTCATGGATCGGGACCGCCCGGTACTGGGCTAGCTTCGCGTCGGCATCCTCGAACAGCGGCGTGAGCCGCTCCCAATCCCCCGGGGAGAGCTCAGCGGCAGTCAAGTCTGCGAGCATCGCTTGCACGCGCCTGCCATAGCGATCAGGAGATCCGGGCATCATGATGCCTCCCCTGGCTGCATATGTCTCATAGAACGTTCCCCGCGCTGCGAATGCTACAGGTTTTCCGCATTTTTGGGGCAAAATCCTGCCTGGGCCGGGGGAATCAGGGGAGGACAGCCGGCGCGCGAAAGTGACGCCGAAAGGGGATAGCCGGCGCGAAGAGTGTGGCAGTCGGTGGTGCCGGAGTCAGCGGATGGGGGGAATGATTGTGGGTGTGCGCGGTCCGGGCGGCTCGCGGTCAGCGATGAGGACTAAAGCCAAGACCGCAGCAACGACGAAGGCAAGACCGAAGGCGGCCGAAATCCAGTCCATCGGCTATTGTCCCTTCTCGAGCTGTTCGAACTTCTCGAAGGATGAGGTGACAGAGCCCTGGCCGCTCGGGACCGGGGTCTGGTGCGCCATGAAGTCGCGGAGCAGGGCCTGGAGAAAGCGCGGGCAGTAACGTTGCTTATCGCGGCGCAGGCAGACGGCGGCCTGATGCTCCAGGGGAACCGGTTCGCCCACGGGCTGCCCCTCGTCGTCGGTCTTCCCGGCGGCGAAGCAGGAATGCATTTGGCTGGGCCAGAGCTCGACGACATCGGGCTGCATGTCCAGGCCGAGGTGAGGACAGTGGGACCAGGCCTGCGTGGGCATTCTGCTGCGTGCGTACTCGATGGGATCGCAGGGCTCGCCGTCCGTGTCGGCCGCGGCGCCCGCGGCGTGACCGAGATGGGATAGGCTCTCCAGCAGGCCAAAGGGAATCTCGGCGACAATGGCCGGCGGGACGTACGGGCGCTTCTTGCGGGTGGATTTGCGGGCCCCCAGATGAGCTAGTCCAAACATGTGGTCCTCCGCACGGAGTCCAAGTAATCACTGGGATTATCGGCAATCGGCGCGGGGACTTGAGGGGATTGCAGGTGTTTTTCTCAGCAGCAGGGAGGACCGGCGACCAGGAGGAGGCCCGAGCAGAGGCGCGCTACATCTGGAGCGCAGCCTTGCGTTGGCGATAACGGGTGATGCGGGCCCTCTGGGCCAGCGCCCGTCGGAACAGGCTGGAGTCGGTGGCGATGGCCCAGTCGGACGTGTCGTAGGTGTCGTCGAAGACGAAGATGGGCCCGGCGGGAACCGGGCTGACGCTCATGGCGACGCGACGCGGATCGAGTGGACGCAGCGCCATCTCGGTGTCGTTGTACTCGGCCTTGGCGTGCTCCTTGGCTTCCATCAGGCCGGACATGATTTCGTACTGGCGCTCGCCCCAGGCACCGCCCACGCGGCGCATCATCTGCCAATGGGCGAGGGCAGATTGCACGTCATCTTCCTGGTTGCGGAACAGGTATGCAAGCCCGATGTTGTTGTGCAGGATCGGGTTGCGATTGTCGCGGGACACAGCTTCCTTGAAGCAGTTAATGGCGGTGGTAAGCAGGCGCAGGGCTTCGCGGCGCATCTCGTCGCGCTTGGTGTCGGTGGTGAGTGTGACGGCGCGGGCGGAAGTTTGCAGGGTCTTGGCACGTTTGGCATGAACCAGGGCCAGAGCGTTGTGGGCCTCGACGCTGCCCTCCTGGTGGATGAGCTTTCGGAAGGCCTGGACGGCGGTTTCGAAGTCGTCCAACTGATAGGCGACCATGCCGCAGTTGCAGATGGCGTCGTTGAAACCGGGATCGAGCTCGTAGGCGGCCTTGAAGGCCCGCATGGCTGCTCGCAAGTGGTCCCTGGCTTCCGGAGGCAGACCGTCTACGGGGGCATCGTGCTCCTTGCGGAGGTGGGTGGCGTGGTCGGCGTGAGTGCACCCCAGCGCAAAGTGGATTTCCGGCCGATCACCCAAGACACGCAAGGCCGCTTCGAAGTGCTGCTCCGCCTCCTCGTACTCCATTCGGAGGTAGTGGTAAAGGGCCAGATTGACTGTGATCTCGGCGGACGGCTTTTCGGAACGGTTCTGTGCGGCCTCGAACAGCCGAAAGGCTTTGTAGAGCTCGGTGTACATGATCTGGCGGTCGCGGGGGTGCATATCGGGGCCGTAGTTGCTCAGGGCCGCGATCAGCCGAGCCAATCCCAGTCCGAAGAGCACGGCGGCATCCTGGGGGCGCTCCTTCTGCAGGTGTTCCAGGATCTGGACGCCCTCATCGGCTCGGTCGGAAAAGGTAAGAGCCAGAGCGTAGTTTCGGGCGGCCTCGGAGTTGTCCGGCTGTACCTTGAGGGCCTGCGCGAAGCACTCGGCGGCCTGTTTCCGTTCGCCGGTCTCCCAGTAGTAGCAGCCCATGTTGATGTGCACGGAGGCACGGTCGCGGCCGAGCTCGAGCGCGGTCTTCTGGTCGGCAAGCGCGGCGCCGAACTCGCGAACCTCGAAGTGGGTGAGTGCCGCATTGTGCCATGCGGCGAGATTGCGGTCGTTGAGGGAGATGGCCTCGCGGAATTGACGGAGCGCGGCGTCCCACTCGCGATAGGCCAAGTAAGCCAGGCCCAGCGCCACATGGACGCGGTCCACACCGGGGCTCAGCGCTGCCGCGCGGCGGAGTGTGTCCCGACCGGCCTGGAGATTACCGGTGATCAGCAGCAGCACGCCGAGGTTCAACTGAGCCTTGGTGCTGAGCGGAGCCAGTGCGGCCGCGGTGGCAGCGCCGTCCAACGCGCGGCCCACGTCGCCTTCACGGAAGTCTACCAGGGCGAGGTTGGACTTGGCACTGGCATAGCCGGGATTGGTCTCGAGGGCGCGCACCAGGCTGTCGCGAGCGGTCTGCAGGTCGCCGCGGTGCAGGGCGTACACGCCGCGGTTGTTGTGCGCCAGAGCGGAATCGCAGTCGGACAGGAGGGCCGCGGCCTTGGTCTCGACGGTGGCGCCGTCGAGGTGATAGAGATTGGCCAGATTGAAGACCGCCTCTTCGGATCCGCTTTGGGCAGCCTGGACGAAGGTGGCCGCAGCGGGGGCGGTACGTCCGGACAGAGCATAGGCGACGCCGAGGTTGTTGCACACGGCCGGGGCGGTGGACCCTTCAGCGGCGGTGAGGGCGGCGCGCAGTTCCTCGGCAGCAGGGCCATCCTCCTCGGCCAGCAGGTATGACACACCCATCAGCGCGCGAAGCTCGGCGCTGTCGCCATCGTCCTTGAGACGCTTCTGGATCTGGTCGCGGGCCTTATGCAGAGCTCCGGCCAGCACAGCCTCGCTGTGGCCGATGAGGAAGTCGAGCCAGTGGAGGCGCAAGAAGGTCAGGAGCTGACCAGGGACAGTGGCCACGATGGCGCCAAACAGCGCTCCGCCCAGCGTGGCGATGGCGACCGACCACCAGGGCGTATGCAGAAACCACCGGGCGTAAGCGAATCCGAGAGCTGCCAGACAGAGGGTTGCGAACACCACGAGACCGCGCCGGCGACGACGGGCACGGTCAACCCATTTGCGAGGTCGTCGGCTCTTAGAAGCCTGGGCGGGATAGACCCACTGCGCGTCAGCCGTTCCCAGCGAGAATCACCACTTTCGCTCTCGGATCAGGGCACAACCCACAAGCGACCCCCACAGCCGTCGGGACGCCGTCACGTACATAACAAAACGCGGCCGCGAGTTCTCGTATAGAGGCCCCGCGCCCGCCGTCAATAGCTCCCGAACAAGGTCCAGTAAGTGTATACCCTAAAAGGGCGACAGGTGAAACGTTGGGGGCAGCAAAAGTGAGCGCCGGTCGGCTTTGCAGAGGTGTGTGATTGTGCTATACTGACGCAGCAGGCGTAGTTTAGGCTGTGGGGCGGCTGATCCTTGATTACCGCGATCTGCCTGAATGCCAGTATTGATTACACGTACGAGGTCGAGAACTTCGGCGTTGGGCTCTACCACCAGCCGACGCGGTACAATGTTGTGGCCGGGGGCAAGGGGATCAATGTGGCGCGGGTGGCTCGGACGCTGGGCAAGGCGGTGGTGGTGTCGGGGTTTGCGGGCGGTACAGGGGCGGCGTTTATTGTCAAGCATCTCCGGCAAGCGGGGATCATGGCGGACTTCGTGCCCATCGAGGAGGAGCCGCGGCGGTGCACGAACATCGTCAGCAAGAGCACACGGCAGCAAACGCAGATTGACGAGTACGGTCCGCTGGTGACGCCCAGCGAGATCACGAAGCTGACGGGGAAGTTTGAGGAGCTACTGACCAAGAGCGAGATCGTGATCATCTCGGGCAGCGCGCCCCGAGGGGTGCCGCACACGATCTATGCCGATTTGGTGAGGATGGCGCGGACGGCGCGGGTGCCGGTGATCCTGGACGCGCGGGACGAGCTGCTGGTGGAGGGACTGAAGGCAAAGCCGTTGATGGTTAAGCCGAACTTGCAGGAGCTCAGCGATCTGGTCGGGCGGGAGCTCGCCGTGCCGGACGGCGTGGTCGAGGCGGGCAAAGAGATTGTGGCGGGCGGCGTCAGCGTATGTCTGGTTTCGCTGGGACAGCGGGGCGCGATTCTGATTTCGTCGCGGGAGGGCGTGCTGCGGGCGAAGCCGCCCGAGATTGAGTACGTGAGCGGCGTAGGCAGCGGGGATGCGATGGTGGCGGGCTTTGCCGTGGGGTCGCTGGAGCGAATGGACCTCCAAGGCTGCTTGCGGTTGGCAGTCGGCGCCGGTGCGGCGAACGCCAGTACACTGGGTGCCGGGATGTGCGACCGAGAGAGCATCCTGGAGCTGGCGCAACAAGTGGAAATCACACGGCTGGATACGACGCCGGTCCCGAAGCCCGATGAAGTCGAGACTTCTGGGAACTAGCAGACGTGGCGGATGTTCGATTCAGTGTGAGGTTAGGCTGACGGGGCGACAAGCGCAGAAGCGTAGGCCGCCCGCCGAGGCGAGGTTTGATATAAAGGATGGTGTAGGAACATGGGCAGCCTGGGTTGGCCTGAGATTCTGCTAATTGTATTGGTCATCATCCTCTTGTTCGGGGCGAAGAAGATCCCCGAGATTGCTCGGTCACTGCGACTGGGGCTGCACGAGTTCCGGCGGTCCACGCGTGAGATAACCAGTGAGTTTGAAGCGATTGACCGCGAATTGGATCAGGAGCCGGCGGCCGAGCCGCACGCCGGGGATCAGGAGCCGGCCAAGAAATCGGACGACTAGAGGTGGTTTCATAACCTCGAAGATCAGGGATAATCGCGCCCGAAGGCGCTCCTACGGGGATTATCCGGAGATTATCAAACGGCTTCCACAGCAGTAGGACGCTGGAGGTCGGAGCCGGGTTGGTAAGGGGAATCTGAGAAGACGGAGAGTGTTGGCATGTTGCGCTGCTGGTGGGCGATGTTGGGGATTGGCCTGTCGCTGATGCTCGCGAACTGGGCGGTGGCCAGTCAGCAGAAGATGGCGGCCCTCACACCCGGCGATAACGAACTGCCGGGCTGGGCGAAACTGAACGCTGACGCCTGGGGAGACGATCGGGAGGCGTTCTTTGACATCCTGGACGGCGGGGCCGAGGTCTACACGGATGCCGGTGGCTCGGAGATCTTCTACCGGGCGTACAAGAAGGATAAGAAGATTCTGCAGGTAACCGTCATTGACATGAGCGGGGATTGGCAGAAAGCGAAGAAGTTCTTTACGCAACGGCAGACGGGCTTTGCCAAGAAGGCGGGCTACAAACAGCTCAAGATCGAGAAGAACGGGTTCTACTGTACACAGTCCACCAGTGCCAGCGGCCTGCTGTGGAATGCCCAGTACTACTGTGAGTTCAGCATCAACAGCAGCCAGGCGGAGTACGTCGCGGCACTGCAGAAGCTGATGCGCACCGTCTCCGCGAAGATCACCCGGAAGAAGTAGCGGCAATGGCGACAGGAGCAGGCTGTGCGGAGGCGCCGGCGACGCCTCCGCTGACGTTGTACGGGGAAGTGCCATGGTCGCAGAGGAGGCGGAGGTAGGATGATGGGATTCAACCGGAGGGCGGAGGTGTTCATGCGGGGCTACGGGAGTGTGACAGCGAAGTGCTGCTGTATCCAGGCGTCAGCTTGAAGCCTGCGGCTTCGGGCGGCGCGGCGTGTGAGAGCCGGAAGACTGAAGGTGTTTTCAGAGCCTCGACGACCAAGGCCTCGCGCCTGAAGGGGCTCCTACGGTGGTTATGAAACACCTTCGCGGACGCCTGGAGGTGAGCCGAGATGTTTCAATTGTATAACTCGTTGACGCGCCGGAAGGAGCCGTTCGCACCGGCCGACGGTGAGACGGTGACGATGTACACATGCGGGCCAACGGTCTACGACTACGCGCATGTGGGCAACATGCGGAGCTTTCTGCTGTATGACCTATTGCACCGGGTACTGAAGCACGAGGGGTGGAAGGTGGCGCACGTGTGGAATGTCACCGATGTGGACGACAAGATCATCGGTGCAGCGCTGGAGCGGGGTGTGAGCGTTCAGGAGCAGGCGGCGCCCTTTGAGCAGGCGTTTTTCGAGGATCTGGCGACGCTCAACATTGACGTGTCGGAGGTGCAGTTCCCGCGGGCGACGGAGTGCATTCCGGACATGGTGCGCCTGGTAGAGCGGCTGATCGAGCGCGGGCACGCCTATGAGAAGGATGGCAGCGTGTACTTCGACATCAGCAGCTTCAAGGGCTACGGGAAACTGTCGGGAGTGGAGGCGCAGAGCGGGGCGCGGCGGCGGGAGTTTGGGCGGCTCGATCAGGACACGTACGATAAGGACGACGTTCAGGATTTCGCGCTATGGAAGGCCCGGAAGGAGGGGGAACCGGGGTGGGAGAGTCCGTGGGGTTTGGGGCGGCCGGGTTGGCACATCGAGTGCTCGGCGATGACGCTCAAGCTCCTGGGCGAGACGATTGACCTACATGCGGGCGGTGTGGACCTGCTGTTCCCGCACCACGAGAACGAGATCGCCCAGAGCGAGGCGGCGACCGGCAAGCCGTTCGTGCGGTTCTGGGTGCACGGCGAGCACCTGCTGGTCGAGGGGCAGAAGATGTCTAAGTCGCTGGGGAACTTCTACACGATCAGGGACCTGCTGGAGCAGGGGTACTCGCCGCCGGCGATCCGGCTGGCGCTAATGGGGGCGCACTATCGGCGGCAGCTCAACTTCACTCAGGAGGGACTGCGGCGGGCCGAACAGACTCTGCGCGGCGTACGCGACTTTGTGCACCGGGTGCGCCAAACGACGAGCAAGGTGCCGGACGAGAGGCTGGCTGAAGCCGTGGCCGAGGCACGAGAGAAGTTCGAGGCGGCGCTGGACGACGATCTGAACATCCCCGGCGCCACGGCGCAGGTCTTCGAGCTGCAAAAGGCGGCCGACATCGCTCTGGCCCAGGGGAGGGTCACTCGGGCCCAGGCGGAGGAAGTGGAGGGCACGTTGGAGGAGTTCGACCGGGTACTGGGGTTGCAGCTTGTGCCGGCGGTGGAGATCCTGGATGAGGACGTCGAGAGGCTCATTGAGGAACGCCAGGCGGCTCGTGCTGAGCGCGATTTTGCGCGTGCCGACGCAATCCGAGACGAACTGGCAGCGCAAGGGATTGTGTTGGAGGATACGCCCGCAGGTGTCCGGTGGCGGCGAGGGGAATAGGGATTTGGCAGATGACTGTCAGGCGCAGAAGTGTGGTATAACTGCGCGGTAAATGCGGAACGCCGAGGTGTAGCTTGGCCGGAGCAGGTCGGATTCTGCGCAGCAGTGGTGTGGTGTATGCTGCGGTTCTAAGTGGCGTCCTGGTGGGCGGCGCGTGCGGGGCGGCTCGGGCCGCGACACTGCCCACCGAGTTCGAGAAGGTGATCGGCAACCACGTGGCCCGGCAAGTCGTGGCGCAGATGGGGGAAGTGGATGATCCCTTGCTGGCCGATTGGGTGTCGGATTTGGGTCGCCAGATCGCGGCGCATTCACCGCGCCAGGACCTGCACTACCATTTCAAGGTGGTCAACACCTCCGAGATCAACGCCTTTGCGTCGCCGGGCGGTCATATCTTTGTTACTCGCGGCCTGCTCTCGTACGTGGACTCGGAGGATGAGCTGGCTGCGATTTTGGCCCATGAAGTGGGCCACGTGGCGCACAAAGACTTTCAGCGCATGGTAGTGGACTATACGGGGACGTTCCTACTTGTAACAGCGTTGGGGTATTACCCGGAGACGCGCAGCCTGGCTCGGCCGGCTTCGATCTGGCGCGCTTTCGCCGGCCTGCGGCAGTGTCGCAAGTACGAATATGTAGCCGACAAGAGCGGTGTGGATCTGGCGCTGGCGGCCGGGTACGATCCGGAGGGATTGGACAGCTTCTTCGCTCGGTCCTTGAAGGACCGCAAGAAGAGGGAGCCGGCGTACAAGGTGGCCTTCCACACGCACCCGGACGATCTGGAGCGCCGGCGGCGGGTGGCGGCGCGTGCGGCGCGAGAGAAGGCGGACTACGAGACGGTACTGCGCTTGGGCAACTCCTTTTTGTCCCGGTACAGGTACAATTCGGCGCGCAAGTATTTTCAGGTTGCGGCGAAGCTGGAGCCGGAGAACCCGGAGCCGCTGCTGTGGTCGGCGCAGGTGCTGCGGGAGCAGGGACGGTTAGAGGAGGCGCGGACGGAGTACGAATCGGTTCTGGCCAAGTATCCGGGCCAGCGGGAAGCGACGGAGGGCCTGGCGAGCTTGTCCGCGGAGCTGCGGGAGGCGAGGGCCTCGACTTCAAACAGCATGGCGACTCCGGAGGGTGTGGCACTGGCGCGGGAGGCCCTGGCGGAGACAGCCGAACGGTTGGAGCAGGCGCAGAAGGCGCAAACGGCCCACCGACAGGCCATCAAGCGAAACCTGCGGCGTCTCAATCAGCTACAGACAGCTCATCGGGTGCTGAAGATCGGGTTCGCCATAGATCCCAAGCTGGACCTGGGCTACTACGCTATTCTGGTGCAGATCAACCAGGTGATCTTCGATCTACAGGTCGCGAAGGGCCGAGTGGCCGAAGGACGTGAGCGGTATGTGGCAGCGATGGCGGGGATGCGGCAAGTGGTGGAGGACACCAGAAGCGAGTTGGACAAGCCGCAGCGGCGCTCGCCGGAGTTAGTGCGGCACTGCTCCCGGGCGGCGAGCGAAAGCAGCCACGTGATAGACGAAACGGCAGTGGCGGGCGGCAAGCTGCAGTCGGCCAGCCGAGAGCTGCTCTGGGCGGCCGGTTCGCTGGTGCCGATCATCATTGATCTAACGGGGCTGATTGAGAACTACGACCATCTCCCGGCCTCGCGTTACGGCATCTTGCAGGCGGGTGTGACCCAAGCGGGTCTGGCGGTACGCGATGCGCGCCGGGCGGCGGAGAAGGCGACGGAGGAAGGCACGCGGGCCGACCTGCGGCGCCTGGCGCTGGCACTGGACCTGCAGGGACTCAAGGCCACGGATGCCGAGCGGCGGATCTTCGTGCACCTGGCCGGGCGGCGAACGCGGACCGAGGCCGGCGAGATTGAGGGTCTGGTGGAAACCTACGCCGGTGTCGGGCAGGGAGCTCTGGCGGCGGCGGTGGTTCGGTCGGCGGAGGCCGAGCGAGAGAAGGCTGAGCAGGCCTATGGTCGGACGGGGTCGTGGGCTGACGCGGGCAGCGCGTTGGGTGCGAACCTGGTGGCGGTTCAGGCGGCAGTGCGCCTGCTGAATAAGGAAGTTCTGGCCGAGCGGGTGAAGCGGTCCGAGCCAGTTCTACCGGGCAGTGAGACGCCCCGAGTGGTTTCTGAGCCGGCGGCGGCCGAGGGCGCGGAAGCCCGGGTCACGGGAGCCCCTGTTCGGGAGCCGGGGTAGCGCGGGGAACATCGTCTGGCAGGAGAGCCAGAGAAGGCAATGCGCTACGGGATCATCTCGGACATCCACGGGAATCTGCCGGCCCTGGAAAAGGTACTGGGGGAACTGGAGGGTCTCAACATCGGGAAGTATCTGTGCCTGGGGGATGTCGTGGGGTATAATCCGTGGCCCAATGAGTGTTGTGCCCTGGTCAGGGAACTGGATTGTGCAACGGTGCGAGGCAATCATGATGAGGCGGTGGTGGATGACGGGTGCGCGGACGACTTCAACGTCCACGCTCGCGAGACGTTACTGTGGACACGAGAGAACCTGAGTGCGGAGAATCGGGAGTACCTGGGCGATTTGCCGCACAGCCTAGTCGTTGACGAATTGACGCTGTGCCATGGGTCGCTGCCGGAGCCCTTTGCCTATGTGGCCTCGCCGCTGGAGGCGATGCCGACCTTCATGGCGATGCGCACGCAGATTTGCTTCATCGGGCACACGCACTACGCGGAGTGGTATGAGTTGCAGGAGGGCGAGCAGCGTTGCGTGCAGCACCTGGCAACCGGGGGGGCTGAGTTCGGGATCGAAGATGAGCGGCGGTACGTGATCAACCAGGGGAGTGTGGGTCAGCCGCGGGACGGCGACACGCGGGCCAGCTTTGGCGTGTATGACGACGAAGAGAGACGGATGGAGATCCGGCGGGTGATCTACGACATTGGGCGGGTGCAGCGGGAGATGCTGCGGGTCGGCCTGCCGGAGGCAATGGCGGTTCGGCTGAGCTACGGGGTGTGAGTTTCGGCAGGCAGCGTGACGAGGAGAGTGGGGAGGCTGCGCAGCATGCGGTCGGTCCGTCGTGACGTTGCACGGCGAGGTCAATGACGAGTTCGAGCGAGTAACCCCTCGAAGTTGCGTCCCAGGATCTTGAGCTTGTCGTTCAGGTCCAAGTCGGCCCAGATGATGCGGCCTAGCTGATAGCGGACGTCTATCCACGGATGGTCGGAGCCGAACACCACCTGGTTGGGGCCGACGGCCTGGACCAGGTGGTTCACGTTCTTGAACGGCACGTTGGAGCTGGCAGTGTCGAAGTGAATGTTGGGCAGGTCGCGGGCCAGCTCGAGGACGGAATTGGGTTGCCGGCCGTCGAAGCCGGCGCCGAGGTGGGCAATGATGATGCTGACGTCGGGGTACTTGGCCGCCACCTCGGCCAGACCCGCACAGCCATGGGTGAGCACGGTGGCGCGGCGCTCCTGCGCGAACTCGAACACGGGGACGTAGTGCTCCCCGTTCAGGGGGTAGTTGTGCAGGCCGGTGTGAAGCTTGATGGCATGGAAGCCCAGTTGGTCGAAGCAGCGTTCGAGCTCGGGGCGGACCTCGTCGGGGTAGTTGGGGTTCACGACGGCGTAGGCCAGGTAGCGGTCGGGAAAGGCGCGGAGCGCTGCGGCGACCTGGTCATTGCCGCGGCGAAAGTCGGGCCCGATAGCGGCGTTGGCGGAGATGGCCAGGCGGCTGACGCCGGCGAGATCAAGGGTTGAGAGCATCTCCCGGGCTGTGGCGGCCGGTAGAGGGACCGTACACCAGCGGCCCAAGTGGCCATGGGCGTCCACGATTTGCAGGTCGCTGAGCGGGATCCCCAGGGCGGCGCGGCGTTGAAGTTCCTGGTTGGTCAGGGCGGTCATGCCTGTTCCTCCGGCGCGATAAAGCGCGGGGCAACGCTGGGCCATTCGTCAGACGTGGACCGCGGCTGAGGGCGGGGCTCGAAGCCGATGCCGGTGCGGGGCCGTTCGGTCTGTACTCCCTCCAGCAGGCGCCGGAGATTGCCGCCGGCGATCAAGGCCTTGTGGTCGGGCGGGAGGTCGGCGTACGTGATCATGGTGATCGGGCCGGCGGGGTCGCGAGAGGGAAGGCCGGTGCCGAACAGGGCGCGTTGTGGGCCGTGACGCTCGGAGACGATTTCCAGGCCGCGGTGGATTTCGTAGGACGAGGTCTCGAATAGGAAGTTGTCAAACTTGGTGAGCAGAGGCTGGAGGGAGCGGTCCGCGGCCATGCTCTCGTTGACGATGATGACCGGCAGCGTGGGATGGGCGGCGACGACGCGGGCCACGGCGTCCCAATTGGTTCGGGTGGTGCCCCAGTGGGCGTTGTCGTAGTCCAAGAACAGCGGGATGCGGTGCTCGGCCAGGGCGATGAACAGCTCCCGGCAGCACCAGGACGAGAGCTCGAAGTAGTGATTGGCCGGGAACAGGCGCACGGCCCGGAAGCCCTGGTCCAGGAGCTGAGGGACGTGCTCCTCGGGGGGTGGGAACTCGCCGGTCCAGTGAGGGAGCAGGACGGCGCAAGGATGCAAGCGCTCGTGGCCGGCGATCTCGTCGAGCAAGAGCCGGTTGCCGTCCGGGGGCGATTGCTCCTTGGCGAGCGAGTGGAACACCAGCGCCTCGGCAATGCCGTGGGCATCCATGACGCGCAGTAGGCCGTCGGCGTCGCGGTATTCGCCGGGAGCGGGGGTGCCGCGCGGCCCCACCATGCAGTTGGCGTCGAAGAAGTCCAAGGGTTGGTCCAGTGGGCTCATTGGCGGGAGCGTTTCTCCTTCAGCGAGTGGGGACGGAGAGCCGGCCGGTGTCCGAGTCGATGAGCAGCGGATGAATGGCCACGTCGTCCGGGAACAGGCCAGAGTCACGGATGGCGTCAACGGTGTCCAAGACGTGATCGGCGACGTCGGTGAAGGCGCCGAGCCAGGCCCGAGCATCGGAGGAGGGAATGCGGTCGCGGCTCACGCCGCGGTCGCTCATCTTGCCCACGATCTCGCCGACGGAGATCTGGGACATGCCGCACCCGGTGTGGCCCATGACGATGATCGTGTCCACGTCCAAGGCGTAAACCGCGACGGCCAGGGATCGGAGCGGGCTGTCGTTGTCGGCGAAGCCACCCCCCGCGCTGCGCACGACTACGGCTTCGCCGCGGTGGAGGCCCAGGGCCTGTTCCCAGAAGTCGGTCAGGCGGCAGTCCATGCAGGTCAGGATGGCGAGGCGCCGCGTAGGCAGATGAGACGCCGGCGGAACTTCGGGGTGCTGGGCGACGAACTGCTCGTTGTGGGCCAGGATCTCTTCCAGGACGTCGCCGGGCGAAGCAGCCGCGGGCTCAGGCCTCGGAGCAGCAGGCGGGGCTTCGGGGAGAACGGCCGCGGCGTCGGCAAGGGTCTCGCGTTCCTGCCCCAGGGGAGACGCACCGCCGGTGGCCTGGGCCCAGCCAGGCGCGGAGGTGGCATGCGCGTCCTGGCGCGCGTCATCCAGGTACTGGCGATAGCGCATGAGATCGAGGCCCAAGTCAGCCAGCAGGCGAGCGGCGCGGGTGGTGCGACCGTCAATGATGCCCAACAGGAGGTGTTCGCTGCCGATGAATTGGCAGCCCTCCATGCGTCCCTCGCGGTGCGCACTCTCGAGGACGCGGCGAGCATCGCCGGTGAAGCCTTCAGCGCCGCTGGTTATCGAGGGCGCGGCGTCAAGATGGGGGAGGCGCCGGCGCAGGGCCTCGGTCGTGGCGCCGCAACGCTGCAGCAAGGTGTAGCCGGTACCCTCGCCGACCTGGGATAGGCCGAGGAGAATGTGCTCGGCGTTGATCTGCTCTCGGCCTTCGGATGCCGCCTCCCGACGAGCGAACATCAGGGCGCGGCGGGCACGTGAGGTGAACCTGTGCTCGGGCATCTTGATCCCTCCGTGATCCTGCCGCCCAAGCTGGTCGCGGACGACAGTATGCAAGTCAGTCGTTTCGCATCCGCCGTGCCGGTTGCCACAATCAGGCCGAATTTCGGCGGCCTCTGCTGCGCGGACGGTGTCAGAGGCGGCTTCCCGACCGGACACGGGGGAGCATGTAGGCCTCACTTGGCAGGGATTGGTGCTGTGCCTGTCTGCCCTGCTACTTGTTCAGCTTGCCGCGCAGTTTGTTCAGGCGGGCCTGGATCGCGGGGGCCGGCTGTTTGGCCAGCGCCTTCTCCACTTCGGCGATCGCGGCCTCGAGGTCACCGCGGCGCTCGTAGATGTCTGCCAGGACGAGGTGGGGCACGGGATTGGTCGGATTGGCGACGATGTCCCGGCGGGCCCGCTCAATGGTGGCGGACTCAGCATGGCGGCGCATCTGTCGGTCGGTGGTTGAGTGCACGAATCGCAAGACGGTGGGAACAATGAGCAGAACAGCCATCCCGGCCCAGCTTGCGATCTTGAGCACGGGTTCGTGCGCGCCCCACCAGTCCAGGATCGGCAGGTTGACGACGCCGAAAAGGACGAAGACGACCAACATCATCGTGACGGTGAAGAGAGCCACCACGGCGCTGATCGTGCGCTCCAGGTACAGGTGGACAACGCGCAGCAGGAAGTAGCAGGCAACAGCCCAGTATAGAACCGTTGCCAGTGAAAGTAGGGGAACATTGCGCTCGACTACCTCGTACGGCACGTCGTTCATCGTAGCCCCACTACTCCGCTGGAATGGTCCTCGTCCGCCTGGTGTGCCTCAGTTCCAGAGTAATGCGCCGGGCTTTTCCGGACGCCGTGATCCA
Source organism: Candidatus Zipacnadia bacterium (assembly GCA_029820995.1). Lineage (GTDB taxonomy): Bacteria > Armatimonadota > Zipacnadia > JALGUG01 > JALGUG01 > JALGUG01. The sequence continues at coordinate 19,146 of JALGUG010000006.1, forward strand.
CCGCGGATGTAGATTCTGCGGGCCGAGGGGCTTGCCGCCGGCAGTGGCCTGGGAGCACTCAAAGCCCGGCGGAGCATAGATCACCCACTGGCTCACCTTAACATCCTTGGCGGCCTTGCCCTCCCAAATCAAGCGCGAGGACTCTCGAATAAGATCGAAGCCGACGGGACCGGCCGACGTGGGAAGGCCACGTACCTTCAGTTTGGAGCCTTGTTTCAACCATTCTTGCGGGAATCCTCTCAGCACGTGCAAAATGACTTCAGGCCGGGGGTTCCGATCGCCCTCTCGGGAGGCAGACCGTGCTCGGCCCCGGCCCTTGTGCGGAAGCCTGCGCTCCTCGGTGACGAGGATGTCACGCAGCAGGGAAGGATACTCTGCCGCGGCGGTCAGGTCCGGGAGGCAGGAGTCGGCTTGCGCAAACAGGCCCAGAGACGAGGGAGGCCGACGTTCCCAGAGCCGTGCGAGGAGGCGAGCACAGATTGCGGGTCCGTTCGCCGAGGGGGCGCGCTGAAAGCCGTGCGCGACGGCCAGTACTCGGGCCGCCGGCGCTGGGAGAAGATCATCGGCGGGAGGCTCGGGCAGATCCTCAGAGGTCGGCAGCCCTTCGGGCCCGAGTGCGGGCCAGGTGGAGGCGAGGTAATCGGTGAGAGCAGCTCCGCGCAGCGTGCTGCGCGCAGCAGCAGCCTGGCGGGCGAGTAGGCGGGCTCTCTTGAGTAGTGCCGGCTCATCGTCGTGAGCGTCGTTGAAGTATGCCAATTCGGCTGCTCGCAAGCACAGGTCGGCGGCCCACTGTAGCGCCTCGGCGGACGGGCGCGCGGCAGCGGAGACCTGGGTGTTGAGACCGGCAGCCGCGTGAAAGATCACGGGAAACAGGACTCGTCGAAGACGCGTGCTTTGCGACAGCCAGGCTTCTTCCGAGAGCGCCCATGCCGGCCAGCCGAAGGCCACGGGCCACTGCGCGGCCGGCAGCTCCGGCTCGGGAGCTACGCGACCGAAGGCGCCCGTGTCAGGAGACTGCGATCTGAGCAAGGCCCGCAAAGGCGCATCGGCGGCGTCACCCAGTCCGGCCGCAGATAGCGCGCCGCAGCGGCGAGAAAGCTGCAGAAGGGACGTGGGCTCTCTCAGGCCCGGTACAGGCGAGTCGCCGGCATGTCCGGCAAGCAGGAGGTCTTGCATCAGCGAAGCGTAGAGGGCCGCAACCGGTCTCTGGGAAGGCATCTGCAGGGAGAAAGCGTCGAGTCGGTCGCGCCACTGAGCGCGAACGCGTTGCAGCCGGTCGGCAAAGGCGTCGCGAGAGAGAGCCGGAGGAGAGGCTTCCGACCAGGGAGAGGGTTGGAGCGGAAAGGCCAGCAGAAGATAAGCCGTGTCTCGAGGTTGGATCTCGACGCTGAAGACCAAGGCTCCGCCGGCCCAGCCGTCAGGGTCTCGAATGCTGTGCTCCTCGGGCCACCGGCCTCGCGCTGCGAGCAAGCCGATCTCATTGTCGAGGCCGCGTGTGCAGAGAAGCAGAGGTACCACTGGACCTCGATAGAAGAGTGCCGCCCGACCGTTGACATCCAGCGCCTGTCGCTCCTGACGGTGCTCCAGCGATACGATTCTACCGGGACCGGCCGGGGTAAAGGGATGGAGCAGGCACGCGAGGCGCACGTCGGCGGGGCGAGCGGCGTTGTTGCGGAGGCTGAGACGAGCGAACACGTACGGCACAGGCGTGGGCCTGCCGTACAGATCAGCAAAGATGGTGCCATGAGCCGCCAGCCCGAAGAGGTCCCTGTGGTGCTCCAAGACGAGTTCGCGAGGGCCCGTCCAGCGGAGCGTGTCGGGGGTGCAAAGCGGTTCGGTCTTTCCGTTGGCGCCGATTCCAAGGCAAAGCTGGAAGGCGAAGTTGCCGGGCCAGGCAGTGCACAGACCGCGGGTGTCGGACAGAGCGAACGGCGAGGCCCCCGGAACTCCGAGCACCGCGGCGGGACCGGCGCCCGGCCGACCGGTTTCCGCCATCCGGGCACGAGCCCATTCTGCGAACAGTGCTTCGCGGTGATTGTCGGGCGACGACGAGAGCGCACAGACTGCCGCCAGCATCAAGGCAAGGACGCAAGTGGATCCCTAGGGCAGTCTCGCCCCGGTGCCAGGACCTGTGCAGCACACGCGTTTGGGGGTCAAAGCTCCTCGACAAGGGTGCGGAGTTCGCGGGTAGCGGCCTCGGGGTCGGGCGCAGCCATCACCGCGGAAACGACGGCGAGCAGGTCCGCGCCGGCCTCGGCCACACGTTGTGCGTTCGCGAGGGTGATGCCGCCGATGGCACATACAGGCAGGTTTGCCGCCCGCTTGATGGACTGGATGGCTTCCGGACCTATGGGAGAAATACCCGGCTTGGTGGGAGAGCTAAACATCGGGCCACAAGCCACGTAGGAGGCTCCGTCGCGGGCGGCACGCATGGCAAGGTCTCTGGCGGGAGCGCTCACGCCCAGGATGGCGCGCGGGCCCAGCATGCGACGCGCGAGGTCTACCGGCATATCATCCTGGCCGACATGGGCGCCGTCGGCGCCGACTGCCAGGGCGACGTCAATGCGATCGTTGATCAGCAGAGGCACGCTGGAGCGTCTGGCCTCCAACACGAGGGCGCGCGCTTCTTCCACCATCTCGCGGGTCGAGAGGTCTTTGGCCCGATATTGTACGAGCGAGGCGCCGCCGCGGAGCACGGCGCGCAGCACGTCTCGCGCCGTGCGGCCATGCAGCGAGTCGGTGTCGACAATGACGTAGACCTTTCCGGGAGGAGCCCAAGTCATGTTCGGTTCGTTCGCCTCAGGACGCGCCAAGACCTCCTCATCGGTGAGCCTCCCGGCAGGGAGGAACCGGTCGAAGACAAGGTGAGAAGATGGTGGAGAGCGAAGAGAGCAAAACTGGTATTGTCGCATGGCAGTCGGGCACTGAAGTACCCGGCTGAGAGCCTGCGGCCGACCGTCCTCCGGACGGAACCGTGGTCGGGCAGTGAAGTGGGCAGTGATAATGGGTTGGGGCCATGGCGGGAGAGGCGGCGACTGAGTCACAAGCAGGCGACATACCTGTGCGCAAGCGATATCGCTTTGGGCTTCTGGACCTGGTGGTGCTCCTGGCGGTGCTGTGTATCTGTGTGGCGCCGCTGTTGAGCCTGTGGACACGGGGCAGCCAGGGGCGAGCACAGTGCGCGGACAATCTCCGGCAGATCGGCACAGCTATTGGGATGTACGCGGCCGACTGGAACGATGGATTGCCCTTTGCGGTGGACCCGGGGGACCGGAGCGCGGGGCGGTATGACCCGTTCTTCCAGGACCGAGCGGACCTGATCTTTCGGGCTCCCATGCTGCACGATGTGCTGCGCCCGTACGTAGCGAGCAAGGAGGTGTTCCACTGCCCCCAGGACGGGGGTTTCGACCACTTCCATGGGAGCGTTGTCGGGATCCCGGCGCATGCTCGGCCGACGTGTTTTGCGGCGTGGGGGACGAGCTATAACTACCACAGCCAGCTTGCTTTCGACCACATTCCGCGCAGTGCGGTGGCGGGCCGCGGGGACATCAATCAGGTGTTTGATGCGCACGGGAGCTTTCACGCCGTTGGGGCGGGGCGCATCAGGCATTTCCGATACAACGTACTGTACACCGACGGGCATGTGGCGAACGTGAGCCGCGCGCAGTACGTTTCCGGGTGGCGCTCGCCGAGTGGTTACCGAGGAGGCTATCGGGCGGCAGACTGAGAGGGTGGAAGGGGCGCGGAGGCAAGAGAGAAGCTCCCGGCGGAGTCGCCGGGAGCTTCAGGGCGTCGAGTTGGAACTCGCCTAGAAGTTGACGACGAGCTCGGCCAGGAACAGTTCCTGGTCAGGGGTCTTCCACAGGCTGGTGTCGTAGTCACACAGGCCGTTGTACTTGGCGTAGTTGTTGTGAACGGCTTCCTGGTGTGCATAGGTGAACACACCGGTGACGCCGCGCACGAAGTTGTGGGTCCAGCGCAGAGCCCAGAGCTGATCATAGTTCATGTCGGGGAAGCGGATGTCACACTGGGTGGCGCCGGTCTTGTTGTCCACGGAGTAGTAGATCAACTCGACAGGATCGCCGACGACTTCGAAGCCCAGGTGAGCACCATAGACCACGGTGTTGTCAATGATCAGCGGGTTGCGCAGCCAGCGCTCCCAGGGGAAGATGGCGCCCTGGTTGGCGGGCCGGAAGAGCAGGGATTCCTGAAGGGTGTAGATCTCGTCGTACGGGTTGCCGCTGGAGAAGTGAGGCACTCCGCCGGTATCCACGTTGGCGTAGTAGCCCTTCAAGTACCAGCTCTTGCCGTCGTACAGGTCAATGTCGACCATCAAGGCGTCCGGGTTCTTGTCGCGCAGTCCGCAGCCCGGTCCCGTGACGCCGCCGAAGCAGCGATGCTGGGAGTCGTCGAAGATGCGCTCGAGCTGTGAGTACTCGACGTAGAGGTCCCGGTTACCCCAGAACTTGGCCCAGAGGTCAACGCTCCAGCCGCTCTCGCATCCCAGGCCGCTGCCGAGATAGTTGCCGGCGATGGACCAGTTGCGAGAATTGTCGTACTCGACGCGGATGGAGGCATAGGCGTCGTTGCCATCCATGGTATCGGTGGCGTGAGCGCTGTACGGGGTCCAGCCATCGTAGTTGGCCATGCCGACGAAGGCGTCAATGTCCAGGTAGCCGCCCAGGTCTTCCTTCTGGGTTCGAATGCCCTGCTGGGCCATGCGCTCGTTGTTGACGAGCAGACCGGGGCCATAGGCCTGGAACTGGCGCCCCAGCGTCCAGGTCCAGCCCTTCCAATCCCAGGAGACCCAGGCTTCATCAATCCAGACCGACTCGAGGGAGTTGGCCAGGAAGCCGGAGGGCATGCCGGGATAGCTGTACCAGGAGGGCTGAGTGGGATAGCTGGAGTTGACGGCAGGCGGATTAGGAGACCCACGCCAGGTGGTGGGGAAGGCAGCGCGGCGCACCAGGCCACGGCCTTCGGCCACACGCATCGGGTCGCTGGTGTACTTGATGGTGATGTTGCCGTACAGGTCTTCGGTGATGTCGCCTTCGATGCCGATCTTGGCGGTCAGGTTGTCGAACTCGCTGTTGCGCACGAAGGAATTGCCCGCCATCCCGATCCGGTAATCGAGCCAGCCGGTGATGTCGGGGCCCGCGGTGAGTTCCTCGAGGAAGGCGATGCGGTCCTCGTGGTCGTCCACGCGGTCGCGGATGTCATCCACGTCCTTGCGCAGCTCGGCGAGCTCGTTCTTGAACTCTTCCGTGAGGCGCTTGACGATGGCCTCGACTTCAGCCGGATCGAGCTTGGCGTCCTCGCCCTTGGGGCCCTGGGGTCCAGCGGGACCCTGCGCGCCCGCGGGGCCGGCAGGACCAGCCGGGCCGGCGGGGCCTTGCGGGCCGGCCGGGCCAGGATCGCCCTTGTCGCCCTTTTGCGCCTGGACCTTGTCCATGAAGCGCGCGATGGCGGCGGCGAACTCGTAGCGGGTCATCGCCCGGTCACCCTTGAAGGTGTCGTCGGGGTAGCCGATGATGACGCCGGCATCCACGAGCTTCTGGCAGGCGTCGTACGCCCAATGCCGAAGCGGGACGTCTCTGGTCGGGTCCGCCGACGCCGCTCCGGCAGCCAGTGCGAGCAACGCAACAATGCTCGCGAGCAGAATGACTTTCTTCATTACGGGTAACCCCCTTGACCTTCCACAGCTTTGCGCCGGCCCTACAAGCAGTTTGGGGGCGCATTGTGTGCCGTGGTCTTATGCCACAAGGCCGCCGTGGAGTTTCCTCGTTTCCTCTGTGGCGGACCGCATGCGATAGGTTGTGGCGACCAAGGCACTATACGGGGCCGGTCTGGCCCTGGACACAATGCCTCCTTTCTGAGCCGGGTTTAGACCGGCTTGGTTTGTCGTACATAACGTACAGCCCCACGGCCGCAGTCACGGTCGTGGTCTGCGAATAACAGGTGAAAGAGTAACGGTAAACGGCAGAAATGTCAAGCACCGCAGGCAAAAAAATGGTCTGAGGACTTGCCACTTGCGCATTCTCTGGGACAGGGCAGGTGGGTGGGCGGTGAGGTGGGAGCCGGCTCGGGGGCTGCGGCGCGTGAGTTGACTATCATAGCAACATGCCGTATACTCGCAGAGATTGCAGGCTGTCTGAGGCGTGGTCACAGCTCCATGGCAGGACGTACGGGGACAGGCAACTCGGCGCGAGCGAGGTGGTTGATCGCGCCGCGCGGTCGTTCGTTGGAGGCTCATCTGATCGAGTCTCTCGGTGTTCACCCGGTCGTCGCCAGCCTCCTGGTCAATCGCGGGGTGCAGGACGTCGCAGCCGCCAGGAGCTTTCTGCGAGCCTCGGTGGACGATTTGCACGACCCGTTCCAATTGCCCGATATGGAGGCGGCCGTGGAGCGGGTGCTGGCGGCTATCAGTGGCCGCGAGCAGGTGTTGGTGCATGGCGACTACGATGTTGATGGCATAACGGCGACCGCATTGCTGGCGCGATTCCTATACAAACTTGGACTGCAGGTGCGTCATTTTGTTCCGCACCGGTTCCGGGATGACTATGGTGTGAGCTTTCGGGCTTTGCGGGACGCGGCGGAGCAGGGAGTGTCGCTGGCGATCACGGTGGACTGCGGGGTCTCGGCGGCACGGGAGTTTGAGCGAGCACGCGAGCTCGGAATAGACGCGGTGGTTTTGGACCACCACGAACTGCCGCCGGACGCGCCCCGCGTTCCGCTGGTGGCGCCGAAGAGGCCTGATTCGCAATATCCCTTCTCGGAGTTATCGGGGGTTGGGCTGGCGTATAAGCTGGCTGCGGCGCTGTGCACGCGGCTGGGCCTGAGCGTGGACTCGTTGCGGCGCGCCTTTCTGGATCTGGTAGCGGTGGGTACAATTGCGGACGTGGTGCCGCTTCAGGACGAGAATCGCGTGCTGGTTCGTCAGGGGCTTCCGCTCCTGGGGAAGACGCGCAAGGCGGGGCTGAGAGCGCTACTGGACTTGTGCCAGGTGGGCGGGGAGCCGCGGGTGTCGGATGTGGCATTCCGGCTAGCGCCGCGGTTGAATGCCGCGGGTCGAATGGCCGACGCCTCGACGGCGGTGGAGCTGCTGCTGACGACTGACGAGGAATGGGCGCGGAAGGCAGCGCTTCACCTGGAGGCGATGAATCGGCAGCGGCAGCGAGAGCAGCAGCGGATGTTCGAGGAGGCCCTGCGGCTGGCGGAGCGGGAGGTGGACCTGGACGAGGACCGGGTAGTAGTGCTGGCGGCGGAGGGCTGGCACGTGGGGGTAGTGGGGATCGTGGCGTCGAAGCTGGTGGAGGTGTTCAATCGGCCGGCGGTGTTGCTGGGCATTGAGGGGGATCGGGCGCGGGGATCGGCGCGGAGCGTGGCGGAGTTTCCCATTGCAGAAGCGCTGGAGGAGTGTGACAGTCTCCTGATCCGTCACGGAGGCCACGACCTGGCGGCAGGTCTGGCGGTGAGTGTGGAGCGGATTGGCGACCTGCGGGAACGACTGAACGTCTTGGCCGCCGAGCGGCTCGACCTGGAAGAGCTTGAGCCCGTGGTGCACGTGGACCGTGTGGTGGAGGCGTCAGAGGTGGATCTGGCGTTGGTGAAAGCGTTGCAGGATGTGGCGCCTTTTGGAGAGGCGAATGCGGAGCCGTGTTTGGCCTGTCTGGGGCTCCGAGTGACGGAGTGGCGCACTGTGGGCCGCGACGACAAACACCTGCGGATGACCGTGGAAGGCAATGGGTCCTCCTTTGGATGCATTGGCTTCGGCCTGGGTAAGAGAGCGAGAGCTTTGGCGGAATGGGGTCGGGTGGACATCTGCGGGATGCCGGAGCGTGACGAGTACTCGGGGCAACCGCGGGTGCAGATGCGCCTGGAGGCGCTCCGCCGCGCTGGGTCCTAGGTACGGCATGGTCGGCGCAAGGGATGGGACGGAAAGGTGACGGGACTGCTGCTGGTGGGGGGCAAGGGTACGCGTCTGCGGCCCCTGACATACACTCGGCCGAAGGCGCTGGTTCCTCTGGTGAACCGTCCGTTGCTGTGGTATCTGCTGGAACTCTTGCGGCGGCACGGTGTGGGCCAGGCGGTTCTGGCCGTGGCGCACGAGCACGAACAGATTGAGGCGTACGTGGCGTCGGGGGGGAAGGGCATGGGTGTGACCTGCGTGCGGGAGGAGGAGGCGCTGGGGACGGCAGGGGCGATCAAGAACGCGGCCGAGCAGCTCGGCGCTACGTTTTTCGTGCTGAACGGCGACCAGGTGATGGACCTGGACCTGGGCGCGATGCTGGAGGCGCACAGGAAGAAGGGTGCCGTAGTAACGATCGCGGTGCGGAGGGTGGCCGATCCGAGTCAGTACGGGCTGGTACGGCGGGAGCCGGACGGGCGGGTGCTGGAGTTCCTGGAGAAGCAGGAGCAGCCGCCGCCGGATGCGAGCGAGATCAATGCCGGGGCGTACGTGATGGAGCGTGCGGTGCTGGAGGAGATTCCGGCGGGGGAGGTCTGGTCCAGCGAGTACGACTTGTTCCCGAGGCTGCTGCGGTCGGGAGCGCCGGTGTACGCATACGCGCAGCAGGGCGAGTGGGCCTGGTTTGATGTGGGCAGCGCCGAACGGTACTTGGCCGCGACGCGGCAGTTGCTGGAGGGCCGCACGAGTTTCGAGCTCCCCGAGAGTCAGGCGCCGCGCGGGTGGGAGCTGCGGGCGCCGGCGGTGGTGGACGGCAGTGCCGAGATCGGCCCGGACGCCGAGATCGGGCCGTACGCGGTGGTGGGTCCGGGGTGTAGGGTCGGTGCGGGGGCGAAGGTATTCGAGGCGGCAGTCTGGGAGGGGGCCCAGGTGGGGGCGAAGGCGGTGGTGCGGGGCGCGGTCGTGGGGTGCGGGGCGCGGATTGGGGCGGATGTGACGGTCGGGGAGGGGACAGTGCTGTCGGATCTGAGCCGCATTGAGGCATGGAAGGACGACTAAAGCGTGATGGAAGAGCTGGAGCCCTTGTTGATGATCCCGGGACCGACCGACCTGCCGGATAAGGTCCGGGAGGCGTTGGCGCGGCCGATGATCAATCATCGCGGCGCGGAGTTTGCCGACGTGCTGGGTCGCTGCACTGAGGGTCTGAGGCAGGTGTTCGTCACCGAGCAGGATGTGCTGACGCTCACGAGCTCGGGGACGGGAGGCATGGAGGCGGCAGTCGCCAATACGCTGTCGCCCGGGGATCGCGTTCTGGCGCTGTCGGCGGGCAATTTCGGCGAGCGGATGGCCAAGATCGCGCGGGCTTTCGGGGCCGAGGTTCAGCAGCTTGACTTCGAGTGGGGCGCGGCGATAGACGTGGGGGCTGTGCAGCGGGCCCTGCGGGCGGCCGACAAGCCCTTCAGGGCAGTGCTGTGGACGCACAACGAGACCTCGACCGCGATCACACACGACACGCCGGAGCTGTGCCGGCTGGCGCAGGAGCACGGGGCGCTGAGCGTTGTGGACTGCATCAGCGGCATGGCGGGCAGCGAGTTTCACACGGACGAGTGGAGTGTGGACGTGGTAATTGCAGGCTCGCAGAAGGGGCTGATGCTCCCGCCGGGGCTGGCCTTCATCAGCCTGAGCGATCGCGCCTGGGAAGCGACGGCAGGCGCGACGATGCCCCGCTTCTACTTCGATCTGGTGGCGGCGCGCGAATCGCTGGCGAAGGGGCAGACGCCGTACACGCCGGCTGTCAGCCTGTTCTTTGCGCTGGAGGCAGCGCTGGAGATTGTTCTGGCGGAGGGTATGGAGGCGGTCTGGCGGAGACACCGGCTGATGGGCGAGGCGGTGCGGCGCGGCGTGCGGGCGCTGGGCCTGGAGCTGTTCGGCGACGTCTCGCACGCCTCGGCGGTGGTGACGGCTGTAAGGATGCCCGAAGGGCTGGACGCCAAGGAGCTGCTAACGCGCTGCGCCGAGCGGGAGCAAGTGACGATTGCGCGGGGCCAGGGGAAGCTGGGCGGCAAGATCTTCCGGCTGGCGCACCTGGGCATGGTCAATGAAGCGCGAGTGCTGCGGATGCTGGAGGCGACGGCCCGGACGCTGGACCGGATGGGCTATTCGTGCAATCCTCCGGAGGCTCTGGAGGCGGCCCGGACCGCGTGGGTCGAGGATGACGAGGTGGTGTCATGAGACCACGGGTTTTGGTCTGCGACAACCTCGCGGAGGCCGGGATCGCGATCCTGCAGGAGGTTGCCGATGTAGTGGTGGCCGACCATCGCTGGAGCGAGGAGGAGTTGGCGGCGGGGCTGGGACAGTTCCAGGGCGTGGTGGTGCGGAGCCAGACAAGACTGACGGCGAAAGCACTGGCGCATCCGGGCGAGCTGAGGGTCATTGCTCGAGCGGGAGTGGGGGTAGACAACATTGACCTGGCGACTGCGACGCGGCACGGAATCGTGGTGGTGAACTCGCCGGGAGGAAACACGACAGCGGCGGCGGAGCACACGATTGCCCTGCTGCTGGCGGCGGCACGGAAGATTCCGGAGGCGTGTCAGTCGGTGCGGCGGCATGAATGGAAGCGCCAGGAATTCGTGGGCGAGCAGGTCTACCAGAAGGTGTTGGGTGTGGTGGGCGCAGGGCGAGTGGGCGGCGAGGTGATCAAGCGGGCCAAGGGGCTGGGGATGAAGGTGATGGCGCACGATCCGTACATAACGCCGCAGCAGGCCAGCAATCTGGGCGTCGAGCGGGTCAGTCTCGATGAGCTGCTGATGGAATCGGACTTCGTGACGCTGCATGCGCCGTCCACGGACGACACGCGGGGGATGATGGGCGCGGAGCAGTTCGCGCTGATGAAGCCCTCGGCGATCCTGATCAATTGTGCCCGAGGAGACCTGGTGGATGAGGCGGCACTGGCGGAGGCCTTGCGGGAAGGCGCTATCGCGGGAGCCGCACTGGACGTGTTCTCGCGCGAGCCGCCGGAGAGCTTCGAGTTGATTGATCTGCCCAACGTCTTGGCGACACCACACCTCGGGGCCTCGACGGTCGAAGCTCAGACTCAGGTGGCGGTGGACGTCTCGGAGCAGGTGGTGGAGGTGCTGGCCGGACGGCCGGCGCGGACGCCGGTGAATCTGCCCGCTTTCTCCGCCGAGGTGGTCCAGGGGTTGGAGCCGTTCCTGGGCCTGGCGGAACGGATGGGCCGACTGCAGGCGCAATTGCTCCAGGGCGGAATCACCCGAGTGGAGCTAACCTACGCGGGCGAGCTAGCGGAGCAGGAGGTGGCACCGCTACGGCTGTACTTCTTAGTGGGGCTGCTGTCGCCGATTCTGTCGGGCGCAGTCAATGTGGTAAACGCACCGGTCATCGCAGCTCAGCGCGGCATTGAGGTGGTAGAAGCGAAGAACTACGTCCCGCAGGACTACGCCAACCTGTTCAGTTCCGCGGTGCAATCGGAGGGCGGCGAGATGCGAGTGTCGGGGACCGTGTTCGGCAGAGGAGACGCGCGAATTGTGGAGGTGGATCGGTACCGCATAGACCTGGTGCCGTCGGGACTGAACCTGCTGGTTTGGCATCACGATGAGCCGGGAATCATTGGTCGGGTAGGCACGATCCTGGGGGACAATCGGATTAACATCGCGGGGATGCAAGTGGGTCGGCAGCGTGTGGGGGGCGAGGCTGTAATGGCCTTGATGGTGGACCAGCCGATTCCGGCCGGCGTGTGCCGCGAGATCGAGGACAGCGCGGGAATCACGCGGACCGTGCCGGTGGACTTGGACGGGGAGAAGGAATAGCCACGGAGAAAAGGCCAGGGGTACGGCAAGGGCAAAGCGGATAACCACGGAGACACGGAGAGCACGGAGAAGGTCGAGAGGTGAGGCGGCGGCAAAGGCAGGCCGGCGATCACAGGTCGCTACGGGGAATGACGCACGGGTCAAGATGACCGGTGGCACACGGCGGTGGATCTGGGTGGCGGAGAATAGCTGATGCAGATTCTGATCACGAATGACGATGGGATCAGCGCTCCGGGTCTGCGCTATCTGGCGCGGGCGTTGAGTGAGGTGGGGGAGGTTACGGTGGTGGCACCGGACCGCGAACAGAGCGCGGTGGGTCATGCGATCACGCTGCACAAGCCGCTGCGCGTGGACCGGCTCGAGCTGGACGGACTCGGACCGCGAGCCTTCGCGACGAACGGCACGCCGGCCGACTGCGTGGTGCTGGGGATGGTGGAGCTGGTGGGCGGGAAGACCGACCTGGTGATGGCCGGGATCAACCGCGGGGCGAACCTGGGCGAGGAGGTTCTGTACTCGGGTACGGTATCGGCGGCGATGGAGGCGGCAATGGCCGGTGTCCCGGCTTGTGCGGTGTCGGTAGTGCCGGGTCGCGAGCCGCAGTATGAGGCCGCGGCAGGGTTCGCGGCGGTGCTGGGCGAAGGGCTGGTGGAGACGGGGCTGCCGCGAGACTGCTTCCTAAACGTCAACGTGCCGGACGGCCGGATAGGGGGCGTGGAGATCACGCGGCTGGGGCGACGGCGCTACGAGAACCGGATTTACCGGCGGGAGGACCCGCGCGGGCGGGAGTATTATTGGTTTACGGGGGACCCGATCGAGGAGGACTCGGAGCCGGGGACCGACATCGGCGCGACCCGGGCCGGGCGGATCTCGGTGACGCCGCTGTTCCTGAACCTGAGTAGCCCAGAGGCGCCGGCGGGGCTGGACGGTCTGATTGCGAGTGCTTTCGAGAACAGCAGGTGGTCGGACTGAGTAGCGAGCAGTTGCCGGGGTATCGCGCGCTGGCCGCCGGAGGGGGACTTGGAGAGCGCGCGGCGGCGGCTCGGAAGTTGCTGGCGCCATGCGTCTTGTGTCCGCGCGAGTGCCGGGTGGATCGGCTGGGCGGCGAGACTGGGTTCTGTCGAGGCGGAGTGCGGGCAAAGCTCTCGAGCGCGGGGCCACACTTCGGGGAAGAGGAGCCGCTGGTGGGCCGCGGGGGGTCCGGGACGATTTTTCTGGCCCATTGTAACCTCCGGTGCTTGTTCTGCCAGAACTACGACATCAGTCACCTGGGGTATGGCCGCGAGGTGTCGGCGCCGGAGTTGGCGAAGGCCATGCTGGAGCTGCAGGCGATTGGATGTCACAACATCAACTTCGTGACGCCGACCCATTACATGCCCCAGCTCCTGGAGGCCCTGGAATACGCCGTCGAGGAAGGGCTGACGCTGCCGATAGTGTGGAACTGCGGCGGGTATGAATCGCCGGCGGCGCTGGAGCTGCTGGACGGTGTGGTGGATATCTACCTGCCGGACATGAAGTACTCGGAGGCGGAGGTGTCGGCCGAGCTGGCACAGGCGCCGGACTACCCGGAGCGGATGTTTGCGGCCGTGGCGGAGATGTACCGGCAGGTGGGGGACCTGGAGGAGGATGAGCAGGGGATCGCTCGGCGCGGGCTGCTGGTGCGGCATCTGGTGCTGCCGGAGGGGCTGGCGGGGACCGCCAAGATCGCCGAGTTTCTGGCCCAACTGAGCCCTCGGACCTACGTGAACATCATGGGGCAGTACCATCCGTGCTATCAGGCCCATCAGCATGCGGCGTTGGGGCGGCCCGTGACGGCCGCGGAGTATCGCGAGGCGGTGCGACTGGCGCGGGAGGCAGGTCTGGAGCGGCTGGATGAGCGTGCGCCGTTTTGGTTGTAGTACTGATGGATATGGGCCGGATACTTCGTCTCGGGCTGTCGCCGGAGCCTCGTATTCAGCCCCTTCCAGTCGCGTGAGGTTCCTTGACGCTCAATGGGTCGCGCCCGAAGGCGGTCGTACAGGCGTTATGAAACAGCTTGTGGTCAAGCGGTTAAGGGGTGGCGGCCTGCCGTAAGGGCCGTCCGGGTCGGGTGGTTATCGTCGTTCTTGATTCTCGAAAGTGGCACAGCGGCGGTGGTGCGGGTACCGGGACTGCAGGAATGGACCTGGATTCCCGCCGCTGAAACCGGAGGTGAGCCGGTGTGAGCAAGGTATGGGAGAGCATCAACAAGAGTCTAGAAAGCCTGGTGAGCTTCGGCCGGCGGCAGTCGCGGTTGGTGGGCCCCAGGCTGAAGCTGGAGAAGAAGCTGGTACAGCTCCGCAACCAGCGGCATGCGTTGGTGCGGCAGCGCAATCGGCTGTTCCTGCAGATGGGCGCGAAGGTCTATAGCCTGCATCAGCGGGACAAGGTGAAGAACGCGGACCTGTTGGCGCTGTGCAAGCAGGCAGATGAGCGGGTGGCGAAGATTGAGGAGCTGGTGGAGCAGATTGAGGCCGCGCAGCGTGAGTTCGACGCGTTGGAGGAGATTCCGGAGATCGAGAGCGATGAGCCGCTGGAGGCCGAGGGGGCCGAAGACACGGAGAGCGAAGCAACGGTGGAGGAGGAGGGCGACAGCAGTGACGCGGGCGGCGATGCGGCGAACGCCACAGGGAGGGAACCCGATTGAGCAAGTACATTTTCGTGACGGGTGGCGTGGTTTCGGCAGTGGGTAAGGGGATTTCCACGGCGTCACTGGGGCGGTTGCTGAAGAACTGCGGGTTCCGCGTGGCGGTGCTCAAAATTGATCCGTACATCAACGTTGACGCGGGGCTGATGAGCCCGTTTCAGCACGGCGAGGTGTTCGTGACGGACGACCGCGCCGAGGCGGACCTGGACCTGGGTCACTACGAGCGGTTTGTGGATGAGCCGATGGGTCGGGATTCGAACATGACCACCGGGCAAGTGTACGGCGAGGTGATCCGCAAGGAGCGAGACGGGGGCTACTATCTGGGTCACACGGTTCAGGTGATTCCGCATCTCACCGATGAGATCAAGGAGGGGATCATTCAGTGCGGCCGCAAGCGGAACGCGGACATCACGCTGGTGGAGCTGGGTGGAACCGTGGGTGACATCGAGGGTCAGCCGTTCCTGGAGGCCATCCGGCAGATGAAGATAGACGTGGGCGAGGAGAACGTGTGCTACGTCCACGTTACGCTGCTGCCGTACCTGAGTGCAGTGGGCGAGCTGAAGACCAAGCCGACGCAGCACAGCGTGCGGGAGCTGCGGAGTGTGGGTATTCAGCCGGACGTCATCATCTGCCGCACGTCGCGTCCGATGCCCCCGGAGGTCAAGGCGAAGATTGCGCTGTTCTGCGATGTGCCGGAGACGCACGTGATTCAGGGGCTGGACATCGAGTGCCTGTATGAGATCCCGCTGGTGCTGCAGGAGCAGGGGCTGGCCGGGCTGGTGACGGAGAAGTTGGGTCTGGGGCGACGGGTGCCGGACTTGGATGATTGGCGCGCGATGGTGGAACGGCTGAGGCACCCTCAGCACCGCGCACGGATCGCCATGGTCGGCAAGTATATGGATCTGCACGATGCGTACCTCTCGGTGACGGAAGCGCTGACGCACGCCGGGGCGGCCAATGATGCCGGGGTTGACATCGAGTACGTGGATTCGGAGGTTATCGAGAAGGTGGGGCCGGAGGCCTTGCTGGGGGAGGTGCAGGGCATTCTGGTGCCGGGAGGGTTCGGCCACCGGGGGATCGAGGGGAAGATCGCAGCCATCCGCTATGCGCGCGAGCAGCGGGTGCCGTTCCTGGGGCTGTGCCTGGGTCTGCAGTGTGCGGTGATTGAGTATGCGCGGAACGTGTGCGGTTTGGCCGAGGCCAACAGCCGCGAGTTTGACGAGAACACGCCGCACCCGGTGATTGTGCGGCTGACGGAGCAGGACTATGTGACGCAATTGGGAGGCACGATGCGGTTGGGAGCGTATCCGTGCCGGTTGCAGCCTGAGACGCTGGCGGCGCGGGTTTACGGAACGGACGAGATTTCGGAGCGGCATCGGCATCGGTTCGAGGTGCACAACGTGTACCGGAAGCGTCTGGAGCAGGGGGGCCTGGTGATGTCGGGGACGTCGCCGGAGGGCGACTTGGTGGAGATCATCGAGCTACCGGACCACCCCTACTTCATTGCGTCGCAGTTCCATCCGGAGTTCAAGTCGCGTCCGGACCGAGCGCACCCGCTGTTTGACCACTTCATTCGGGCGGCGCTGGAGTCGTCGAGGGTCGGGCGGACAAAGGCGGTAAGCGCGGCGGCGCAGGACGAGTAGCAGGCGTCGCCGGAGGGCGCGCACGGCGGGGCATCGCGGGGGGAGGTGGGCGGCCGGCAGCAGGCCAGCGAGGGGTGCGCGGTCCCGGGAAGGATCCCAGCCGTGAAGGTAGCCGCCGTCAGCCACTCGTGTGTGGTGGACGTCAATCAGCAGCTTTTCTTTGAGCTGTCCCAGCGGCCCAACCTGGACGTGCTGGTGATCGCGCCGCGCGTGTGGCGTTCCTCGTTGTTGGGCAAGGTGCGGTTCCGGGCGCTGCCCGGCTTGAACTGCAAGGTGCACAATCTCACTCCGACGCTTGCCGGGCACAATGCCCTGCACTTTTATCGCGGCTACGCCAAGGTGCTCGAGGCGTTCCAGCCGGACATCCTGCACATTGACGAGGAGCCGTGGAGCCTGGCGGCGTGGCAGTTCACACGACTGAAGGCGCAGCTCGGAACCCGTTCGCTTATCTACACGAAGCAGAACATCTTCCGGCAGTACCCCTTCCCGTTCTCGGCCCTGCAATCTTGGGTGCTGGAGCATACGGACATTGTGGCGGCGACGAACAGTGAGGGCGCCCAGGTGTTGCGCCGGAAGGGATTCAAGGGGCCGATCAAGGTCATTCCCTTCGCCTTTGATGCGCCGCTGTTTGTGCCGGCGCCCTCGGTCAAGTTGCGTCGAGCTCTGGGACTTAGCGGGCCGGTTGTGGGCTACATGGGGCGGCTGACGCCGGGGAAGGGCGTGGGCCTGCTCATCAACGCTTTTGCCGAAGTGGTCCGCGAACCGAATGGTGAGCCGCCGAGCCTGCTGATTGTGGGCAGCGGCCCGAAGGAGGAGGCACTGCGGCGGCGAGCGACGGAGCGGGGTGTGGAGGAGGCGGTGGTGTTCGTGCCCGCGGTGCCACACACAGAGGCAGCGCGGTACTTGAACTGCATGGACGTGCTGGTGCTGCCTTCGAGGACCACGCCGGGGTGGAAAGAACAGTTTGGGCGGGTGCTGGTTGAGGCGCTGGCCTGCGAGGTTCCGGTGATCGGGTCGGACTCGGGCGAGATTCCGAACATCATTCGCACCACGGGCGGGGGCCTGGTGTTCCGCGAGGGCGACGTCGCGGACCTGACCTTGAAGCTGCGGCAGATGTTGGACGATTGGGACACGGCCCAGGATATGGCGCGGGAGGGCCGCCGGGAGGTGCTGGCGAGGTACACGTACGAGGCGATCGCCGACCAATACCTGGAAGCGTACGAGGAGGCACTGAGTGTGCCTCAGCGCGGCTAGCGGCCATTGCGGCTGGGCATGATGGACCTCTTGCTGGTGGCTGGCGACTTCCCGCCCGATGTGGGTGGCATCCAGAGGTACGTTGTTGAGCTGTCGTGTGCGCTGGCGCAAGCCGGCTGGGAGTTGGCAGTTGTGGCGCCGGAGCGTGCGGCGGCGGCCGAAGTGGATGCCGAGCTGCCGTTCCCCGTGGTGCGCCAGGCGATTGAGCGCGGCGGTCGGTTCAGTGAGGTTCTGGGGCTCCGGGCCGGCCTGAGCAGGCTGAGACGGAGGTTCGGTCGGCCCCGTGCAGTGGTGGCGACCAAGTGGTCGCCCGACGGCTTGGCGGTCGTCGCGTCCGGGGCGGGGCGAGGAGTTCCGCTGGTATTGCTAGGCTACGGGAGGGAGTTTCTCACGCCGCCGGGCGGGATGCTGCGCCGGTGGGCGCAGTCGCGAGTGCTGAAGCGCACGGCACTGGCGTTGGCGATTAGCCACTACACGGAGGAGAACTTCGGCCGGGCCGCGGGATTGCAGGCGCCCGTGGAGGTGATCTTCGGAGGAGTACGCGGGGGCGATTTCCGAGACGACGAGGCTGCTGCTGCGGTGCGTCAGCGGCTGGGGCTCGAGGGCCGCCCGGTGATCTTGACCGTGGGGCGGCTGGTGCGGCGCAAGGGCCACGATACGGTGATCAGAGCGATGAGGGGGATCCTGGCGGAGCGGCCGGAGGCGGTGTACGTGGTGGTAGGGAGCGGTCCGGAGGAGCAGCGGCTGCGCGAGCTGGCGCAGAGGGAGGGGGTGGCCGAGAATGTGCTGATGTGCGGGCGGATCGGAGACGACGAATTGCCGGCAGTTCATCGCGCGGCGGACGTATTCGTGATGGTCAGCCGCGAGGAGCCGGGCGAGCCGACGGAGGGCTTCGGACTGGTGTACTTGGAGGCGAATGCTGCGGAGCGTCCGGTTGTTGCGGCAGATACGGGCGGCGTGGCGGACGCCGTGGTGCACGAGGAAACGGGCCTGCTGATCCCGGAGAGCGCCCCTGGGCCGGCGGGCGCCGCAATTGGGCGGCTGCTGCGCGACCGGGAGCTGGCGGGACGGCTGGGCCGACAGGGGCGCGAGCGAGTAGAGCGGGCGTTCACGTGGGAGCATGTGGCGCAGCGTTTTGGGGCTGCGCTGGACAGACACTTGGGGATCACACCACACTCATGACGGGTCCGCGGCAGCGGATAGCCTATATTGACCACGCCCAGGAGCTCGGGGGAGCGGAACACAGCCTGCTGGACCTGCTTGCTCGTCTGGACCGGGACCGGTTCGAGCCGCTGCTGGTTCATTGCGCGGACGCCGCCTGGGTGGAGAAGGCGAGGGAGCTGGGGGTTCAGTGCGAGGCGCTCCTGGGCATGTCGGAGATCTATCGTCTGCGCCGGGACGAGATCCAACGAGGCCTGTGGCGGAACTTCCAGCACGCGGCCTTGACGTACCAGGAGGCTCGGCGGCTGACCTCGGAGCTGCGGAAGCTGGAGCTGGACCTGGTGCATACGAATACGCTGAAGGCGCATGTTGTGGGAGGTTTAGCGGCGCACTGGATCGGGCGGCCACTGGTGTGGCACCTGCGCGATATCCTGGGGCCGGAGCCGGCCCGGGAGGTGCTGCGGGTTGCGGGGCGCCGGGTGCGGCCGCACGTGATCTGCATCTCGCGGGCGGTGGCGGAGACGCTTCCGGCGGATGAGCCGCGGCGGACGATAATCTACAACGGCACGTCGCTGGAGCGATTCTGCCCCCGGCAACCGTCGGCGGCGTTGCGCGAGGAGCTGGGGCTTCCCACGGGCGGGCGGGTTCTGACCATCGTCAGCCGTTTGACCCCCTGGAAGGGCCACGTCGTGTTGCTGCGGGCCATGCGGCAGGTTCTCGCGCGGCACTCCGATACGACGCTGCTAATCGTGGGCGAAGCCGCGTTCTGGAACGCAGATTATGTAGGAGAGCTGGAGGACTTGGCGGGCGAATTGGGGGTCAGGGAGGCCACACGGTTCACCGGATACCGGCAGGACATTCCGGACCTGCTGGCCCTGACGGATGTGTTTGTTCTGCCCTCGACGGATGAACCCTTCGGTCGCGTCATCGTGGAGGCGATGGCGATGGAACTTCCGGTGGTGGCGACGGCAACGGGCGGGGTGCCGGAGATCGTGAAGCAGGGGGAGACGGGGCTGCTGGTACCGCCGGAAGAGCCGACAGTTCTGGCGGAGGCGATCATTCGTCTGCTGGAAGATGGCGAGTTGAGACGGGAGATGGGCACCCGCGGGCGGGAGCGGGTTCTGGCTCACTTCGATGCGCGTCGGACGGTGAGGCAAGTGCAGGAACTGTACGAGCGGCTGCTCGTGCCGGCATGACGGCATGCGGCAGACGGCCTCACTCGCGGGGAGTGAGGCCGCTGGGTAGCGCGTGTCAGGGTCAGGGCGACCGGACACTAGCGCCAGTAGCCCGAATAGCCGTAGTAGCCGGGGTAGCCGTAGTAGCCGGAGTAGTCGTACGGCTGGTAGTAGCGATAGGTCGAGTAGCGGTACGAGGGCCGGCAGACTGTGTAGCACTCGTACCTGGGTCTGTAGTGATGGCGGCGATGCCGATAGTAGCTGCTGTGTCCGTAGTGATGCGGGCGATGGTGGTAATAGTGGTGGCTGTGATGGTGGCCTCCGCCGCTGAACGCTCCATACAACAGAGCTGCGCCGGCAGCTCCCATCAGGAAGCGCTCGAAGTCCGTGGGGCGCGCCCAAGCCCCCTGTGCCGAGATCAGGAGCAGCGAGACCACAAGAACCGGCAAGAGCCAAAGGGGGAATCTATCCTGCCTAGCCACGTCAGCCATCTCCTTTCGATGAGTGGTCGTCGCCTACCGACAATAGTACTATACCCAATAGTAGTGCTCCAGTCAAGGGGTTTTCTGAGAATTTTGATGAACCATAGCGCAGGAATATCGCTCGGCGGCCGGTGCAAGAGCGGAGGAGGTTCGCGGTGAGCATTCACGATGATGTGAAGGCGTGCATTCGCCGGGAGGTGCCGGAGGAACTGCCGGTTTTCGCCCTGAGCCAGGAGTTCGACGCGGCGTATTGCGGACTGACGTACGAGCAGTACATCGCGGACGCGGAGACGATTGTTGATTGCCAGGAGCGAGTGGTCAAGGACTTCGGTTGGGACTGGAGCTGGCTGCATCTGGATGACTGCATTGAGTTTGAGCCGCTGGGCGTGGGCGTGAAGGCGGGTGAGAACGTGGTCCCGGCGACTGCGGATTACTTGGCCTTTACGGCGGAGAAGCTGGGCGATCTGCAGGTGCCCGATCCGCGGCACGCGGGGCGGATGCCGCTGCTGTTGGAGGCTATTGCGGGGCTCCGCGAGCGCATCGGCGATCGAGCGGTGATCTGCGGACGGGTGGCTGCTCCGTTCAGCGCGGTGACGCTGACCTTCGGGATGACGGAGACGTACATGATGATGCTGGATAATCCAGTGCTCATGCGCGACGCGCTGAAGTTCGCGGAGGAGCAGGCGGCGTCGTGGGGTCTGGCGCAGATTGAGGCCGGGGCACACGCGATCTGGTATGGCGACTGCAATGCCTCGACACACCTGATGTCGCCGCAGCAGTTCGAGGAGTGGGCACTGGAGCCATGCGAGCGCGTGTGCACGGTGATGCAGCGCGCGGGGGCGGTGGTGATGTTGCACAACAGTGAGGATCGGCTGGAGGGTCTGGAGCTGCAGGCGCGCACGCATCCGGATATCCTCAGCATGGGGCCGAACATTGACATCGCCGGGGTGAAGGCGGCACTGGGAGAGCGGATCGCGCTGATGGGGAACATTGACCCAATCGGAATGCTGCAGAACGGGACGGCGGAGGAGGTTGTCGCGGAGGCGGAGCGGGAGGTGCGGCTGATGGCTGACGGGGGAATGATCTTCAACAGCGGGGAGTGCATTCCGCGCGAGACGCCGGAACGGAACATGCGCGCGATGGTCGAGACCGCGCGGCGGGTGTGGGGGGAGGTCAAAGCAAGTTAGGGGGAGAGCGCCTGTTGGCGGTCTGGCCTGCGGAGTTTGGTCAGGGACGCGCACTAGAAGTGGTTTCGTAACCTTAGAGACCGGTGACCATCGCGCCTGAAGGCGCTCGTACTGAGGACAGTCGCGCGTGACGCGCTCTATGTTATCCTACAGGGGTTATGAAACAGCTTCTGGGCGGTTGCCGTTGCTCAGGGGGCCCGAGGCGCCCGCCGCCGGCGACGGACGCCGAAGGCGATTAGGACTACCCCAACGAGAGCGGACGCGGCCGACCCACCGAGCATCACTTTGCCCACGGTCCGGAAGATCTTCTGCGCAGTGTCGAGGGCCTGGTCATAGCCCTGATCGCCGGGATGGTATTCTTGGCTCCCGATGGTGACGGTGGTGCCATGGTGCATCGGGAACGCCGACCAGAACATGCCGAAGAGGCCCAGGAAGATGGCCGCGGCAAGCCCGAGGCCGCCCAGTACGAAGAGGACGATCGCCGTCGTGTCCCGGGGGGAACGGGTCGCGGCGGACGGGGCCTGGGAGACAGTCGGAGCCGCGGGGCCGGCGAGTGCCGGGAGCTGCTGGACGGGCATCCAGGGGCCTTCGCCGATCCGGGCGGAAGCCGTGGCAGCGATGCGCCCTTCGGCGAGGTACTGGCGGGCCGCCTGGAGGGAGTACGGGCCGAACTGTGCGCCATCGGGCGCAGCGATAGTAAGTTGTCGGCGATCAGTGCATGGCAGTTGGGGCAGTGCATGTCTGCCTCCCTTTTCGCCCTTGCGCCTGCTCAGGCGTTCTTCGCGAGGGTCAAGGCCATGATATGCCCGCCGGCGAGTTAGCCCAGTCCTCCTTCGCCGCAAGGTGTGGGTGTCCTCCGGTGGCTTCACTTGTGGAGGAGATCGCGTTTGCGCCTGACGCTACGTGACCGGCAAATGCGAAGGGACTCCCCCTTGCGCAGGCCGGAACGCGACGGGCCGGAGACCGGCGGTTCCGGGAGGTCATGGCGGCTATTGGTTCAACAACGAATCGAAGTGCTCGTCAGTGCTCATTTCGTCGAGCTTGTGGAAGTGGCTGAACGTTA
>JALGUG010000137.1 GCA_029820995.1 Candidatus Zipacnadia bacterium
ACCTGCGATCCGATCCAGGTGATAGCGACGGAAGAAGTCGCCGAGCCTTCCACCGGGCCCACCGCGGCTCGCGTCCGCAATAATCACTGGTCGCATCAGTTATCAACCCCGTGTAAATCTGTTTTCGTCCCCGAAGTCGTCGCCGCATCCTTCCTTGCCTCGGGAACCAAATGACTGTTCCTGGCACGCCCACCAATTCCTTGCACCGCGCAACTTGTAATTCGCTTCCGGAGCGAGGAATCCGTCATCGCACGCGGAAGCTGGCTCACACCATCGCCGAAAGGAAGACCACCATGAGTCTGCTGGGCCTCGATGTCGGCAGTACCGGCTGCAAGGCAGTGCTCTTCGACCTCGAAGGCCGCCAGTTGGCGCAGGCCTACCGCGAGTACCCGGAGCTGCATCCTCGCCCCGGTTGGATCGAGCTCGACCCTCAGCTCGTCTGGCAGGGCGTCAAAGAAGTCCTGGCCGAAGCCGCCGCCGGCCAGCGCGGCGACCCCGTTCAGGCGCTCTGCATCTCCGCGCTCGGCGAAACGGTCACCCCTCTTGACCACGCCGGCCGCCCTCTGTGCAACAGCATCACCTCGCCCGATACCCGCAGCGTCGCTCAGTCTGATAGTTGGCGCGATACTCTTGGTGCCGCACGCGTTTTCGAGATCACCGGCATGCCACTGCACCCCAGCTTCACCCTCAACAAAATCATGTGGATCCGCGACCAGCGACCGGACCTCCACCAACAGGCCTGGAAGTACCTCCTATGGGAGGACCACGTTTTCTATCGCCTCGGCCTTGAGCCCACCGTAGACTACTCGCTGGCCTGCCGGACGATGGCCATGGACCTCCGAACCCGCCAGTGGTCCGCCGAGATGCTCGACCTCGCCGGGCTGTCCCCGGACCTCTTCGCCCGTCCGGTCGCCTCCGGCACAATCGTCGGCGAGTTGCCCGCACCTGCCGCCGACGAGCTCGGCCTGCCGCGCGGGGTCCTCTGCGTCGCCGGAGGACACGATCAGCCCATGAATGCGCTCGGCGCCGGCGTCGTTCGTGAAGGCGTCGCTGTGGACGGAATGGGCACGGTCGAGTGTGTAACGGTCGCTTTCGATGAGCCGGTGCTCACTCCCGCCATGCTCCGGAACAACTACTGCGTCTATCCTCACGTCAAAGATGGTATGTATGTCACCATTGCCTTCAACTATACCAGCGGCGCAATCCTCCGCTGGTACCGTGACAACTTCGCTGCCGCGGAATGCGCCCGGGCCGAAGCATCGGCCCGCGATGTCTACGACATCATTCTCTCCCGCTTGCCCTCGGAGCCCACCGGTGTCTTCTTGGTACCTCACTTCGCCGGCTCCGGCACGCCTGCGCTGGACCCTCGGGCCCGCGGTGCCGTGCTCGGACTGACCTTGAGCTGCGATCGGAAGACCTTCGTCAAGGCTCTCATCGAAGGCATTTGCTATGACTTGCGCCTGAACCTGGAGGCCCTTGCCGAGTCCGGAGTCTATACCGAATCACTTCGGGCCACGGGCGGCGGCTCCAAGAGTCCGCAGTGGCTCCAGCTCAAAGCCAATATCACTGGGCGCGAGGTAATCACCCTCAACGTCACCGAAGGCGGCTGCCTGGCCGGCGCTATGCTGGGCGGCGTCGCTGCGGGCGTCTACCGCTCGGTGGACGAGGCTGCTGACGCCTTGATCCGCGAGCGAGCGCACTTCGAGCCTGACCCAAACCAGCACGAACGCTACAACGAGCTCTACCCCCACTACGTCGCGGCTGTGCACGACCTCCGCGACTGGTGCCATCAGGCCGCCGAAAATGGCCTCTGAGGCCCTTGGTGTATCTTCGACCGCTTGCCATTTCTCGTTGGGCAGGGAGGAAAGGCGGGGCCGGTGACGAAATGGCACCTGTCCTGTCTACGCGCGACAGAAAAAAGAGGGACAGCAGGAAGGACGTCGCTATCCTCGCGGCGAACAATATCATCTGATGTTGCTCGGGCGCTCGGAACCTAGTCTGCAACAGGCCAAACAGGGCAACACTGGCGCTCCGCCATTCTGCCGGGCCGCGCCGGTGCCGATGCTTTTTCAATGGCGCCCTTGACAGGCTGATGATAACTTTGGTATTCTCTGGATGCTCTATGGACGGGTCGCAGCTTGAAACGCACTCTGTCCTTCAGCCCATGGGAGGGCTCTGGACAGGCGTGGGAACCGTTTTCGCCAGCCGGTCTGTGCACGTGCAAACTCGCAAGGCTGGTCCGCCCTGACCACGCCGACCGGCGAAAGGAGGTGAATGACTTTCGTGCACCACCGATTGCGCTTGGCGTCACGGCAACGGACGCATGACACGCGAGGCGCTCCCTGCTTTCTGGAACGCGCGGCGTCAGGAAGTGGGCGGCTGCTTCGTAGAGCGCGGCCACCATGAGCAGAATAGTGCCATGGCCGCGCGTCATCGCCCGTTACGCCGACCGTCAGATCTCCGGTTTGTGACGGGTAGGCGAGGTGACGCAAGGCCGCAGTTCCTTTGGGTTCGCCCAGTCGGAGGTGCCAACCGACGCCAGTCGGCAGGCGGACGCCAAGGCAACGGGCCGAGATAGCCTGTAGTCCTAAGGCTCAAGTCTAAATAGGTCACAATTCAGCCGTTTGTTTGTTTGACGGAATCAGGTGGCCGCAAGGCTAATAACCTGAGAAATTGTTGAAGAGGAGGGTCAACATTGTCAAAGGCGAGAGTCGTAAAGGCGCTATGTCTGGGCGCCGCCGTGACCGCGCTAGTCTGGCTTGCGGTCGGTTGCAGTGGCAGTGGCGGCTCGGTTATTCCGGGCACCAGAGCCCCTGCTCTGGACAGCTACATGGGCAGCAACTCGGATGCGTACGATATCTACGTTGACCCCGCGGCCGGCGTGGCCACGATCATCGACGACAAGATGGTCAGTGAGCACGTGGTTCCCGCGGGCGACAACAACGTCAAACTGGAAGCTCTCGTCCCGACGCCCGCAGACCAAGGCCGACTGGATTCCCGCACGGGCAACGTCACCGTCTGGATGAATGTCAAGAACTACATGAAGGTCTCGGCGGGCGACATCATGCTCGTGCCGGGCAACTACGTCGGCCGCAGCGCCGGCGACCGGCCCACCAATGCCGTCATTCCCAACGTGCTGAACCTCCAGCCCTTTGGGTTGGCCAACAACGATATCGTGCCCCAGTTCGGCAACCAGCCGATCCAGGGCGACGGCTTCACACGCCGCTCCATCACGGACCCCGCGCGTATCGTCTACTATTTCGAGGGGGAGGCACCGCGCAAGTGGCAGCCGGAGCGCGAGGTCGGCGACCCGGCCTTCTCTCCCCGCGACGACCCCTACTTCTGGGGCGAAGCGGGCGACCCGCAAACCTGCTATGGCCTGGACATCTTCCAGGGCTGCTTCCAGCTCGTTCCCAACCCGGCCTATCGCCGCAGCAAGGACACCGGCGCACAACGCGTGCCGGACCCCGACAACCCAGGCATGTTCCTGGGCGACGGCGAACCCTTTGACCCCCGTCTGTCTCCCTACAACGTGGACGACTTCGGCAATCCCGAGTCAATCGCCCGGCCCTGCAGCGGCCAGAAGCTGACGGTGCCGAACTGCATCTCCGCTCTCTACATCGGTCAGCTTCAGGGCTCTGAAGACCTGCCTGGGCCCACTGAGACCCCCGCCAAGTTCCTAATCCGGGATCCCATCGGCTTGGCCTTCGCCTTCCAGGTCCGGCTCTGGGCTTCCTGGTGGACCGATCAGAGAGTGTGGGCCTTCAGCAACGTGCGCGACGTTGATGGGGTGTCTGTCAGCCCGAACTACAACCTCAATGGTGTGTCAGCGCGTGACGTCTACACCTGCTTTGCCGTCGGCGAGCAGGGCAACCGCATCGGCAACACCTCCACCCCGGGCGACGGCGATGCCGTCATCATCGCGACCTACGACGGCGGCCAGACGTGGACCCGTGAGGCCTGTCGCTCCGACACCGGACAGCAGGAGCGCAAGAACAACAACCTCAACCGCATCTGGATCAATAAGACGCGCCGCGTTGGCGGGTTCAATCCGGTCAGCGGAGTGATCGAGCCCGGAACTGCTCTCCCGTCGAAACTGCAGGAAGAGGGCAAGTTCGGCGTGGCTGTCGGCGTCCAGAAGGCGGCCGGTGGACCCGTCATCTACCGCACGCTGGGCGGCACCAACTGGTTGCTGGCTCCGGACCAGAAGCTGCCCACTCAGACCCAGGGCTTCAGCAGCGCCCAGGGCCTCAACGCTGTGGCCGCAGCCGTCGAGAACGGCTACGGAGGCGCTTTGGGCGTTCCGTCGGACCTGAGCGACCCCAACACCCTAACCGACCCCAGCTCGGTATACATCGCTGTGGGTGATGCTCGCGACAAGGATGCCGCCGGTGGCATCATCGTCAGCATTGATGGTGGCGACACCTGGCATCGCAGTGGCCCCAACCAGCATGGCGACCGGACCCGTGACGAGGGTGCGACGCGCCAGCGGTACAGCAACTTCGGCATCAACGTGCAGAAGGGCAAGAACTTGCTGGCGGTGTGCGCCGACCAGAAGCCCAGCGGAGTTCGCATCGGCGAGGTCCATTGGTCCTGGGCCAACACCCAAGCGTACATCGGGAGCCTCGCCTTGGGAGACGGCACCGATCCGGTTCTCGACGGCTACTGGGCCACCCCCGCCATCAGCGCCAACCGCTGGAATGGCCTGATGTGCGAAAGCTGGACGCGCGTGGGCTACCTGGGCAATCCGGCGAACCCGCGCTACGGCCAGCTCGCCAACAACTATCGCGTGTTCGTCGCCGGTGTCGGCGGACAGATCCTGTTCAGCGACGACTGCATCACGCCGTGCTACACGCCTCAGGCCGGCTCTGCGCCTGGAGACGAGATGCCGCAGAACCTGCCTACCGGGTGGCTTGGCGTTGCCAATCCTCGCGTCCCGCAGGCACCCATCCCGTTGTCCGTTACGGATAGCCCGGGCGAGAATGACGGCTGGCAGGCCACGTGGGAAGTGGCCGAAGGCAGTCAGCCCGATGATGTGGTGCTCGATCTGGCTTGCTGTGAGGTCCCTGATCCGGCTGAGGACTATGGAACCCGCATGGTAGTCCTCGCGGTAACAGAGCTCGGACGCCTGCTCTATACCACCGACGGCCGTGCGCCGGGCTCCTACGGCATCAGCGTGATCCTCGATGACAATCCCACCTCTCCCACAAATCCCTGGGATGCCACCGTCGGCATTACTCGCCGAGCGGCAGGCAGCAAGGTCATGTTCACCCAGGACACGAGCGTGCAGGCCAATGTGGGCTTCGCCCCGCAAGCCACACGCCCGGGCCCTCTGAGCCAGGTTGACCTTCGGGCGGTAAGCTGCAACCCGTGGGAGCTCTGCCCGCAGGCGCTGAATGACAATGATCGCTGGTACCCGGCTGCGGCCGGCACAGCCCTGCAGGTCTGGGTTGTCGGTCAGCAGACCGACCTTACCGGCTACACCTACAATGGCAAGCAGCAGCCGATCGTGCTGCACAACCCGGCCTTCGACGCCTCCCCGCCGCCCGGTGGCGCAATCCCGATCGGCGCTATTCCGGGTACCTATAACGCGGGCACTGGTCTCTGGGACAACCAGACCACTACCGTTGACGCGCTCGTGGTCATGGTTGGCCAGGGACGCGACGACTTCAATGCTCCGCAGCAGCAGGGCTGGCCCTCGGACTACAAGGGTTGGTGGTATATCCAGAACCCGCGCGCTAACGTGTGGGATCCAACCTGGGATCCGGATACGTCGGGCCCGCCGGCCACCGAATACGCTGCGGACCTCAACGACGTGGACTGTGTGAATCCGCTGGGCGTCAAGCAGGAGTTCCAGCGCGCCGTGGTGCCCGGGTTCCCGGCCGACAAGAATCCGGTGCCCGAGCCCACATTCCCGAGTTCCCCGATCACGACGCCGGCTCCGTGCGGCCCCTTCAACCCCACGGAGATCCCCGTCGAGGAGCCGGGAACGATGGACGGCTACGTCGTCGTTATCGTTCCGGATGTCAACGCGCCGCTGCTCTGGCCCAGCGCCTGGGCGGTCGGTGGCCTGCCTGGTCCCAACCAGGACAACGGTGCCCCCGGCTTTGCGGTGTATGACAACGCCTTCCCGCCGAAGGACCCCGGGAACCCCGCCGGCATCGCGGTGTTCGGCGACCCGGGCTTCAAGGCGGCTCATCCGCTTCCGCACAACGCCGCCTACTCGGTGGGCGTGATCCGGAACTACTTCTAGGCCATCTGTTCCTGACCTGGGCTGCTTCTGGCAGCCCAGGTCCGACCTAATCGGCGGGGCAGGTCCCGCTAGGCGGTGGACCTGCCCCGCCTCTTGTTGCCACACCCGACCCCCATAAGAGAGGTAAGCCCAACAATGGCGGGGAACCGCTGGAAACCCCGAGACTCGGTTGTCTACACGCCGTTGAGCGATGGCGAGGGTGTCCTCCTCTGCCTGGAGCAACGGGAATTCTTCGACCTGAACGAGACCGGGCGCCTCATCTGGGAGCGACTCTGTGAAGGACTCGACACTGCCGAGATCACTACCACCCTTGTCCAGGAGTACGAGGTGACGCCGGAGGAAGCTGCTCGTACAGTGGAGTCCTTCTTGGCGAAGCTTGTGGAAGACCGCCTGGTAGAAAGTGCAGTCTGAGTATCATGGCGAGGTCCAACGCGGTTGCGGAAGTGGTGCTGAGCAAGGAGCTGTTCGGAACAACCTTCCGCCTGACAGTGCCGGCATCGTGGCGGACCTTCTTTGCGGCCCAAGACGCAAGCACCGTGTCATCCGAGACGAGCCCCGAACTGCGTATCCAGCGACGTGCGCTCCAGCCGCCCGCCGACGCCGAGCTCTGGTATCGGGGGCGACGCTTCTGTCCGTACAGCGCCGGCGACGAGGTCTGGCTAGTCACTACTGGCGGCGGCGCCGTCGCCCATGTTGAGCCGCAACGTGGCCGGGCGACCGTTGGAGTGACTGATCTGGCCGAAGACGATGGCACCGCCGTCGGCAACCTGTGCGACGCGGCAGCGGTTCACCTCCTGCGCGGACGCGGTGTATACGTCGTGCATGGCGGTTGTGTCTGCTTGCGGGCCGAGGGCCCCGGCGCTGTCGTGCTGGGCGATGCCGGTTCCGGCAAGTCCACGCTTACGGCCGCACTGGTCCGTGAGGGCCTGTACTATCTTTCGGACGACGTCATCGCCATTACGCGCCGAGCAGCGCTGATCCGGGCCTACGGCGACCGGCACTGGTTTGGCTTGGATCGGGGCGCGGAGGCCATGCTTGGCGGATTCGTGCGGGAGGCAGCCGTTGCGCAGGATCAGAGGGACGAGGGCAAGATCCGCTGGGACCCCGAGGTCCTGTTTCCGGGACGATTCGTGACTCAGTGTGTACCTCGTGTGCTCCTGTTCCCTGAAATCGTTCCCGGACCGAGCAGCTTCGAGCCGGTCCCACGGCGGGACGCCTTCGTACGCGTGGCGCGGGCCACGCATCACAGCGCCTTTGGTCCGCGGCAGCTCGTGGTTCAGCAGCTTGGCGTCATTCGGGACCTCGTGGAGCAAAGCGCCTGCTACCGTGTCGCCAGCGGCCCCGATCTGGCGAGCTTTGCGCGTGAGCTGGTCAATCTTCTGCCCTCAGAGAACTAGGCTATGATGCAGCGACTGACGGGACTGCGGACCGTGAGTTTCGAGGTCACCAGCGCATGCAACCTCGACTGCTTGCACTGCCTGCGGGACAAGAGCGGCCGGGCACAGCACTTGCCCCTATCGCTGTACGAGCGTTTGCTGGATGAGGCTCACGCCCTCGGCATCAAGTCGGTCATCCTGACCGGCGGAGAGCCCAGCGTGCATCCGGACTTCATCGGTCTCGCACGTGCCGCAGTCGAGCGTGGCCTGTCCTATTCCTTCATCACGAATGGCTGGAACTTCCTGTCGCTTTTCGAGCGCCTGTGCACCGAAGCCGGTGGTGCCCCTGAAATAGTGGCCTTCAGTCTCGAGGGAGCATACGAAGCGACAAACGACGCAATTCGGGGCCGGGGGACCTTCCGGCGTGTGATGCAGGCCATTAGCCTTTGCCGCGCCCGGGGGCAGCGCTTCAGCTTGAAGTTCACCTTCCAGCGCACCAACCTCGACGAGATAGAGCAGTTCGGTCTACTGGCCGCCTCACTCGGCGCGAGCGCTCTGCTCTACGGATACCATCAGCCCACGCCCGTCAGTGTGGCCCACAAGCTGGCCCCCAGTTTGGAAGAGCAGGTCCATGCCCGTCGGTCCGTCCACCGCCTCCGAGAGATGCTGAAGCTCAGCGTCTACCTCAGCGCCTCCATGACCCCCGCCGCACCCCTTCTAGGGTGCGCCGATATCCTGCCCAACATCATCAACGTGGACTATCGGGGGCGCCTCACGCTGTGTTGCCAACTCGTCGGCCTCTTGGGCTCCCGCGACCGCGAGACGGATATCGTCGCTGACCTCAACGACTGTTCGCTCGCCGAGGGCCTATCGCAGCTTCTTGACGCACTCGGGCAAATGACTACGGCCCGGCTCGAGGACGTGCTCGCAGGCCGGCTCAACCCGGGAGACTCCTTTGACTGCTGGTGGTGCGTGCGCAAGACTGGCATGGCCGATTGGCTGTTGGACCATCCCGATGAGCCCTGGTGCGCACTGGTGAAGGACGCGGAAGCCCGCATTCCCGCCGAGACCGAAGGCTAGCCATGCGTCGCGTATTCCGGCTGCATTTGCAGCTTACCCCTGGCGTCCCCGGTGATAATGGCGAGCCATCCGGCGAGCCCTTACCGGGCGCACTGGCGGCCAGGCTCATCGCTGCCGGCGCCCCTCTGGGCGTGCAGCGCGTCCGTCTCTGGGGACACCACCTGGAGGCGTACCCGGACCTCTCGCAGATTGCGTCGGCCTGCCGCGAACAGGACATGGGCCTCGAGCTAGCCGGCGAAGGGCACGAGATGTTCGCTCTCGCCCAGGCCTTGGAGCGTGCAGGCGCCACGGCCCCCGCTGGAATCCGGCTTCTCCTGCGCGGCGCTTGCGAAGCCACACATGATCACCTATCGGTAGACGGCTCCTTCCGCCGAGCGATGCAAGCTGCCAGTTACTGCTTTGCGCGGAAGGTCCCCCTGGACATCGTCGTGGAGATCGAACCCGCGAATCGCTCCGAGATAGCCGAAGTCATCTTGCTCGCGGCAGCGCTGCGCGCGGAGCGTGTGGTTTTCGCCCTACCGCGACTTGCTGTCGGCGGCGTGCGAGGCCGCCCCTTCCCTCCACCCAACGCCGTGGACGAGCACAAGCGGGAGCTTGAGCGCTTGCGGGAGGCCTTCCGCCTGGAGGTCAATCTTGACATTGGACTTCGAGAGCCGGACGTGCTGCTCGGCTGCCGATCCCTCTGCCTGGGAGACCTCAGCGTGAACTGGTGCGGGCAGTTGACCCTCTGCCAGGAGCTCTGGGGGCCCGACAGTGGCGACGGCAGCGATGTCGTGGCTGACCTGCACGAAGTCACTCTGCCCGAGGCGGTCAAGGAGCTAATCGCGCGCATTACGACGTTCCGACAGGAACGGTTGCGCGACTGGACCTCGGGCGGTCTCGTCCCGCTCGACCGGTTCTTCTGCTACTACTGCCACCGCCGGTTCGGAAAGCTCCGTTGGACCGAACAAGGCGCTGGCCGCGCGTGGGCACCTCGGCAGCGTGGGTCCACTACCAACTCGCCAGGTCCTGGGCACGAGGCTTAGTTGTCGCCCCTTTACGGGTATAATCCGGCTGCAGGCCTCCGAACACTCGCAGCCCGAGGAGTGCCTCCATGGCCGACAATGCCCCTCACCCCGCCCAGCACTGGATAGACCAGGCTGCAGCCGCGCGCGACACGCAGACCGAGTTGCTCTGCTGGCAGCGCGCCTTTGAAATCAGCCCCGACGATGTGGAGATCAGGTTCCGATTGGCCCGCGCCTGCAGTCGCAGTGGCCAAGACGAACAAGCCCAGGAGCACTTCGCGGCGGTGCTCCGAGCGGCTCCCAATCATGCCGGCGCTCTCTGCGGTCTGGGAGCCATCGCGCATCGTGTCAACCGGTTGGCGGAAGCCGTGGGCTACTATCAGGCGGCGCTGCGGTCCAACCCCGGCATGGCAAAGGCCCGCTTCAACTTGGCTTCGGTCTATGCGGCTGAAGGTCGCCGCGCCGCAGCCATTGCGGAGTTCCGTCAGGGCCTGCAATATGCTCCCCAGAACGTCGTCGCGCACTACGAACTCGCGCGCCTCTACTTCCGAACACACCAGTACGTCCTGGCCCGCGCAGAACTCGAGGTAGCACTGCGGCTCCGCCCGGACCATGTGCCCTCACGGTGCCTGCTGGCAGCCACGTACGCCCGCCTCGGCGAAGACAACCTGGCACTACAAGAGTATCGTTCGGCGTTGCTCATGAAGCCGGAGTTGGCTGAGGCACGCGTCGCCATGGGTCGAATCTACGCGCGCCAGAAGCGGTTTGAGGAAGCCGCCACCGCCTTCGAGGAGGCCGTCAGCATTGCCCCGCAGGACGCCGTCACTCGCGACCGCTTGGCCGATGCCTACTGGGCCCTCGGCCGCCGCGAGGAGGCGCTGGCGGCCGCTGAACGCGCCACCCAGCTCGCCCCCGAGCGAGCCGACGTCTGGGGCCACTGGGGCCAGTACCTCTTGGATGAGGGCCGACCGGAGGAAGCTGTTGCCGCGTGGGAGCATGCTACCCAGTGCGATGCTCGTTCGGCCCGCTGGGCCAGACTCCTGGGTCTCGCCTACAGCGAGCTGGGGCGATATCGCGAAGCCCGCGCACAGATGCTGCGCGCGCTCGAGCTCGCCCCGGAAAAACGATGGCCACGCCTCTTCCTCCTGGCGGACGAGCCGGATGGCACTGCGCCGCGCGAAACGCTCCGCCGTGTTGACCTCAGCCGCCCCTCGGTGCCCGACGAAGTCCTCGCCCGCGCTCGCGCCGTGCTCGGGCATATTGCACTGGGCCTGGGCCGGGTCGAGGCCGCTCTCGAGCAATATCAACTGGCGATCGGCCTGGATCCCCGCAGTGCTGTTGCCCGGGCGGGACTGGCCCTGGCGCAGATGGGAACGGCCCCTTCCGAGCAGGTCGTAGCCGAGTTGAGCCGCGCGGCCGACCTGGCGCCGACCAGCATCCACGTCTGGCAGCTTCTGGGCGATGCACTCTTCGAACAGAAGCAATGGACGGAGGCGTGCGCAGCCTATCGGAGAGCCGGCACCGTCAGCGAGCCGAATGCGGCACTCCGCGCGTACGCCCTCTACTGCCTGGCCCGAGCCGCTCGACGCGTCGGCGACAACGCTGCCGCCGTCGCGGCATATGAGCAGTCAGTAGCCTTGCGCCCGGACTACCCCAACGCGCGCTATGGCCTCGCAGTCGCCTATCACCATGCCGGCCAGATCGAGCAAGCGCAGATGGAGTACGAGCAGTGCCTGCGGCTCACGCCGACCCACGCCAATGCCCAGTACGGCATCGGCGCGTGCTACCAGGCGCGCGGCGACCTCGCGGCGGCCGCCGAATGGTATGAGAAGGCGCTCGTCCTCGACGGCCGCCTGGCAAAAGCCCGTCTCTCCCTGGCTCGCGCTTGTCAACAACTGGGCGACGAAACGCGAGCAACGGCCGCCTATCAGGCGTACCTGCAACTCGAACCCTCCGGCCCCGGCGCCAGCGAAGCGCGTCTCCATCTGCAACGCGCCCGCCTCAAGGTGCCCGATCACCAATCGCCGGAGCAGCAGAAACCGCCGGCGGCAGACCTCGGCGACTGGGATGCTTACTGGTCGGCAGCCGACCAGCAGTAGCCTGCACGTACATCAGGGCCACTGGTCGGCCCCTCTGCATTCCCCTGAGGGGACCATGGGTCCCCACGCTTGGCCTCCGCAGAGATCGCCGGGACCGCACCCAGTCCGAACAGGTTGAGCGGCGCGGCGTCCGCAAAGTCGAGCGTCACGTCGTGGGTCTGTTCTGTTG
>JALGUG010000449.1 GCA_029820995.1 Candidatus Zipacnadia bacterium
CCGGCGAGTGTTCCAGATCGTGGTGCAGTCGTACACTGGCCTCACGGGTCCCAGGGCTCGGGCGGCGTCAATCGCGACCGTGACGGGCTCGGGCGGCCCGGCCGGGAAGGGGGGATTGAGCATCGGCTCCGAGGTTAGGCGAAGCTGGGCGATAGCAGCGTCGGCGAACTGTCGTCCCGGACCGCGCCTGCCGATGTAACACCGTCGGGGGACCTCGGCCAGCGGCTTGCCGCGTAGGAGGTACTTCACCCCGCGCTCGTCAAGCTGCAGCAGGGCCAGAAGCGTCTCGCGGACGGTGCGCCAGGACGCGCGAACGCGGTGCCATTCGCCGGCTTTCCAGTCGGCGATGGGGATGTCAATGGCGGCATAGGTGTTCGGGTCGTGCTTGACCACAAAGCGGATGGCCGGGCTTTCGGTCTTGAAGATCGTGAAATGGGAGAGCGCGTCATTCTCTCCCACATGGAAGATCGTGTGACGAGCGCCGTCGCTCGGCCCCCAGCGCGGGCAGATCAGCGCCTCGAAGCCGCCGCGGCGAGGGTCGAAATAGGTGGCTGTGGGAATGGTGACCCATCCGGCTGAGCTGAACCGCGCCGCCGTGCGTCCGCTGACGGGCTCTACGGGAACGCGGCCGTGGACCTCGCCCTGTAGCGCTGGTGGCTGTCCCTCGGCGAGCAAGCTGAAGTCGGCACCGAACGCAAGCTGGGCGCAGATGAGCGGAAGGACGCAGAAGCAGGACATGAAGGCCTCCAAAGCTGGAGAAGCCGCACGCTATGGGCCTCGCAGGCCGACTTGTGTCGCCAGGCGGCGCGCCCTGAGGGCGGGCCTGATTGGCGTGCTGCTCGTCGGGGCGGCCTCCGAGTGGCTACTCACGGCTTCGCAGTGATGAGCGCCGCCAGCTCCTGGCGCGCCGTGGCGTACGTCGCCGGGTTGTGCTCCCAGTCAGTGAAAGACCGCGCCACGCGGTCTACGATAGCGTCCACCTTCTGCCGGCCGGCCTTGTGGGCGGCGAGCGTCATGTACTCGAAGTCCTCCATGGCCTCGCGAATGAGCTTCAGGCGGATCGAGGTCACCGGGCCCTCAATGCCGGCCTCGGTGCCCGGATACAGAAGCATCCCTTCGCCCCAGTACTTCTGGCGGAAGTGCGGCTCGGTCCAGACATCCTCGCCGTCCTTCCAGTAGACGCTCGACCAGTAGAGGAAGCCCTTGATGTTATAGTGCCAGCTCACCCAGAAGGGCGAGCGATAGACCACCGGCGGAAAGTCAATCTGCCAAAACGGGTTCTTCTCGTCGCGCTGGCACAGCGCCGTGTAGCTCCAGATCTCCTCTCCCAACTGCTGCCGCTGTCGGGCGGTCTCCTCATCGTACAGCCCCCAGAGCGGGCACCAGATATCCACGGCGCCGTATAGATCGCCCCACTCGGGGTTCGAGGTGATGGTCTGCTCGGTGCACAGGCGCTTGAGGCCGGGGTCGGCGGCGTGGATGAGGGCGCCCTGCCGGCGAACGGTCTCGTATTGCTCGGCGTTGTTGGGCTCGTCTCTCATGTAGATGTAGGCCAAATCCAGCCAGCCCTTCCGGCGGAGATAGGCCGCCAGGTCGTGCAGGTACGCCTTGCATTTCTCCGGCTCGTTGCGGTATCTGAAAGGAATGCGAAGCGCATTGACGTGGCGGTCCTCGACCATCAGGCGCAACCGCTCGCCGCTGTGACTGTCGTCCAGGCCGCCCTCCGGCGTCCATTCCGGCCAGACGGGCCCCAATGAGCTGGGAATGCAGCGGTGGGCCAGCATGGTGCTGATATAGAGGTCCTCGACCTGGCGGAATTCCTCCGACGCCGGGTCGAGGCCCAGGCGCTTGGCAACCCGACCGCCGAGGCCGCCGAAGTTGGAGCGCATGGCGATGGTCTCGGGAAGAGCGAAGCTCCAGACGGTCAGCCTCACCGGGACCTCCGCCGGCTTCCGACCGTCGGCCCTCACCGTTACCTTGCCGGCATACTCCCCGGGAGCCGTATTCGGCGGCACGTAGACCTCCGCCCAGATCCCCTGGTTGGCGCCCGGTTCCACGTCGAAGGGCACCGCGTCGTACTTGGCGCCGCTGAGGGGGGAGCCGTCAACCGGGTCCACAAAGGGGATCAGCGCATCGGGGTACCAGCCGGTCGGCGCCTTCGAACGCAGACTGGGCTCGTAGACGTTGACGTAGTGCTCTCGATAGAGCGCGATATTCTTGGCCGGGATCTCGCCCTTGGGTCCAGTAAGCGCGCTCGCGACCACGTCCACTTCGGCTAGAGCGGT
>JALGUG010000138.1 GCA_029820995.1 Candidatus Zipacnadia bacterium
GCTCACCGGGACCTGTATCTTCAGGCGCGCTATCTGGGCTGTGAGACCCCGCAGACCGACGCCGACCGCCTCAGCCTGGCGGCGTGGTGGAGCCCCGAGCCGCGCGCAATTCTGTTGCATGTGATCAACCGTGATATGCAGGCCGGCCAACTTCGACCGCGGAGCGACATCGCCATCGAGCTCCCGGTGACCGCGGTGCCGCAGAAGGTGACGCTGATCTCCCCTGACTGGGAGGGCGAGCAGCCCGGTGCGTGCCGTGCCACCGATAAGGGCATCGAGGTAACGCTGGCCAAACTGGAGGCTTATGCCGTCGCAGTGCTCCGCTACACGGAGGAGCCCGATCTGAGTCGGCTCGCCGACCCGGTGCGGATCCGGCCCAGCTATCGTTGGGCCCGGCCGACGCGCAGCGAGTTCCGAGTGCTGCCGAAGGGCGAGGTCGAGCACGCCGACGAACTACCGGGGTTTCTCCAAGGCATGTTGCACACCCATTTGCGGAATCCACCGAGCTTTCTGGTGAACGCAGCCGGCGACGCGCAACTGCTGGTCCACATCAGGGCCGTGGCGGCCGCCGGCGCTCGGCTAGAATACCGTGTGGACGGGGAGACGAAGCAGACGACTGACCTGCCGGATCTGGATGGGAAGAACGACGGCATGGCTTCGGAGTACAACAAGAGCTACAGTTTCCCGATTCCGGCCGGTCGGCACCGCCTCACGCTCGACAATGTGGGCGGCGATTGGGCGACGGTGAGCTGGTATCAGTTCCAGGGGTCATTCGGGGAATAGAGCTATGCGGAGGAGCCTCTAAACCGACGGCGGCCGGAAGGAGGAATCATAATGCGACTCGCCCTGTGCTCTGTCCTGTGCTCGCTCTGCGCCCCGACGTTTGGACAGGGCGCGGCGGAGTATGTGTGCCATTGGGCCCGGGAAGCGCCTGTGATTGACGGCGACCTGGGCGACGCGTGTTGGGCCGATGCTCAGGAGCCGCCCGTCTTCTTCCAGACGGGTGTCGCAGCCGGCCCGGCGCGAAACCGCACGCAGGCCAGGTTGATGATGGACGAAGGGGCGCTCTACCTGGGGGTGGACGCCACCACGGCTCCCGGTCGTCCGCCCTCCGCTCGTCAGCGACCTCGTGACGGCAAGACGTGGAGCGACGATTCCATCGAGCTGTTCCTGGCAACGTCCTTCGTGGATGACAGCTATTATCACCTCACTGTCAATGCGCTCGGCTCGCGGATGGATGCACGCCACGCCCCGGACGTTCCGCCGGACCAGCAGATGGCCTGGAACCCGGACTGGGAGCTGGCTACGCGCTCCAACGTGGGGGGCTGGCAGGCCGAGGCCCGCATTCCGTGGGCGGCTTTCAGCCTTTCCGCAGCGCCCTCCCAGGGCTGGGTCTGGCGCATCAAGCTGGGGTGCATGGCCCGGGGGTATCAGAACTCCATGTGGCCGCACAACGAGAGCAACAGCTTCCACAACAGGAACTGCTGGGGCTATCTGGTATTCCGGGATCGCAACTTGCTGACAAACCCCGGATTCGAGCAGGGCATCCCCGACCACGGGCCGCCGCCCGGATGGCTCTACGCCTACTACGACCAGGAGGGCCGAGGGAAGTGCTCCGTCACCACCGAGGACGCGGCCTCCGGCAAGTTCGCCGGCAAGCTGGAGAAGTTTGATGACTACAAGTGGTTCCCCGTGTTCTACACGCGGATGCTGCCCGTGCAGGCCGGCTCGACGTACGAGCTGGCGGCTACAGTAAAGTGCGACCAGGAATTCCGAATGCGCTACAACCTGGCGGGCAAACAGGGCGGGAAGCGGGGAGCACCGGTGCCGGCGACCGACGGCTGGCAAAAGGTCAGGATGGAGGCGACGATACCCGAAACCGGCGTGGACTCGCTCCAGCTCGGCTTCCAGCTCATTCGGACCAAGGGCCTACTCCGCCTCGATGACGCCGTTGTGCGGCGAATGAACGAGGTGCGGGGCACCGTGGCCACACTGCCCACTCCACACCCGTACCATCGGCTCGAAGAGCTGGCCAATCGCACCGCTTTCAAGCCGTATGATCTGCTGCAGGCGGACGACGGGCACTACCAGTCGGATCGCGTCATCTTCAAGGATTCCGGCACAGGCGCCGACATCTGGATGCTGACACGCTCAGCCGGCACGAGCACCCGGCACTACTACATGGAGATCACGCCCTGGAACGCCAACGGGTCGCTGCTGGCCTTTCACACGGGGCAACTGGGCAAGGGGACGGTCTTGATGCCCGCGGACGCCTCGCGGTGGCGAAAGCTGCCCTTCTACGCCTCGGGCGCCATCTGGGATCGCCGGCTGCCCGAGCGCATCTACTTCCGCCGGTACCGCGGCCACCGGAAGACCGACTTGTGGGACCTGGCGATCGGCAACGTGCTCACCGGGCAGTACGAAACCACACGCCGCTTTGACGGCGATCTGTCGCTCTGGCCCATGAGTCAAGATGGCGAGAAGCTGCTCGTCCAGGAGCTGCTGGTCGGCGACGACGGTCGGCGCTTTTCACGGATCTGGCTGATGGACCGCGAGGGCAAGGAGGGCGTCGCTCTGGACCCGAAGGGCTGGGTGCACCAGACGTGGTTCACCAAGCTCGGCGACTACTCAGTTGAGTTCGAGTATGAAGGGCAAAAGCCCGCCGGGCAGTACATGATTACGGCCGACAACCGGCTCCGGAAGATCTGCGACCAGACCTATGGTCACCGGGCCCATAGTCCCGACGGCAATTGGATCGCGATCATCGGCCCCTGCGCGATCCGGAACATCCACACCAACGAACTGCGTGTCATCAGCAGTGAAGGCTCGAACCACCAGACCTGGGAGGTCTCGAATGACTGGTACGCCACCAGCGGGGGGCGGTATCTGAAGCGGGTTATCGCCCTTGGGAGCCCTACCGTCCAGCGTCTGGGCGCGCACAACTCCCGCTTGAAGCACTCCACCTACTGGTCCGAGGCGCACCCCGAGATGAGCCCCGACGGCACGAAGCTCGGCTTTGCCTCGAGTATGCTGGGCGACATCGAGTTCTACTTCCTGGTGATGCGCAAGCCCGACCCGCCACAGCAGCTCACGGCGCAGCAGCGAGGGGACGGCATTCATCTGAAGTGGCGGCCCGGCGCGCATCACCGGGAGACCGCCGGGTACCTGGTCTACTGCTCCGAACAGAGCGGCTACGGGGGCGAGCAGATCACTCCCGAGCCGATCACGGCCACAGAGTACCAGCTTTCACCTCGCGCAATCATGCAGCGCCGCAAGGACAATAAGCTTGGGCCGGTTTTCCTTCGAGTGACTGCCGTGGAGCACTCGGGCCTGGAAAGCCTGCCGTCGAACGAGGTTATCTCCGTCTCGGAGCGGCCGGCCCCGCGGAGCCTGTACTTCGAGGCGGAAAGCGGCGCTTACAAGGCGCCCGCCGTAGAGGTCTTTGATCCCACAGCCGCCGGCCTATACGCCGTCACCCTCGGCAAGCTGCGCAAGGCTTCGCCGATGACCATACGCGTCCGAGCGCCGGCGTATCAGACAAGACAGCACCTGTGGGTCCGCGCCCGTGGCCGTGCGCCTGCGTCCCTGTCGGCCACCTGCGGCAAGCTGAGCTTCGGAAGGGTGCGAGTCGAAGCGGATCAGTGGCAGTGGCTGCGGTTCGGGCAGACGGTCCGGCCCCGCACGGGCCTGCCTGAGCAGCTATCGCTCGAGGTCTCCGCGCCGGGGGTCACGATTGACCGCGTGCTGCTGACAGGAGACGCCGAGTACCGGCCCACCGGCCTAGGGGGCCTCGACGAGGAGCCGCCCACGGTCTCCGGGCTGACGGCGGCGGCTGTGGGTTCCTACGCCGCCCGTCTCGCGTGGCCGCCCTGTGAGGCCCCCGACCTGTCGCACTACAACGTGTATTGCGGGGACGCCCAGACTTTCACACCGAGCCAGGAGCACCTGATCGCCTCGCCCCCGGGGCCGCCCTACACGGACTGGGGTCTGAAAGCGGGAACGCAGTACTTCTACCGCGTGACGGCCGTGGATCGCTCCGGAAACGAAGGACCACCGACCGAGGTCGCTGCTGTCCGGACAGCGGCGCTGGAGCCCCGCGTGTTTGTCTCGTTGGACCTGCAGTGGAACACGACCAAGGCACCCGCCATCGAGCTACCCTTCAGTCTCGAGGCGGACACGCGCTTCGTGCTCTGGGGGAAGGTGCAGAGCCTGGACGGCAACCGCAGCGCCCGAATCGGCGTGTCGCTGGACGGCCAAGACCTGGGGCGGCACAGCATTGCGTTCAGCTACATCTGCGTGGGCCACGGCGGTCCAGTGCTGGACACCTGGCTGTGGGACTGCTTCCGTCCCGGCCGCACTAAACCCGATGATCCGATGGCGTACCGAGCGCAGGCCGGGAAGCACACGCTGACCTTGACGGCCGCGGACAACGTCAAAGTCCTGTGGGACGGCTTCATCGTCACCAACGACCTGGGCTTCGAGCCTGCGGGCATCATCGACTTCCTGGTGAGGCCGCAATCGCACTGACCTGCGCCCCGTACGACTGAACCCTTCGGCCTCCGGAACAAGTGAGGCGAGCTTTCGCCACCGTGCGCTACTGGCCGCCCTCCACCCGCATGTACGCGTCGGCCGTCCGGCCCGAGGCCAGCTCCTGCACCCGGATGCACCACAGCCCCGGCACATCGTTGGCGGCGATCTGCGCTGCGATGCCCACCTGCCCGTCCTTGGCGCCATAGTAACCGCTGAATTCGGCGGGCCTGCCGTCCGGGTCGAGCAACTCGACCTTCACAGGCACGATGGCGTTGATTGCCTTCCCCTCTGCGTCCACCACCGTCGCCTTGATCGTCGCGCTCTCGCCCGGCGCAACACGCTCAGGCGCCTCAATCCGGACGGCGCCAATAGCCCGCTCGGTGATCATGAGCAGCCGGCCCTCGCAGGGGCCGAATCGAGCCTTGACGCTGATAGTGCCCCGCCCTCCGGTCCCTTTGACCTCCCGGTGCGCCACTAGATCGTACACATGGCCACCGTCGCGGTTGACGCGTAGCTCGGCTTCGCTGGGCAGACCGTTCTCCATGACCAGACCGTGGTGGCCGACATAATCGCCGTACTCGCGCAGGTCGTTCACCGCGAACAGGTAGTCCGTCGAGTTGTACCGACGGACCCGGGTGATCACATCGGGAGTGGAGGATTCGGCGTAGCGCACGTAATGCGGGTCCAGCTCCCGGCGCAGCTTCTGCGCCTTCTCGATCAGCAGCGCGCGCGCCCTGTCCGCTTCCTTGGGGCGATCGTGGCTTTGCAGCAGGATGTCCGGCTGGATGGCCGGGCACAGGTTCTCGTCTCCGACAACGATCCCGCCCCGATCCTGGAAGGCCTTAATCTTCTCCACCACGGACCGGACCAGCACGTCGCAATCCACCAGCACGAGCACCTTGAAGTCGTCCAGGCCCCGCTCCTGAACTGTCTCGTCGTAAACGACCTGCGGCTGCAACTGCGCGTAGAACAGGATCAGGTACGCGTCACCCGCCCAGCCGCCGTTCCACCCGTACGTCCCGCGCCGGGCGAACATCTGCGAGGCAAAGCTCTCCAGGAACGCCACATCGCTCTTGCGGTCGGGAACCTGCACCAGCGTCGGCCCGAGCGGCTCAACGACCGTCTTCACCAGCCGCCGCAGCTCGTTCTTGGTCTCCGGGTGGGTGTACTGGTACCCGCCAGGCCTGGTCGGCGCCTCCACCAGCGACTGCCACCCGTGGTACATGATCCCCTGGATCGGGCGGGAGATCTTGGTCCAGAAGGCCTCCCGCAGGTGCATCGGCGCGATGGTGATGAAGCGCGCGTCCGGAATCCGTTTTTCCCACGCGGCCTGGTAGTGCCCGGAGGCGTCAACGGTGCCCGTTCCCTGCGGCTGGACGTCCTTGTCGGAGAACTCCGCCGTTTGCGCCTTCGCCTCCTCGCCCGGTTCCGGAGCGGTCTGGGAACGGTACCAGATGATCTGGGTCATCTTCATGACCTTCTGATCGCGTCGCGAGGCTCCGCCGGCCATGCAGAACAGCTCGTCGGTACACAAGCCGATGCGGATCGGGTCGGGATAGGAGTAGGTCCAGTGCGACAGGTAGTCTACGTCTCCGCCGTTGCCGTAGACGCTCGCGACCCGCACGGCCGGATCGTGGAAGGTCCAGAGATC
Source organism: Candidatus Zipacnadia bacterium (assembly GCA_029820995.1). GTDB lineage: Bacteria > Armatimonadota > Zipacnadia > JALGUG01 > JALGUG01 > JALGUG01. The sequence goes on from JALGUG010000138.1 coordinate 6,182, forward strand.
CTTGCGCCCGGTGGACTTCAGCCCCTTGTGTACGGCGGTGTGCAGACCGTTCCAGCCGTCGCCCTCCTTCCAGAACCACTTGTAGTACACATACATCGGGTAGTCGTCGGGGATCACGCGGTCGGCGGGGAAGCCGTCAATGTTCTGGTATGGCGTGCCTCTCATGTTCGCCAGGCCCTCCGGGATGTCGTACCCGGCGAACTTCTTGAAGGCCACCTTGTCGTGGTCGTGGTAGCACAATTCGGACTCGCCACGCACCTCAGTGTGGATCAGCGCGGACTGCAGAGCCGGATGCCCGCCGTAGGTCCGGGCCACCGAGGCGCCGGCGTTGTAGCAGAACTTCTGGATCTGGGGGAAGAGGCCGCACACGTCGTGTTTCTTTTCATAGGGCTTGCCCTCGCGGTCAACGCGCCAGTACTCTTTCTTCCTCCGCGCCCAGCGCCCCGGAGACAAGGACACTACCACCCTGAGGCCCTTCGCCAGCGCCTCGTCGAGCTGCGGCATCACCCGAGCCACGTATTCCGGGTCCGCGGCCTCAGTCGGCTCTGCGGCCTCCCAAACCTTGTTCAGGTCCGCCCACAGGCCGATGGCGTGCGTGAAGCCCAGGTCTTTGAGGCGCTCAATCTCCCCCAATCCGGCGCCCCACATGACAACCGGCATGCGATGCGGCAGAGGGCGGGGCACGATGGTCACACTGAACTCCTCCGTGCTGCGGTACGGATTGTCGCCCGGAATCTCGATGGTCGCCGAGAGTGGGTATGTGTCGGGCCGCAAACTGGCGTCCAGCTTGTAGTCAATGCGCTGCTGTCCGCCGGGTTGCAGTTCGGAGATCGCGACCTCCTGCGCGGGCAGGGCGCCCAGCGCGAAATACGCCTTGGCCCCGTTGAGGTTGGTTCGCTGCCGGTTCGTTACGGTAAACCCGACCACGGCCGATTGCTCCATGCGGACGAACACTTTGCGCTGGGAGACCACCTCGAACCCCGCGGGCCGAAACTCCAGAGCGCCTCTGCAGATGCGAACCTGGTCTATGTAGCCGGGGAAGCCGTGGTAATAGCTGCCCACCCGGTCGCCGATAATCAGAGGCTTTCTGCCTGGCGCAACGGGGCCTCGCTCGGGGTGACTGTCGCGGCCCTGCGCGGTTCCGTCAATGAAGAAGCGGCCCGTTCCGGCGCCGTCATAAGTGAAAGCAATGTGGTGCCACACGCCCGGCTCGTACAAGAACGCGCTGGAGTTGTACTGCACAGTATCCTCGCCGAACCCCAGCCGCATCCGGAGCGTGCGCCATCCCTGCTTGCTCGCCCCTCCGAGAATGAGCTGGTAGCCCCTCTCGTCTACGTACTTGTTGTCGAGCAGGAACGATTCCGGGTAGCCGTCGATCTCTGGCTTGGGCCTGATCCACATCTCGACGGTGAAGGCGCCTTTGGGGGTGAGCTTGGGGCTGGGCTTCGCGACGCACTGGTGGGGCTTGTCCTCGGCGGGCCAGCCCCGGAAGGACTCGAGCCCGCCGCCGAACTTGCCCTCGCCGACGAACTGCGCGCCCCTCAGCGTCAGGTCGTGCCCGTTCCCCGAGGCATCCTTCTCCGGTCCCTCCACGTCGAACTGCCACAGCGCGATGACGTGCTCCCCCGTAGCGTCCTCTCCGGCATATGCACTAGTGAAAGGCTCGGCCAGTTGCACTGTGCCTCCCTCTACCTCTTGAGCCCCGGCGAGGTTGCAGACCACGAGGGCCCATGTCAGTGTCACCAGTATTGTGCGCAAGAAGTATCACCCTCCGGCGCTGCCTTATCCGCCTTAGCAGCATTCCCGTCACTTTTTCAGCTCCAGCACCACGATACTCACCGGCCGCCAGATGCCACCGGCGTGCGCCGTGTTCATCGCTCGCACCGTAATCTGGTTCTTCTCACCCCAGCGCAACAGGTTGGTCACGTCGAGCCGGAAGGGCTTGTTCCAGCCCACCGGACCGATGTCATGCTCCCCGGCGTACTCGCCGTTCACCCACACCCATGCGCACTCGTCCACGCCCTCAAAGGACAATTCGACCTTGTCTAGCTTTGGTCGGGCTGGCAGGTCAATGCTGCGGCGGTACCAGGCAACGCCCACATAGTCGTACTTGAAGTGCTGCCACGCGTGCTCGATTTCGATGTCGTCCCAGCCGCGATCATCGAAGTCCACGGCAAACCATTTCCGGTCCCTGCCAACGCGCTCCGGATCGAGCTTGAACTTCCAGCCGTCTCTGGGCAGGCGGATACGGTCCACCGTCTTGAAGAACCCTCGGGCGGCGTTGAGCGCCATCTCGCGGACGACGGGATCGTCATCCTGGCCCGCGGCGGTCAGCATCCTGATCGCGCGTTCAGACCGGGGCCGGATGCGCGCTAGCGAGAACACCGCGGCCTGGCGCACGAGGGGGGCCTGGTCTCTCAGGGCCTCGGTGAGCGGCTCGATGGCCTCGGGCCCCAGTTCACCGAGGCCCAGGGCGACGGTCCGGCGCACCAGCAGGTCATCGCTCTTCAGGGCCTTCCTCAGAACCGGGAGAGCCGACGTGCCGCAGCGCAGCAGCAGCCGCGCGGCCGTGCGCGCGACCACGGGGTCCTTGTCCTGCAGACCGCTCGTCAGCCGTGCAATGGCCCGGGCGTCCGTACCCTTGATCTGCAGTAAGGCCGCCCTCCGAACGGCAGCGTCCTGGGCTGCCGTTGCTCCGCACGCCGCAATGAGGGCGGCAACCACACCAGCCGCCAGGCGGGCGAACAGTTGGGTTCTCCGGAGCGGCCTCATCATGCCTGCCAGGTTGGCCGTGTCCGTCACAAGTTCCTCGCAAGCAGGAGGAATTGTCTCCGTTCACAGCAAATGGTCGCGACCAAATCAGCTTCCGCGCCGATCGTGCCCGTCATACAGTCGGATCCTCCACCGCACCAGCGCCGCCTCGCTCACCCCCGAGAAGGCGAACGTCGCCAACTCCTGCAGTGGCGCGTCCAATGACGCGCCGGCCGCGGCGGCCTTGCGGCCGTCCTCGCTCGAGTCCACGAACGCAATGGCCTGGCCTAACGCCAGGCCAGGCGGCACCCCAAGTCAACTCTTCAGGTGATACGCTCCGAAGAACGCCCCCTCAGCAACCCGCCACCGGACTAGCCCCCACCACGCCAGCCAACACAATCCGCAGAATGCCCCTCGCTTCTCCCCCCTATTCTCCAGGCTACTAGCCCTCTACTGCTGTGGCTTCACCGCCCGCCGCGCGACTCCTGCCGCAGGCCGTGCGCAATCTGCAAGTGAAGGAGCGCTGCCGTCCGCCGGCGACGCGCGCCCGGGAAGAAGTGTACACCGGTAAGTTCAGCATATCCCCCAAGGGCGCGAACATCTCTTCCGGCGTCGTCGAGAGCCGCCTACCGGGGAACCGGCCCCTTGCTACTCGCTGAGCAGCAAGTAGTTGAGCAGTGCCAATTGCGTAACGCCCACCTGCGCGTGATAGTGGAACGTTGTATGCATCACCTTGCCGTTCCCATAGTTGAATGCCACCGCCAATGGTCCGGTGGTTCGGGTACCATTCTCGGCCAACCAGCCGAGCGGTAGCACGGTATGGGGATCGCGCCTCCTGGATGGGCTGACGCCTGCGGCGCTCAGGAATCCTTCCCACCCTTCATAGGTTTCGTACTCGCCCTCCAGCAGCACGTCCACGTCGGGGCCGACGCCGGTGAGAGGCACCCATGCCCCCAGGTCATACGTGAGTTCGACTGACTCGCGTCCGCCCAACAGGTTCCGTAGCACCGGATTCACAACCGAGGCCGTAACCGTCATGGCGCTGCCGCAGTATGGCTCTTCGGGAACCGTGATCTTCCCCGGAAAGGCCTTCTGAGTGACGGCAAAGGCCCAATCGGAAGCATAGAGCCTGCCTCCTGCCGCTACGAAGTCAGCCAATGCCTGCGCGGTCTCTTGGGACGTCTCCTCGAGCCCATTGGCGCAGTTCACAGCATACATCGAGTACGCCGCGAGGTCGGCACTGGAAGAAATGCCGTGAAGGGGCACCATATCGGCCTCACGCCCCATGTACCGCAACGCGGACGCCACATCGTCATAGTAGGGCTCACTGCAAGCGAACGGGGGCGGACACCAGTCTGTCAACTGCAGCGTGCCCGCATCGCCTGGGTAGTACTGCAAGTAGGCCTCGTAATGCTCGCTGCCCGGACAACCGGCCGGGGGATAGTAAAAGGACTGGTAGCGCAAGTCTTCCGGTAGGCCGAGAAAGGCTTGCTCCAGGCTTTGACCACAAAACATCGAGGGGAACAGTGCCCCCGCGGTGTACGGCGATTTGCCTTGGACCTCGGTCCAGCCCAGGTAGGCGGCCACTCCAAGATCGTGCAGTGCCTTCGCCATTTCGTCATTCTTGAGGCCCTGGCAGGAGCCCGAGTAGAAAACGGTGTGCGGAAAGGCCGGCTTGTCGGCGTAGTAATGGCTGAAGAAGTCCTCAGTCACCGCCCAATAACACGCAATGCTTTCGGGATTCCCGCATTCGTCTCGCGGTCCTACGCCGATCCACATCCGCGCCATGCGTCCCCTAAGCCAGTCCATCCAGTAGCGGGTGAACAGCTCCGGGACAAAGAGGTGAGGCGCTTCCTCACCGGTCTGGAACTGCACACACGGGCCGCTGGGGAAGCCCGGTGTATCTTCTTGCGCCCTGCCGTGTCCGACAAGAATGACAATGCCATACGTCGAGAGAGCTTTGAAGGCCTCCACCGTGGCGTCATGGCCCTCTACCATCTCGACTGTGAAGCCCGGAATCTGCCGTAGTTGCTCGTACAACGCGCGCAATGCTCCGCTGGCCGGGGCGAACTCGGGGTCGACCTCCTCCGAAACCACGTTGACGATCAGAATCGACTGGCTGCCCACGTATTCCGCTGCTCGTTTGAGCACCTTGGGCGACACCTGGGCTGCCTGCATAGACCCCAGTATCTCAGCGGGAGGCGGCGAGATATCCCACACGTCCACACCGCCGCCTCGGTACTTGACCCACAGGGCAGATGTGTCGGCGGCGGTTGCCTCTACGGCCGGGTCCGCATCGGCGGCCTGTTTCCCCTGTGCAATGGCCGCCGGCGGGCCGCCCTGGGCAAAGCCCTCATCGAAAGCCTGCGAGATCGCTGTGGCGGCCTCGTTGATCGCCTGGGCCTCCGCCGTCCCGATCGGCCACTGGTCCAGCCCCACCGCGCAACGCAAGACCCTGATCGCGTCGCCCACGTCTACTGCCCCACTGCAGTTGACATCCGCCCTCTCGTCATCCGGGTCCAGCCCCACTGCAATTCGCAGGATCTTGATGGCATCGCCGACTGTCGGCTCGCCGTCACAGTCGAGGTCCCCTAGGAGACCAGGGCAACCGGAGGCTCCAGCCTCGGCGGCACCGGCGCCTGCCGTTTGCGCCACTAGCCTGCCGTGTGTGTCGTACAGCCGCACGGTCCAGCGGACGCGCGCCGCTCGGCTGGCCCCCAAGAACGTGAACGTCGCCAGCTCCCGCAGCGGCGCGTCCAATGACGCGCCGGCCGCGGCCCCCTTGCGGCCGGCGTCGCTCACCTGGTTGCAGCCAATGCTCCTGCCGCTGGTGGTCACGGCGGACCGGGCCGTGACGCAATGGAGCTTGCCTTCGGCGACCTCGACCTGCGCGCTGAAGCCCGCCACGTCCGACAGGCGCTCCACAGCCAGCCGGACCTGCCACTGAGCGGCGGCACTGTCCCCCACGACCTCTGCGGTCACGCGCGCATCCACGGCCTCGCCGCCGGGGCCCATCAACGT
>JALGUG010000450.1 GCA_029820995.1 Candidatus Zipacnadia bacterium
CCCGGCGCGATGCCGAGGTGTGGATGGACGACTGCGTTGAGTTCTACGTGGACGCCGATGCCGATCGTGCGGCGGGCGATTACGACCACTACGTGATCAACGCGCGCGGGGTCCTCCGCGATGAGCGGGGCGGCCGCGGCGCATGGAACTCCCGGTGCCGGGCCGCGGCGAGTAGAGCCGCTGACCGCTGGTTCGTGGAGGCGGCAATCGCCTTTGCCGACTACGGCGGCGCGCCGAAGCCGGGCGCCGTCTGGGCGGGGAACTTCCACCGCACGCGCCCCGCCAAGCCCGGCGGCGACACCGAATACCAGTGCTGGTCCTGCACCTACGGCGCCTTCGACAGCCCTGCCGCCTTCGGCGACTGGGTGTTCGGAGAATGATGCCGGTGCAAGACGCCGTGCGCGTCTGATCAAGCAACCGCGGCCCGGACCGACGGTCCGGGCCGCGATCATGTACGGGCTTCTGAAGCGCCACGAGCAACCTGCGCCTCCGCCGCGTCGCTCAACCGCCCGCGATGGGCGGGAAGAAGGCGATGATGTCACCGTCCCGAAGCCTGTCGGCCCGGACGCAGCGCGCATTGTTCCGGAAAGCGAGCTTCCACAGGCTCGGGGGCAGTCGCAGGTGTTCCGCCAGCTCGCGCAGCGTCGTGCCCGGCGGCACTGTTGCCGCGAAGGCCCGCGGGTCGGCGCCCGCCGGCGCGTACCGCCGCAGACCGGCAAACAGCTTCACGGTAACGGTAATCTCAGGTGCCGTGGACGGCATCCAGCTCCTCCGCCGGCACGTCGAACACGACGTTGTGCGGCGCCAGGGCCTCTTCCGAGAAGAAGTCCGGCAGGCGATCCTGCTCCGGGCCGAAGCCCGCGCGCGTGTTGAAGTCGCGCTCCAGCCGCAGGACTTCCGAGCCGACGGCGGCAAAACCGTCCTCGTCCACGGACAGCCCCAAGTGCGCATTGGTCAGAGCGCAGACGGCCTGCAGCGCTTCCGGAACGTCGAGCAGACAGAAGGCCACGAACAAGCACAGGCCGGCGGAATCAATGGCTGCCGTTGCGATCTGCAGCGTCCGGGATAGCTCGGCCTGGCCATCGGGTTTCAGCGGGTCAACGTCGCCTCCGACCCCCAGGATGTTCTGCGCGACGGTGTATCCCGCGGTGTGATCGGCGCCCATGGTCGAGGTTGCGTAGGTCACTCCGATGCCCTTGACCGCGCGCGGATCGTAGGCCGGGAGCGCCTGCCCCTTAACGACGGGTACGTTGGTCACCCCGAAAGCCCGTCCCGTCGCAGCGGCTCCGGAGCCGATGATGCGCCCCAGCGGCGAGCCCGCGCGAACCTCCTCCAACAGTGAGAGCGCGCCCTGGGCGTCGCCGAAAGGGAGCAACCCGCCGGCCATGGCGACGCCGATGGCCGCGCCCGTCTCAATCGTGTCGAGGCCGATGTCGTCGTCCAGGCGGTCCATCCGGGCAATGGCGTCCAGGTCGTCAATGCCGCAGTTCGCGCCGTGGGCCCAGATCGTTTCGTACTCCGGGCCCTTGGTCAGATACTCGCCCTGCTCGTCGTGGTAGATGCGGGAACACTGGATGACGCAGCCCTTGTGGCACGCATGTTTCGGCTGACCGCCCCGGGCGATGATCGTCTCCCGCTGCCTCTCCCCGCTGATCGCTTCCGTGCCCTCGAATTGCCCGGTGCTGAAGTTTCGGGTCGGATAGCCGCCCGCTTCGTTGAGAATGTTGGCCAACACGTTCGTGCCGTAGGTCGGCAGCGCTTCACCCGTGACAGGATGCTGGCGGAGCAGGCGTCCGAACAGCGCAGCAGCCTCTCGGAAGCCTTCGCGGTCCACCGAGGCCGGCCGTTCGCCGTGCTCATTGTCCACCACAATCGCCTTCAGACCCTTCGAGCCCATCACGGCGCCCAGGCCGCCCCGACCGGCGTGGCGCGTCGGACGCATCTCCTCGTCGGTCACGGCAATGCTGGCCGCGGGCAGCCTCATCTCTCCGGCAGGGCCAATAGTCAGGCACGAGATCTTCCCCGGGAAGCGTTCCTGCAGCTTCGCCACCGTGTCATAGTTGCCCAAGCCCTTGAGCTCCTCCGCCTCCTCCAGTCTGGCGCCCTCGGCCCCCACCCACAAGGCCCGCAGCCGATCGTCCGGCGGCGCACCCTCGATCACAATGCCGCTGATGCCCAGACGAGCTAAAGCGTTGGCGCCGTTGCCGCCCGCATTCGATTCCTTGATCGTCCCCGTCAAGGGGCTCTTAGCGCCGATAGAAATCCGTCCCCCGCACGGTGGCTTGTTGGCGGCGCTCAAGGCGTGACATAACGGAGGGACTTCGCGCGACACGACCCCCGAAGTGAAGTGCCGACCGCCGGTCGGCTGGTCCTCTTTGCTGAGTTCCTCCACGGACACGGATAAGGTGGTCATCTGGACGCGCAAGATCTTGCCCATGGCTTCGTGCCCCCTTCGGCTCGACCAGGCTGACCGTCATTTCGTCGCGTCGCGCACGCCCGGCATCCTGCCTGTCTGGAACGAACCCAACGCAGCGACGCAAAAATAACTATTGACAGTAGTAGATAAAGGGTATACTATAGTGCGTAGTAGTAACAGGACCAGCGTGCAGAGCAGGGGCAAGGAGAGGGGAGAGTTCCAGGGCACTGCAGGCGTTCCTCACCGAACACTGTGTGCAAGGCCAAACAGGGGGAGAACCAG
>JALGUG010000139.1 GCA_029820995.1 Candidatus Zipacnadia bacterium
CAGGCTCTGCGTGGAAGCCATGCCAACGCCGCCCTCGTGGAAGGCGCGGACCCCCAATCCGCTGTCACGGATGCCGGCGCACCGCCGAACGGCGCCCCGTTCCATCGAGACGGAGATGGCGCGGCCGCGACTGCAGACGGCGTCCACCTGCTCAGCCCCGGCCTTCAGAGCCCGCTCCACCGCCTGCTGCGCAAGTTTGAGAAGATCGTCCATGTCGCCCCATAGTGGCGGCCCCGGATGGGCTTAGTTGCGACCGCCGACCACAACCTCGCTGATCAGGATGTCCGGGCCGCCGGCATCAATGGGCATCCCCTGGCCTGCCTTGCCGCAGGTGCCGCCCAGGCCGAACTCCACGTGGTCGCCGACCGCGGTGACATGCTTCAGGGCTTCCAGGGTCAGGCCCGAGATGGACACGTTGCGCAAGTGCTGCCCCAGCTCGCCGTGCTCGATGCGATAGCCGTGTTCCGCATTGCACGTGAACTGTCCCTTGACGGTGAACACATAGCCGTGGTATCCGCCCTCGAGGAAGATGCCGTCCTTTACCTCGGCCAGCAACTCCTCTCTGGTCCAGTCACCGGCCTCCATGTACGTGTTGCTCATGCGTACCAAGGGGACATAATGGTGCCCGGCGGCGCGGGCCGAGCCCGTGGGCTCGGCGCCGAGCTGGGCGGCGGTCTCCAAGCTGTGCAGGAAGCCGCAAAGGGTGCCCTCTTGCACGATGGTCCGGCGTTGGGCCGGCGTGCCCTCGTGATCGTAAGCATACCACCCGTTCAAGCCCTGGAGCGTGGCGTCGTCCTTGATGGTGATGAGTTCCGAGGCCACTTGCTCTCCAATTTTGCCCTCGAGAATGGAGTTGCCGGCCCAGACTGCGTCGGCCTCGCAGTTGTGGCCGAAGGCCTCGTGCACCAATATTCCGCAGACGCGCGAATTGACCACAACGGGGAACTTGCCCGCGGGGGCCGGCTCGGCCGACAGCAGGCTGATGGCGCGGCGTGCGGTGTCCGCGCAGAACTGCTCGAGGTCGAGACCTTCGATCAACTCGTAGCCGATGACCGTGTGACGATGCTGGGAGGCATACTGACGGGTACCATTCTGTTCAGTGACGACGGTACAATCAGCGCCACAGCGCACTGTCTGTTGCTCGACGAGGGTGCCGTAGGTGTTGGCGGTTGTGGTGTGGGAGACGCCGTCGCCATAGCCGATGATCACGTTGGCGGTTCTCTCCGGCGCCACTGACCGGCTGACTTGCTCCATCTCCAAAGCGGCCGCAACGCGGTCCTCCAGAGGAATATCGCGCGGGTCCAGCTTGTATTTCGAGGTCGCCTTGGCCGTGACCGGCTCAGTCGGGCAGACGGCGCCCTGGCCCGGGCCGCGAGCTGCGGCGGCACGCGCCATGGCGAGCGCATCGCGCAGGGCGGCGGCTAGCTCCTCGGGCGTGAGGGTATTGGTGGGAGCAAAGCCCCAGGCGCCGTTCAGCAGCACCCGGATGCCCGCGCCGACGGACGTGCCGGCTGAGAGTCGATCGGCCCGCCGGTCTTGGACGCGGACGCTCAGACCTTCGGCGCGACCAGCACGGACCTCGGCAAAATCGGCACCGAGGTCCGTAGCGTCATCCAATACCCGGCGGAGCAGTTCTTCCACAGGCTCTACCTGCGCTTCATGGACACGCGTTCCAGTTGCCCCGCAGGGAGGCGAGGGGGTCTCTCGCTGCGTTCGTTCCGGCCGGCCAGAGCCACGTACAGCACCGAGCCCAGCAGGCCGCCTGCTGCAGCGCCCGCAAGCAGCCACCCGGTCGGCACGGGGCGCCGCCGGCGCTTGAGCAGCAAGTAACCGCCCCCCAGAAGAGTCAGGCCCAGCCCACCCCAAGCTATCCATGGGCGCTCACGCACGATGGTCGCCGGCGAGAGATCGTAGCGCAGCCGGTCCCGGACGGCTGCCGCCGCACGCTGGACGTCTGCCAGCTCAACTCTTTTCTGTGGGTCCATTGCCCTGCTTGTCACGCTCAGACATCTCACGGCGGCTCCAAGCCATGAGGCCCAGGCCCAGACAGATCAGCAGTCCTGCACAGATTAGCAGCGACGCCCAGTACCGACCGCCCAGAAGTTCGCCGAGCCCCCACACCGCACCCACGCTAAGACACAGCACAGCGCACAAGATTGCGCCGGCCGCGCCGCTTAGCAGGCCGACAACCCGCCCGGCTTTCTTGAGGGGTCTATATATGGCCGCCTGCGCCGCGTCTCCGAGTTCCTGCTTGACGTACAGAATGCTGGTCTCAAGCAGTTCCCGGATTAGGTCGGCCAGAGGACGTTCGTCATGCAAGTTGAATTGCTCCCAAGAGCATCTCGACCGGGGCTCACAGGAAGTGCCGTTCAACGGCGCCGCCACAAGAGCAGCCCGGCCGCGGCCAAGACGGCAGCAACACCGCCGATGACGAGCGCTGACTGGCGGTCGAGTAGGCAAGTTACGTCGCCGTGGACTTCGCCCGCAGACAGAACTGCGCAGCGCAGGCCCTCAGCCTGAACCTGTTCAGCGACAACGGCGCCGGCTGCGGAATCCTCGAGAATGACCGTCTCTGCCGACACGTACCCGGCGGCCGATTTGGTCAGTTTTGCGTTCTCGGCCACCAGCTTGGCCGTGGCGCTTTGCTCCAGCACAGCCGTATCGGCATTGACGGTTTGGACCAGCGAGTCGTTTATCTGGACCTGGTCGGCGACTACCTGGTCCGCGCTGCTGTCCTTCAATTTCGCCGTTTCAAGGGGCGGAGCGTCCGTCGGCTCATCTTGAGGCGGCGGCTTGTCCTTCGGCATGATCGGAACTCGCTTCGGAGGGCGGGCCAGCCCTCGGGGATAGGGGTTCACCGGCGCAGGCGTGCCAGAACTTTGCGCATTCGCCGCACCGGCGGCTCCAGGCACCGGAAGGCCCGATACCACAACGGGCGCACAGGCAAATCCCACTCGCCGGCATATTCCACCAACTCCGCGGCAAATCCTTCCTTGAACCGATTGAGGCCGTATAGCGGGCTGGCTCGGCCCTGTTCGGTGTTAGGGGCCACGCCGCGGAAATCGTAGACGGTGCAACCTCGTTCGCGGGCCCATTGCATGGCGGTCCACTGAACTAGATGGTTAGGCATGCGCTGACGGTGCCGGTTGCTCGAAGCGCCATAGACGTACCAACACTGATGCCCCAGAATAAAGCACAGGGCCCCGGCAATCAACTCTTGTTCATAGTAGCCCAAGAACAGGTGGGCTAGGCCGGGCTCGACCAGGAGTTCCCAGAGGTCCTCGTAGTACTTCTGCGGGCGGATGAGGAAGCGATCACGCTCGGCGGTGACTTGCAGCAGCTTGTAGAACTCGGGCAGGTCATGGCGGGTGGTGTCAACTTTGACGACAACGCCTTTGCGCGACGCCAGACGGATGTTGTAGCGCGTTTTGCTCTTGAAGGATGCCAAGAGCTCGTCGGGGTGCGGGGTCAGGTTGGTCTTCATTACGTAGCGCGGCTGGACGCCGCCGAATCCGCCGTCATCTTCGGGCTCCCCGCAGGCAGGAACGCAAGCGTGCTCGCGAAGTAACTCGCTCACGTTCGTCTCCTTGGCAGGCACTGCGGGATCGAACTTGGCGAAGAGCGCCTCGTGGCGCCGGGCTTGTTCCCGAATGGCCTCCAGGACCGCGTGCACCAACTCGCGGCGGCGCCAGTCCAAGATTGGTCCGCGCGGGCAGTACAGGAGCGCCCGGAAGGGCTGGGGCAGCGTCCGCTTCAGCAGCAGTGCCGCCGCGACCTGGCGATTGCTCTCGACCGCCGCGAGGGGAAGCGGCTCCCAGCCGCTGCGGGCCTTCAACGCCCCCCATTCCATCGTCTGGAGCAGATCCCCGTAGGGCTGCTCCGCGATGAAGGCGCGCCAGGCGTCGCGGCGTTCGTCACCCCAGATTTGTAGGTCGAAGCTAGACACGCGGTCTCTCTGCGGCACCAAGCCGCCCTGCTGGTCAGTTGCTCGGCTCGGCCGAGCTCGTGCTGGGTACCGGCGGACCAAGGCGCCGAAAGGCCTCGCGCAGCATGACTTCAGCCACCGGAGCTGCGACCTGCCCGCCGTATCCGCCCCTGGTGATCAGGACCACGCAAGCGTAGCGTGGGTTCTTGTACGGAGCGAAGCAGGCGAACCAGGCGTGCGGTTTGTGCACTCGATCGACTTCGGCTGAGCCCGTCTTGCCCGCCACAACGACTCCGGGAACGCTGATGTGTTTGTAGGCCGTTCCGATCTTGCTGTTGACGGCCAAGTACATGCCGCGACGGATGCAGTCGAGTGTGTGCGGCGAGACGCGCAGTTGCCGCCGCACTTCCGGGTGGGCGATCACGACGCGGCCGTCGCTTGCCGGCCAGACGATCTTCTTGATCACCTGCGGGCGCAAGAGCTTGCCGCCGTTGGCGACCGCGGCGACGGCGACGGCCACCTGGAGTGGCGTGACATCAAGCCGCTGACCGCCGATGGCCAGGTGCAGCGTATCACCCTCGTACCAGGGCTGATCTTTGCTCTCGGCCTGTTCTTCCGGTGTGGGCACCAGACCGGGGTTCTCGCCGGGCAATCCCACGCCCGTGGCCTCCCCGAAGCCGAACTCCGCGGCCATCTGCGCAATCTCCTCCGAACTCAGGCCGCGCTTACGCACCAATTCATAGAAGAAGACATTGCATGATTGCGCCATGGCGCTGAGATAGTCAACGGTGCCGTGTCCCTTGCGCTTCCAACAGTGAAAGGGCGTGCGAGCGTCGCCGACGTAGATCACACCGTCACAGTGGAAGGTATCGGACAGCCGCAGCTCCTTCTTCTCCAGAGCGGCGGCTCCGCTGACGATCTTGAACACCGAGCCGAGGGCATAGTGGCCGGCGATCGCCTTGTCGGTCCACGGTGAGCGTTCATCGTTCTGCCACTGCCGGACCTGTTCGGGCGTCGCCCCCCGCACTAGAATGTTGGGGTCCGGAGCAGGCGGCTCACTGGCCAGAGCCAGGATCTCCCCGGTGTTGACGTCCATCAGCACCGCGGCCCCGGTCTGGTCCTGGCTATGGGCCCGGACCGCCTTGGCCAGCGCGACCTCGGTGGCGTACTGTATCGGCGCGCTGATCGTGAGGTAGACGTTGGCTCCGGGTCGGCCTTCCTCCCGGTAGCGCACCCTCAAGTTGCGGCGCCGAGCGTCCACCTCGATCACCGACTGCCCGGGCAGCCCCATCAGCACCGGCTCCCGGGGCAGCGGAGGCACGATCTCGCCGGTCAGGTCGGGGTCGCAGAGAGCTTCCACCCCGTCTTGGCCCACGATGGAATGGGCCGAGTAGACCTTCGGCGCGGGCCGCAGTTGGTAGCTGCTGCCCAGCTTGGCCCAGAGCCCCTCATGTTGCTCGGAAAGCTCGGAAGAGCGGGGACGGACATTATGGTGACGCCAGGCCGGCTTGACCTCCAGGTCACGCCATTTCGCGTACTGCTCTGCGGTGATCGCCTTGGCGTGTCCGAGCACGTGGCTGGCAATCTGTCGCGGCGGAAGCGAGGACGGATCCGGGGTATAGGCCGGATAGCGCCGAGCAGCAGCGCGGCGGATGTAGATCCCCGGCAACTCCAACCGCCGCTCACAGATCTCCGCGATGCACGGGCGCAGGGGCACGTTCTCCCCGATCTTGGGCAAGACCGTCGGTTCCAACACCGGACACTGCCGCGCTTGTGTTAGGGCCGCCTGAACATCGAGAGTTGAGGCACCGAGAATCTGCGCCAAGACCAGCACCAGGTCGGCCAGCTCGCGGTCATCCGTCGGCAGCTCCGCGGGAACGGTCTGAACTTCGAAGGTGCGCTCGTTTTCCGCCAGACGCACGCCACTGCGATCGAAAATGAGGCCCCGCGGTAGCTCGGATCGGATCTCGTCCGTCCGGTTGAGAGCGGTTCGATGGACATACTGGTACCAGGTGGACAACTGCATGTACCACAGCCGGGCCACGAAGACCGCAAACATCAAGCCGATGAGCAGCGCGAGGACTCTAAGCCGCAATGTAAACCGGTCCGCAGTCATGGCAGAGAGACCTCAGTCAAGCGGCTCAGGCGGCAGCGGCGGTGATGGAGTCGGCGCAGGTTCGGGGGGCGGAGGCGGAGGCTCCGGCACGGGCTCGGGCGGGAGCGGTTCCGTCTCGGGCGGCAGGACAATCGGCGGCGGTTCAACGTCCACGGGCGCGGGCGGTGGGACCACCTCGGGAGGGGGCTCGGGAATGGGGCCGCTGCTTCGCTCGCCGGAGGGCTCCGAGGCGCGGGGCGCCATGTGAGCCGTACAGCGTTCGTGCGGCGCCAGGGACTCGTTGGCATACTCGCGCTCGACCTTGACGGGACAGTACGGGCCCGCGAGCATGCCGGTTTCGGCGCAGATCAGGACCTTGACCGGCTGCTCCTCCGCCGGCGGCGCAGTGGGCGGGCGGCCGTGCTTGACGCCTTCACCCGTCACGAACTGAGCGGTGTAGCCCGGCCACGTCTGAGCGACCTTCATGGCTTGCTTCATGTAGTCGCGCCACAGAGGGAGGCAGAAGCCGCTACCGGTCGCATGACGCATCGGCTTGTTGTTGTCGTTGCCCATCCACACGGCGGTGCACAGCTCCGGCGTGAAACCAATCCACCACGCATCACAGCCGTTGTTCGTGGTCCCGGTCTTGCCGCCACACGGGAATCCCAGCCGCCGTGCGCCTCTCCCGGTGCCGTTGGTCACCACGTAGCGGAGCATTTTGATCATCGTGATGCCGGTCGGTTCTTCCAGCACGCGGACCGGCCTTGGCTTGTGCTCCCAGAGAGTCTTGCCCTCACTGTCGGTGATCTTGTCCACGAGGGTGCGGTCGTAGCGAAGGCCGCCGGTGGCGAACACGGTATAGCCGCTGGCCATCTCGAGGGGCGTGACCTCCGAGGTGCCCAGACACAGCGTCGGCACCGGCCGCAGGCGCTCGCGCGGGAGGTTCATGATCCGGGCGCCGTAGCGCTGGGTCTTCTTGATGCCCACGCGCATAATCAGCCGAGCCGCGGCACCGTTCACGGACAGGGCCAGCGCATCCCAAAGACGGTAGGTGCCGCCCTGACGGGGGCTGTAGTTGTCAATTGTGTGCCAGCGCCGGCCATCCTTGACACTGTAGGCGCTCCCGTTGATCCTGTGGTCCGGCGTCCACCCCGATTCCATGGCCGCGGCATACAGATAGGGCTTAAACGCCGAGCCGCACTGTCGTCCCCGGGAGTTGTGGGCTCGATTGAACTGATTCTGCGAGTACTTGCCATACCCGCCGACCATCGCCAGCACACGGCCGGTGTTGTTCTGCACCGTAACCAGGGCGGCCTGGCCATACCGTCGGTCCAACTGTCCGGACCGGCGACGGCGCTCCACGTGCTTGTTCAGGGCCTGTTCGGCTGCCTTCTGCAACCGGATATCGAGGGTCGTATAGACATTCAGGCCGCCGCTCCAGATCACGTCGGAGCCGTAGCGGTCGCAGAGCCGGCGCAGCACCAGGTTGGTGAAATACGGCGCACGGAGCACGGCCTGCCCCTCCTCGCGGGGCTTGGCCAGCTTGGCCTGGAGGGGCTCCTGCTTGGCTTTCTCGGCCTCCTCGCGAGTGGCCCACCCACAGGCCACCATCCAGTCCAGAACCAGATTGCGGCGCTGCTTGGCCGCTCGAGGATGATCGAAGGGGCACAGGTCGCGCGGCCGCTGAGGCAGACCAGCGAGCACCGCGGCTTCGTCCAGGGTGAGGTCCTTCACGGATTTGCCGTAATAGAGCCGTGCCGCCGTCTCGATCCCATAGGCCCCGCGCCCATAGTACACCTGGTTCAAGTACATCTCCAGGATCTCCTGCTTGGAGAACTTGCGTTCCAGCTCAATGGCCAGCAGCGCCTCCTTGAGCTTGCGGAGAATGGTCTTCTCGCGAGTGAGCCAGACGTTCCGGACAAGTTGCTGACTGATCGTACTGGCGCCCTGGCGGTACTCCTTGCTCTCAACGTTGACCAGAGCGGCTTTCAGGATTCGGCGCGGGTCCACGCCCTTGTGGTCCCAAAAGCGCCGGTCCTCGATAGCGACCGTTGCCCTCTGAACTTGCAGCGGAACGTCCTTGAGCGCAACCGGCTCGCGGTTCTCGCGCGAGACCCTGGCCAAGAGCGTGTGCTTGACCGAGCCGTCCGCCTGAAGCTCGGTGCTCCAGACCTTCGTGGTGGCTGTGGGACGATAGGCGGAGATGGCCGAGGCTTCGGGCAGAGCGCCCTGAACGCTCAGCAGGGCGCCGGCAACGAAGCTGCTCCCGGTGGCGAGACAGACCAGGGCCAAGGCGTTCAGGCCTCGCCAGAAGCGGCCACTCTTCTCAATCGTCTCCATTCGCATAGTACGGCCTCAAGATCTGCCCAACTAATCCACCGAATTATACACCATCGGCCGGTCGGCAATCTACCAGCGGCGCCACAGGCTGACTGGACAGACGTCGGGCGGCCTGCTATCCTAGTCAGACGCTGTGGGTCAGGCGAAGTTCCCGGTCCGGCCGGGTCTGAGGGTGAGCATCCTTGCCGCCGACCACATACATCGCGGTGGACGTGGAAGCGCTCCGCCACAACGTGCGGGCGGTACGCGGGGCGCTGTCGGAGCGCTGTGAGCTGATGGCCGTGGTCAAGGCGGACGGCTACGGGCACGGGCTGGAGGCGGTGGCGCGAGCCGCGCAGGAGGCGGGGGCAAGTTGGGTGGGCGTCGGCACGGTGGATGAAGGCGCGGCGGTGCGGGCCGCCGGCGTGCAGTTGCCGATCCTGGTGCTGCTGCCCGTTCTGCCGGCGGAAGCCCCCGTGCTAGTCGAACATGGCCTGACGGCCACGGTCGCCTCGGGAGACGATCTGCTAATCCTGCGCGAGGCGGCGCGCCAGGCTGGTCGGCGAGTGTGCGCACACCTGTTTGTTGACTGTGGCATCGGACGGCTGGGGGTGCATCCCGACGAGCTGAGGGATTTCGAGGAGGCCGCCCGCAGCGCCGCACCCGAGCTGCGCATTACAGGCGCGTACGGCCATTTTGCGCGCGCGCACGAGCCGAACAAGGAGCCGGCCCGCCGAGAGATGGCGACCTTCCTGGCGGCGGCCGAGGCCCTGCGGCAGTGGAGGGAACCGCCCAGTATCTTGCACCTGGCGAGCAGCGCGTCGGTTCTGGACCTGCCGGAAAGCCAGTTGGACCTGGCGCGAGTGGGGACGCTGCTCTATGGTGTGTGGTGGCCCGGCGCGCGCAACAGGAATCTCGACCTGCGGCCAACGTGGGAACTGAGGACCAGGGTGATTGCGGTGCGGGAGGTGCGAGCGGGCACTTCCATCGGGTATGGTGCCGAGTACACCACCTCTCGGCCGACAGCCATCGCCACGGTGCCGGTTGGACACGCTCATGGCCTGACCCAGACCCCCGTCCGCTCGCGCGTCTCCTGGCGCGAAGTGGCCCGTGTTGCCGCGGTCGCCCTTGGCATGCGCAGAGGCAACCCCGTTGCGCAGGTCCGCGGCTTTCCCGCGCCGATTGTGGGGCGGGTCTCGATGGATCAGTGCTGCCTCGACGTCTCCGGCATCCCCGATTGCCGACTCGGCGATCCAGTGACTCTGCCCTGCCGGATGACGAGCGCGACGGATCGCCTGCCGAAAGTCCACTGCCGTCTCTCTGATCCGTGGTAGGCGGCAGTCCGTTTCTGCTCGGATTTGATGAGTCCGCGACCGCAGCGGGGGGCTCTGATCGCACCTATTCCGCGGCCGGCTTAGCACTGCGGCGCCGCGATAGCGACAGTGCGCTTTCGACCGCCAGCAGCAGAGCCGCTAAGACCAGGAGCGGAACGGCCAGGTCGGCTGAGCGCGGCAGGGCGGCAGCCGACAGCTCCGCGAGCTTCGCCACGGGCAGGATCCGCACGGGCCGCCCGGCCCAGCGGCGAATGGCTTCCGGCGGGGCTTTGGTCAGGTCGAACTCCGGCGTCGGCGTATTGGCGGCGAAGACGTGGCGGGCAACCGTACCGCCCTCCTCGACGGCCAGGTCGTAGATCCCCCGGCGTCGGGCAGGCCCCAGCCGCAACCGGCGCGCTCCCGGCTCGATCGGGCGCTGTTGCTCCACCCCTCCGGGGCGACGCAAGCGCACCCGGCGCGATCGCGCAGCGCCGGACAGCGTCAACGCGATTTCACGCCCCGTAGCCAGATCCGGGATGGCGCGAGTAGCTCCGCGCGCGAGATGGTACGCCAGGCGGTGCACCAGCGGGACGAAGACGGCACGCTGCGGGGCGTCGGACCAGGCTGGATCGAGCGCCAGGCTGAGCACGGCGACTCGGCCCTGTCCCTGAGAGGTCTCGACCAGAGCCGGCGAGCCGTCGTCGAAGCTCGCGCGAACGGTGGCTCCCGGCGCGTGGAGGTCCCAGCGTGCGAAGAAGTGTATGCTGCTCAAGTCGCCGGCCTGTGGTTCGGCGAAGGCAGCCAGCGGCGGGCCGGATGTGTCGAACTCCGTGATCGCGAAGTAGCGTTCGCGCTGGGACGGATCGCCGCTACGTTCGCCGATGGTGATGCGTCCGGCAGCGCATATCGCCGGGAGGAACACGGAGTTGTACGTCGCGGGCTCCACAGCCGACCCCAGCAGCACCAGGAGACCGCCTCCCCGGCGCACGAAGTCGCCGAGCGCCTGGGCGGTCGCCGCGTCGCAGGTCGGCACATCCGCCCAGATGACCAGATCAGCGGCGGCCAGACGGTCTGCTGAGAGCTCGGAGGGTGCAACGACCTTCGGGCGGAGAATGTCGGCTCGGTCTCCCCGCGCATCAAGGGGCGGGTTCAGAGCGGGGACCAGGAACTCGCTGGGGCGGCGGCGCTTGGCCGGAGTCTCCACCACCAAGACGGCCGCGGAGGGTCGGACCACGAGCGAGAGATAGCGCCGGTCGTCGCCCGGCAGGTCGTCCGGCGGAAGGCCTACAGCCAGCCAATGCTCACCGGCAGAAGCGAAGACGTGCTGAAATTGAACGAAGCTGGGGCCGGGCTGCTGTGCGGTGACCGTTCGTCCCGGCTGCGGCTTGCCGTCGGCTGTCAGGGAGACTGCCACCCGCCGGCCGGCCTCCCAGCCGTGGGTGTGCAGCGTGGCGCGCACGGTGACCGGGCGGCCGGGCAAAGGGAAGTTGGTCAGCAACTGCAGGTCCTGCCAGCCGGTGTTGCGCCATTCCGCTGGGCCCACGTCAACGATGAACAGGGCGGTGTTCTCGGGAAGGTCCCGCGCGGCGCCGGCGGAGGCGCCGAAGGCCGTGGCCTGGCAGTCGGTCAGGACAAAGACCGCACCGCTGGGCGTTCCAGCTTGAGCCAGTAGGTCTGCCGCCGCGGCCATCCCGCCGTCCAGCCGAGCTGACACATCACTAACCGCCAGCCGCTCCAGTTGGCGGGCAACCGCAGCCGGGGAACGCGTTGGACCAGCTTGTGATCCCATTTCCGCCGCAGAGGTCACCAGCAGTGCAGCCTCGTCGCCCGCCGAGAGAGACTGTATAATCCGCGCCGCCGCCCGGCGCGCAAGATCGAAGCTGGTGCGTGTCCCCTGGCGGAGCGCCATGCTGGAGGAATCGTCCAGCAGCAGCAACGCAGTGGTGCGTCGAGGCGCCAGCCAGCAGCCGCCCGAGCTGATCGGGCCCGCGAAGGCCAACACGAGCAGAGCGATGATCAGCATGCGCAGCAGCAGAACCAAGAGCTGCCGCAGCCGCACAAAGCGACTGGTGCGGCGTTGGGCCTGTTGCAAAAGCCGGAGCGAGGGGAAGAGGATCTCGGGGGCGCGCTGGCGCCCCCACAGATGGATAATAATCGGGACCGCGACAGCGGCCAGCGCGGCCAAGGCGTACGGGTGCAGGAAGCTAAGCCCCAGCATCTTCGCCCTGCGCGCCGAGCGGCTTCACTGCGTCGCTCGGCCGTGGC